>CAMLEO010000001.1 GCA_946478975.1 uncultured Steroidobacter sp.
ATGTGTCGTTCCGCCCTCAATGGCTGACCCGAGTCTCCCTGCTGGCCTTCGCGCTGGCGGCAAGCGGTTGTCAGATCATCCGCCCGCCCGAGCCGAAGGCCGCGCCCGAACCGCCGCCGCCGCAGATCAAAGACCCGATCGCGACCCATCGCTTCCGCTTCGATCCTGAACATGACGAAGTGGTCGGCGAGCTGCAGATCACCACCGTGCAGGGCGAGGACACGCTTCCCGACATCGCGCGTCGTTTCAACGTCGGGTACGAAGAAATCCTGCGCGCCAATCCCGGCGTCGATCCGTGGCTCCCTGGCGTGGGCCGCGAGATCATCGTGCCGACGCAATTCATATTGCCGGACGCGCCGCGCGAAGGCCTGGTCGTAAACCTGGCGCAGCTGCGCGTCTATTACTTCCCGAAGCCCAAGAAAGGCGATCCCGACGACGGCATGCGCACGGTGATCACGCATCCCATCGGCATCGGCAAGATCGGCTGGCAGACGCCGGAAGGCACCACCAAGGTCACCAGCAAACAAAAGAATCCGATCTGGACGCCGCCGGTGTCGGTGCGCAAGGAGCACAAGGAGAACGGCGATCCGCTGCCGGCGCGTGTGCCGCCGGGGCCGGACAATCCGCTCGGTGCCTACAAGATGACGCTCGGCTGGCCGAGCTATCTGATCCACGGCACCAACAAACCGTATGGCGTCGGCATGCGTTCGAGCCACGGCTGCATTCGTTTCTATCCGGAAGACATCTCCGAGCTGTACGACCAGATTCCGGTCGGCACCAAGGTGACGGTGGTGAACCAGCCGTTCGTGTTCGGCTGGCACAAGGACGCGATGTATGTGCAGGCGTTCCCGATCTTGGAGGACGACGAGCGCGAACATCCGCAGGCCGCGGAGGCGCTGATCAATGCCGGCATCAAGGACGAGCTGTGGCAGAAGTTGAAACAGCACGATTCCGCCGTCGATCTGGAAGTCGTGAATCAGATGGTCGCGCAGCCGCGGGGCATCGCGGTGCCGGTGTCGCGTAAGAACACGACCATCGAGTCGTACATCGCCGCCGCACGCCACGTCGAAAATCGCGTACCGCAAGGTGCGACGTGGAACGGCTCCGACGACGGTTTGTATCTCGCCGAAGAATTCGAAGCGCTCCGCAACGGCACGCCGTTGCCCAAGAAAGCGCCGCCTAAAGTCAAAAAGACTGCTGCGAAGCCTGCTGGCGCCGCCAGCGGCTCTTAATCCTCGCTTGCCCTGCGCCGGACGCCCGCTTGAACGCGGCGCGTCCGGCCGCATATCCATCGCAGTGTCCTGCGATCGTCGTTTCTGTATTTGTTCCCCACAGTACCGATCCATCATGAAACGAATACTGCTGTTTGTAGCCACCAACGTAGCCATCCTGCTGGTTCTCAGCGTCACCCTGCGCCTGCTCGGCGTCGACCGCATTCTGAATGCGCAAGGCACCGGGCTCGACCTCAGCAGCCTGCTGGTGTTCTCGGCGGTCGTCGGCTTCTCCGGCTCGCTGATCTCGCTGGCATTGTCCAAGTTCATCGCCAAGCAATCGATGGGCGTGCGTGTGATCGATCAGCCGCGCAGTTCGCAGGAAGCCTGGCTGGTTGAAACCGTGCGTCGCCAAGCCCAAGCGGCCGGCATCGGCATGCCGGAAGTCGGCATTTTCGATGCGCCGGAAATGAATGCATTCGCCACCGGCGCGAGTCGGAACAATGCGCTCGTCGCGGTCAGCGCGGGCTTGTTGAACGGCATGTCACAACGCGAAGTCGAGGCGGTGCTCGCGCATGAAGTGAGCCACGTCGCGAACGGCGACATGGTGACGCTCACGTTGATCCAGGGCGTCGTGAACACGTTCGTCGTGTTCCTGTCGCGCGTCATCGGTTACACGGTCGACAAGGTCGTGTTCAAAACCGAGCGCGGCCACGGCCCGGCTTTCATGATCACCACCATCATCGCGCAGCTGGTGCTGG
The DNA here is from genome assembly GCA_946478975.1 of uncultured Steroidobacter sp. The sequence goes on from CAMLEO010000001.1 coordinate 1,973, forward strand.
GCATCCTCGCGAGCATGATCGTCATGTGGTTCTCGCGTTATCGCGAGTTCCGCGCCGACGCGGGCGGCGCCAACCTGGCCGGTCGTCAGAACATGATCGGTGCGCTGGAACGTCTGCGTCGCGCGCACTCGGCGCCGCTGCCGGATTCGATGCAGGCCTTCGGCATCAACACCGAGAAGGCGAGCGGCGGGCTCATGCGCCTGTTCATGTCGCATCCGCCGATCGAAGAGCGCATCGCCGCCCTCCAGCAGCAGGCCGCCGCGTAAGCCTCAGCGGGCGAAACGCCAATAGTCGACGTCTACCAGAGAAGGTTCGTTGCCGCCTCTGAATACCAGGTAAAGATCATGGATGCCGGTTGCGCCCGAGACGGTGGCGGTCCTTTCCTGCCAGTGTCCGGGCGCTGCCGTTTTCTCGACCGGCAGCGATCCGATCATCGGCCCATCAACCCGGTCGACGTGCAGCTCGATGACGGACGAGGGTGCGCCGTGGGCGACGCTCGCCATGAAGGTCTTCGCACCGGCTGTTCCGAAATCTACGCCAGCGACCTTCAGGTAGGTGCGATTGGCGGTTCGCGTTACATACATGCCGCTGCGATCGTTCATCGCGGTGGTCACGCCTGGCGCCCAATCGTATGGCCGATCGCGGTCCCGCTTGATGCGCGAGGTCCAAGCGATCGTCTCCGCCTCGACGCGCTCATAGGGATTAATCCATTCAAGCTGCGCGACGCCTGTGTCGTTCCACCAGGGCAGATTCGGGATCGTGCCGTCTTCGTTGTATGAGAATTTTTCGACGGTGATGGCACGGCGCTCGTGGTGGATTGGGGTCATTGCAAAGTTCAGGCGATAGTTGAAGCCGAACAGATACGAGCCGCCCTTGTAGTCGATGATGCCGGGATGATTGCCGGTGGAGCCCTGGTTGGGATCCATGATCTTGCCCTGGTGCACCCAGGGGCCGGTCGCTGCCCGGCTCATCGCATAACCGATTCCCTCCGGGCAGCAGCTCGACGCGTAGGCCATGTAGTAGTGGCCGTTGCGTTTATAGAACCACGGCCCCTCCTGGTAGTCCGCCGGCTTCGACTCCACCTGCATGATCGAGCCCGAGTAGCTGACCATGTCTGGATTGAGCTTGACGTACCACAGATTCGGATTGCCCCAATACAGATAGGCCTGGCCATCGTCGTCGATCCACACCGTGGGATCGATGTAACCTTCGCCCGGCGCGATCAGCGGCTTGCCGAGCGCATCCTTGAACGGCCCCGAGGGCTGATCGGCGACTGCCACTGCAATGACATTCTTGGGCTGCCCGACCACGCTGATCGGCACGTAAAGATAAAACTTGCCGCCGCGCTCGATCACCTGCGGCGCCCATGCGTCGTTTGACTGGACCGCCCATGCAAAGGTCTTGAGCGAGGCGACCACGCCGTGATCGGTCCAGTTGACCATGTCCGTCGAGCTGTAGAGCCGCCAGTCGAGCATCTTGAAGCCCTCGGCATCGTCCTCGTCGTGACTGGTGTACAGATAAACCACTCCGTCATGCACCAGCGGCGCCGGATCGGCAGTGAAGTTGGTTTGGATGATCGGATTGTCCGCACGTGCGGCGGGTAGTCCGGCAGCGAGCAGCGCCAGGGTCAGCAGCGACGGTTTGAACGACATCTATTTCAACCTGTGTTTCAGCCCGACGGTGGTTCTACACCAGATCGCAGACCGCCTGCTGGCCTTTGAGGGCGGGCTTCATCGAATCGTCATGTAAACGCCATACGCTGCCGCGCACCCGTTTCATCGCGAGTGCCGGCATGCGTATTTTGATGATCTCGGATGTTTATTTTCCGCGGATCAACGGCGTCTCCACTTCCATCCAGACCTTCCGGCGTGGCCTGCACGCCGCGGGTCACGAGACCGTGTTGATCGCTCCTCAATATCCGGCGGGCGATGCCGGACAGGAAGGGCGCATCATCCGCGTGCCCTCGCGCTACCTGCCTCGCGATCCCGAAGATCGCATCATGAAAGCCGGCGACCTGCGAGCGCTGCGGCCCGAGCTCAAGAAGGGCGGCTTCGACCTGGTCCACATTCAAACGCCGTTTCTGGCGCACTATCACGGCGTCAGCATTGCCCGCGAGCTGGGCGTGCCGGTCATCGAGACCTACCACACGTACTTCGAGGAATATTTGCATCACTACGTGCCGGTGATTCCCCGCTCGGTGATGCGTTTCGTCGCACGGCGCTTCACTGTTTCTCAGTGCTCGGCGTTGGATGCTCTGGTGGTGCCGTCGCGAGCCATGCAGCAGGCGCTGGAAGATTACGGCGTGCGTTGCCCGATGCACATCATTCCGACCGGCATGGAGATGGAACGCTTCGCCGGCGGCAACGGCAATCGCTTTCGCGAACGCCTCGGCATCGCGCCGGACCGTCCGACGCTGGTGCACGTCGGCCGCATCGCGCACGAAAAGAACATCGACTTTCTGCTGCGGATGTTTGTAAAGGTCGTGAAGCGCAAGCCCGAGACGATGCTGGTGATCGCGGGCGAGGGGCCGGCGCTCGAACACTGCAAATCCTATGTTGAATCGCTGCAGCTGAGTGCGAGCGTGCGCTTCGTCGGCTACCTCTCGCGCGATCGCGAACTGCCCGACTGCTACAGCGCCGGCGATCTGTTCGTGTTTTCTTCCAAGACCGAGACCCAAGGCTTGGTGCTGCTCGAAGCCATGGCGTGCGGGACGCCCGTCGTTTCGACTGCCTACATGGGCACTGCCGATATCGTGAGACCCGAGCGCGGCGCTCACGTCGCACCTGACAACGAAGCGGGTTTTGCCGATCTCGTCATCGAGCTGCTGAATGATCCGGCACGTCGGCGTGCCATGTCTGCCGAAGCCCGCGAATACGCCGCCACCTGGTCGGCCGGCGCCATGGCCAAACGCATGGCCGACCTGTATCGCGAGATGACTGCCAAGGAGGTCAAAGCGGCCGCGTAGCACCCATTTCGCCGACGGGCTGGAACACTGGCCCGTGTTGCCCGTATAACCTCTACCGGTCTCAAACTTGGCGGGTGCTTCGATGCGTTGGCAGGGGCGGCAGGGGAGCTCGAATATCGAAGATCGGCGCGGCATGCGCTATGGGCGTGCCGGCGGCATTGGCATCGGCACGATCGTGCTGGCGCTGATCGCCATTTATTTCGGCCAGGATCCTTCGGTGGTGTTGCAAGGCGTGCAGCCTTCGCAGCCCAGCGGCGAGCAGGGGCCGTATCAGGAAAGTCCCGAAGAAGCCCAGTCGCGCGAGTTCGTGAGCGTGGTGCTGGCGGACACCGAACAAGCGTGGGGACAAATATTCAACGCGGCCGGCCGAACCTACGAGCAGCCGAAGCTGGTGTTGTTCTCCGGCGCGGTGGAGTCGGCGTGCGGATTTGCGCAGGCGGCAGTGGGTCCGTTCTATTGTCCCGGCGACCGCAAGGTCTATATCGACCTGTCTTTCTATCAAGACCTGCAGAATCGCTTCGGCGCTCCTGGTGACTTCGCGCAGGCGTACGTGGTCGCGCATGAAGTCGGTCATCACGTGCAGACGCTGCTGGGCATTTCCGATCGGAACATGGCGGCACGGCAGCGCGCGTCGGAAGCAGAAGCGAACGCGCTTTCGGTTCGTCAGGAGTTGCAGGCCGATTGCTTCGCCGGCATTTGGGCGCACAACGCCGACCGCTCACGGCAGCTGCTGGAGCAAGGTGATATCGAAGAAGGTTTGAATGCAGCCAGTGCGATCGGCGACGACCGGCTACAGAAACAATCGCGCGGCTATGTAACGCCGGAATCCTTTACGCACGGCAGCTCGGAACAACGCGTGCGATGGTTCAAGCGCGGCTTCGAGTCGGGCGATATAAATTCCTGCGATACGTTCGGCGCGAAATCTCTGTAGCGTGTCAATAGCTATGATAACTTACGCCCCGAATTACAAAGGGGAGGCACGGTGCCCGAGCAACCGCTCGCAGGTCATCCGTCTACTGCAACTTCGATTGCGGACGAGCCGATTGCGCGTGGCAGCGCGCAGCTGACCGCATTCGTCGGCCGCACGCTTCGCGGCCCCCTCAATCAACCCATCGTCGTTCGCAGCTTCGCCGATTTTCAGCAGCACTTCGGCGGCCTGTGGCAGCCGAGCCCGCTGTCCTATGCGGTCGAGCATTTCTTCGAGCAGGGCGGACGGCAGGCGGCGATCGTTCGCGTCGCCAATGGTGCGTCGCCGGTCACGATCTCTCTCAAATGCGGCCGCGAGACCTTGCGATTGGAAGCTCGTGCGCCCGGCACCCGGGAATTCCTGCGCGCTTCGATCGATTACGACAACATCGAAGCGGGCGACGACCAGCGCTTCAACCTGGTGATTCAACGCGTGCGCTCGCCCGGATCCGAGCGGGTGGAAGTCCAGGAAACGTTCCGTAACTTGTCGGTGGAGCCGGAGTCGCCGCGTTTCGTGACCATTGCGCGGTTGGAGTCGAGCCTGATGCGCGTGCGGGGCGAAGTGCCTGCCATGCGGCCGGATCGAACCTTGATGCCGGGCACGCTGCTGCCGGTCGGCTATGTGAGCTCCAATCCCGATGGTGACGATGGCAAGCCCATCACCGATTACGACGTGATCGGCTCCGCCACGCGGCACACCGGATTGTTTGCATTGGAGCCGATGGACGAGCTGGCGTTTGTTTACATCCCGCCGCTCGCTCGCAATATCGATGTGGGCATCAGCGCGTTGCTGGTCGCCGCACGGTTCTGTCGTGACAAGCGGGCGATGCTCATCGTCGATCCGCCCGCCAGCTGGGATTCGACGGCCGAGGCGATCCGTGCCATCAAGGCGCTCGATTTCCGAAGCGACAATGCGCTGATGTTTTTCCCGCGGATTGTCGGGATGGATCGTTTGCGGGGCCGGACGGAAACGTTTGGTAATGGCGGCGCGGTGGCGGGTTTGTTGTCGCGCTCCGGTGAGGCTGTGGCCGCGGCGGTGACAGAGCGAGAACCGGAGCCGTTGCTGCGTTCGACAGCCGCCAAGCTCGCACGCGATGTGAGCAATTCAGATCGCTGGGCGCTCGCGGCTCAAGGCGTGAATGTGCTGCAGGCAGTCCGCAATCCCGATCGCGAATGGCCGGCGTTACGAACGCTTGCCTGCGGCGCGAGTGCGTCGTCGGACTGGTCCTATCTCGCGCAGCGCCGGTTCGCGCTGTTCACGATCAACTCCATCGAACGGGGCACGCGTTGGTGCGCTGGGCTCGCCAATGGTCCGCATGTCTGGATGCGGCTTACCCGGCAGATCTCGACGTTCCTGAGCGAGCTGCGCAGCGCCGGTGCGTTCCACTCGGTGTCGGCCGATCAGGCGTTCCTGGTGATCTGCGACGAGCGCATCAACGACGGCGAGCGCGATGGCATCAACGTCCTGGTGCAGTTCGCCGCCACGCACGCCGGCGAATATCACAGCTTCATGCTCACGCATCGCCCGGGCGGCTCGACGGTGCGGCCGGTGATGGTGAATCGCTTCGAAGCGACGCTGGTCGTCACTCGCGAGCTCGAACAAGAGATCACGCTTCGGATCGCCCCGCGCGAGGATTACATCAGCGCGGTGGCGTTGAACTGATTCAGCTCTTCGGCTGCGGCGTCGTTTTCTTCCACAGCACTTCCTGCCCGCTTTCATGTCGCGCCAACACGCGCGCGATCACGAACAACAGATCGGACAGGCGATTCAAATAGCGCGTGACCTCGGGCGCAATCTCTTCCTGCTTCGCCAACGCCCAGCAAAATCGCTCCGCCCGTCGCGTGATGGCACGCGCCAAGTGACATGCGGAAGCGGCCGCTCCGCCACCCGGCAGAATGAATTCCTTCAACGGCGGCAGCGGCTCGTTGAACCGATCCAGCGTATTCTCCAACTGCTCGACGTGCGCCTCGGTGATGACGCGATAACCCGGCACCGCCAGCTCGCCGCCCAGATCAAACAACTCATGTTGAATCTGCGTCAGCGCCGTCGTCACCTCTGCCGGCAGCCCCGGCACCGCCAGCACCATTCCAATCGCACTGTTCGCCTCATCCACCGTCCCATACGCCTCGATCCGCGCATGCGTCTTCTCCACGCGCGTCCCATCCCCCAACCCCGTCGTCCCATCATCCCCGGTGCGTGTGTAGATCTTCGAAAGGCGGTGGCCCATGGCGGTGTGTTCTTTGAGAAAGAGTGATGACGTTGCTCGTAACTGGCGGAGACGGCCGCAGGCCATCGCCGAAAATGCCTCGAACTGGCGCTGCTCCTGAAACGGAAAGGCCAAACAAAGCCATTTAAAATCAAGGTTTAAGCCAATCTCACAAGGTCCGCATTCTCCATTCTCGAATTGAGAATGTTGACCCCGGCGCAAGGCTGCCGTTAGGGTCGCCCGACTGACGTACTTCGGTGAGACTGCATGCCCCGCCCGAGCATAGTCCAAGTTGCCCTCAAACCGCAGGACCTTTACGTCCTGTTTGCCCTGTTAACTCGCCGGGACGGCGCGCCAACCTATGCTCAACTGGGTGCCCGGACCGGTATGGCGTCATCGGCAGTTCACGCGTCCATGAAGCGGGCTGCGATGGCCGGGTTGGCGATCTTCCGAGATGGCAGGCCCGCGGTCTTGAGGCCACAACTGCGCGAGTTTGTTTTTGGAGGCGCGAAGTACGCGTTCCCGGCTGTGCATGGAAGAATCAGCAAAGGCGTTCCTACTGCTTACGCGGCACCTCCGCTGAGCGCTGTAATTGCCCGCACATCCGATCCTGTGCCCGTGTGGGCTCACAAGAATGGATCGGTGCGAGGGGTGAGTCTTGCGCCGCTGTATCCGGCTGCTCCGGCCGCGGCCTTACGTGATGACGATCTCTATGCAGTGCTGGCTCTGTTCGACGCCTACCGATCGGGCCAGGCCCGCGAGCGAGCGGCCGCTCAGAAGCTGTTGGATAAATATTTCCAGTGATCCCGCAGGACCCGAATATCACCAAAGTTGAATTGATCGCGCGGGCGCTCGGCCCAATGCGTGAGCAGGTGGTGTTCGTCGGCGGCTGCGCTGTGGGATTGTTGATAACGGACGCGGCTGCATCGCCGGTGCGTGTGACTTTCGATGTGGATCTGGTCGCTTCTGTGTCGGCGCTTGCTGGTTATCACGGGATGGAAAAAGAGCTCGCGCGCCTGGGATTCAAGCGCGATCTATCTCCTGACGCTCCGATCTGTCGATGGCGTTACCGCGAGCTCGAAGTGGATCTGATGCCCGCGGATCCGAACATTCTTGGATTCTCCAATCGCTGGTATCCGCTCGCACTGACCAGCGCGATCGACTTTCGCCTGCCGAGCGGAAGCGACATTCGCCTCGTTACCGCGCCGGTGTTTATTGGAACGAAGTTCGAGGCCTACGCGAGCCGTGGAGGTGGTGATCTGCTTGCGAGCCACGACTTGGAAGATGTCATCAACGTCGTCGATGGCCGCCCGACTATGTTGGAGGAAATCGCTGCTGCTCCCGCAGAGCTGCAAATCTATCTGCAACAGCAGTGTGCACAGCTGCTCGCCGAACCGCATTTCGCCGACTATCTTCCTGGGCTGATCGCGCCCGGCGAGGACTTGGCGGAGCGGGCGCAAATTGTGGCAGAGAGACTCGAAGCCATCGCGCGTATCCGCCATTAGCATTGATCAGCGAAGCAGGCCGGCGACGTCTCGGATGGCGTGGATGTCCAGCGTTCGGGCGAGGGTGGAGGCGATGGTGTCGAGGGAGCGGTCGATGCGATGTGAGTAATCTTCGCCGAAGGAGGTGGCGCCGAGGGAGGTGAGGAAGGCCTGGCGGAACGCGGTGTCGTTGAAGAGGCCGTGGATGTGGCAGCCGCTGATGCGGCCGTCGGCGGAGCGGGCGCCGTCGGTGATGCCGTTGTCGAAGCGGATCATGGGGCGGGCGGTGGCGGGGCCGGTGGAGATGCCGAGGTGCATTTCGTAGCCGCTGATCTTTGCTTCGGTGGCTGTATCGATGCCGGTGACGTAGCGCAGTTGTTTGTCGGAAGTCATCGTGGTCGTGATATCGAGCAGCCCGAGGCCGCGAGCGGACTCCTGGTGGCCTTCGATCCGCTGCGGATCGAGTACGACCTGGCCGAGCATTTGATAGCCGGCGCAGATGCCGAGCACGCGGCCGCCGCGGCGGACGTGAGCGAGCAGGTCGATATCCCAGCCTTGCGTGCGGAAGAACTCCAGGTCGGCAATGGTTGCTTTGCTTCCGGGAAGCACGATGAGATCCGCGTCCAGCGGCAATGGCTGTCCGGAATGAACGAACAGCAGCTCGACGGCAGGCTCCAGGCGCAGGGCGTCGAAGTCGTCGAAGTTGGCGATGTGAGGCAAGCGGGGGACGACGATCCGCAGACGTTTGGAAGAAGTCGACGATGAATCAGCGCCGCGAGGCTGATCCAACTGCATCGCATCCTCCGCCGGCAGTGCCGTTGCATCATGCAGCCAAGGCACAACGCCCAGTCTCGGCCAGCCACTGCGCGCTTCGATGGTCCGCAAACCCTCTTCAAACAACCCGGCATCGCCACGAAATTTATTGATGATGAAGCCGCGAATGCGCGCACGATCGGCTTGATCCAAAACCGCATGAGCACCGACCAGCGACGCGATCACGTGGCCGCGGTCGATATCGCCAATCAAAACCACCGGTAAGTTGGCCGCGTGAGCGAACCCCATGTTGGCAATGTCATGGGCGCGGAGATTGGTCTCGGCCGGGCTGCCTGCGCCCTCGACGATCACCAGGTCCGCCTCGCGCTGCAGCCGCTGGAAACATTCCAGCGCTGTTTGTAGCAACTCACGCTTGGATCGCCCATGCGCATTCGCCTGCATGACGCCCACTCGCTGCCCGCGAACGATCAGCTGTGCGCCGATATCACTTTGCGGCTTCAGCAGCACAGGATTCATATCGACAGTCGGAGGCGTGCGGCATGCAATCGCCTGCAGCGCCGTCGAGCGGCCGATCTCGCCGCCATCCGCCGTGACCGCCGCATTGTTCGACATATTTTGCGGTTTGAACGGCCGCACCGTGAGGCCGCGATTCGCGAACAAACGGCACAGGCCGGCAACCAGCAAGGACTTGCCGACATCGGAGCCGCAGCCTTGAATCATGATCGCAGGCACCGGAATCCTCCTGGTCTTGCTAGCGAGCCATCAGCGGGAACGGCAGCAACGCGGCGAGCAGCCAAAGCTTGCCGCACGCGAAAACATATAACTGCAACCCGCGCGACAGATCATTGGCGCCCGGCGGCAGGCCGTTTCCAAAAACCGGCCGTTCATGCAGCACGCCGTCATAAGTCGCTGGCCCGCCCAAGCAAACATGCAAGGCACCGGCCATCGCAGCTTCCGGCCAGCCTGCATTGGGCGACGCATGTTTGGACGCATCCCGGAACATCACCCACATTCCAGAACGAGTCGCCAGCATGAAGCCGGCGAGGCGCGCAGGAATCAAATTGACCAGATCGTCCGCGCGCGCCGCCGCCCAACCAAACATTCGCCAGCGCGGCTCGCGATGCCCGATGAGACTGTCGGCCGTATTCAGCGCCTTGTAAGCAAACAAACCGGGCAGGCCGCCGACGAACAACCCGAACGCCGGCGCGACCACGCCATCATTGAAGCTTTCCGCAAGACTTTCCAGCGCGGCGCCGGCCACCTCGGACTCGTTCAGCTCGGCAGTGTCCCGGCCGACGATTTTCGCAACCGCTGCCCGCGCACTCGCCAGATCGCCGCTCGAAAGGGGCCGCAGCACGTCGCGAACATGAGTAAACAAACTGTGCTGCGCGAGACCGGTGGTTGCAATGAGAACAAGGAGCAAACCGCCAAACTGAACGCGGTTCAGCAAACTCTGCAATATATAACCCACCAGCGCCGCGCCACCCGCAACCAGCAGCACCGTCAGAACGCCCAACCAACGACGCGCAACGTCGCTGCGATCCGCAGTGTTCCAGCGCCGCTCCAGGCTGTCGATCATGTAACCCATCCAAACGACCGGATGGCGAATGTGACGATACACCGCTTGCGGATACCCCACGCAGCCTTCCACGACCAGCGCGGCAAACGGCATCCACCACGGCTCAATCCACATGCGAGCTCGAATCAGGCGGCCGGCGTGCGCCCGTGAATCGCGATCGTCGGCGGCGTAACGCCGCTGGGATCGTTCAGCCACTGCGCTTCAATCTCATAGACATCGCGCAGGACCGCGGGCGTAAGTGCCTCTCTCGGCGGCCCGTCCGCAACGACGCGTCCTTGATTCAGGATCACCACGCGATCGGCGATGCGCGCCGCAAGTGTCAAATCATGAATCGTCAGCGCGACGCCGCCGCCTCGATCCGCCACCGAACGCAACAGCTCGGCCGCTTCGAACTGATGCGAAGGGTCCAGCCCGGTGAACGGCTCGTCCGCGAGAATCCAATCCGACTCGCCGGCAAGCACGCGTGCAAGCAGCACACGAGCGCGCTCGCCGCCGGACAGCGTCGTCACAACGCGCTGCGCCCACTGCGTCACCTGAGTTCGCTCCATCGCACGCACGATCGCCTCACGGTCCTGCACATCGCTGACGAGGCCGTGAAATGGAATGCGGCCGAGGCTCACGAGGGTTTCAACATCGACCGACCATGCAATCTCCGGCGTCTGCGGCAGGAAAGCGATGCGACGCGCTCGCTGCGGGGCTGGAATCGAATGTAACGAAACGCCGTCCAGCTCGATCGTGCCCCGGGCAGGAGCAAGCAGACTGGCGACGCACGACAATAGCGTGGACTTGCCGGCGCCATTCGGGCCGAGCACGGCGGTGATCGATCCCGACTGCAGCTGCAGATCGATGGCATCGAGCACGACGCGACTGCCGCGTCGAAACTGCAGGTCACGAATCGTGAGAGTGCTGCTGGTGCGGGTCATGTGAGCTTGCGACGCATGGAATGCAACAGCACGAAAAAGAACGGCGCGCCGACCAGTGACATCACGACGCCGAGCTCCAGCTCCGATCCGCCCGGCAACAGCCGCACGAGAATATCGCCGGCGAGCACCAGTGCCGCGCCACCAATCGCGCTCGGAATGAGCAACGCGCCAGGGCGCGACCCAACCAGCGGGCGCATGAGATGTGGAACGATCAAGCCGACGAAGCCAATCACGCCGGTGACAGCGGTGCTGCCGCCAACGATCAACCCGATGCCAATCGCCAGCTGCCACTGCGCGCGATTCAAATCGATGCCGAGCGAGCGCGCACCGGTTTCGCCGAGCGTCAAGGCATCGAGCGGCCGACGACAGCCGAGCACGGCGATGCAGCCGACGATGATCAGCGGCGCCGCGATCGTGAGCTCATCGAAGCTGCGGTCGGTGAGACCGCCGAGCATCCAGCGCACGATTTCTCCCGCCGCCCAGGGGCTCGGCGAAAGAGACAATGCCAGCGAGATGCCGGCAATCGCCAGCGCGCTGAGAATGATGCCGGACAAGACCAGCGTCAGCGCGCTGGCGGTGCGGCCGGACAAAACAAACAAAACCATCATGCCCGTCATGCCGCCGAGCACGCCGCAGATCGGCAGCACCCAAGGATGCAGGCCGGCGATGTTGAAGAAGATGCTGAGCACCGCGCCCAATGCCGACATCGCGGAGATGCCGAGCGTGCCCGGCTCGGCAAGCGCATTTCGCAAGTAGCCTTGCATCGCTGCTCCCGCAATTCCGAGCGATGCACCGACCAACACGCCGAGGATGGCACGAGGGAGCCGCAGCTCGACGAGAATGGCGCGACTGACGGCGTCTTGTGCCGACCATACATCCCACGTGATTGTCACGCGTCCGACCGCGATCGACAGCACAAACAAAACGCCGACCAGGAGCATCAGTGCCGGTATTGCCCAGCGACGAGCCGTCATAGTGCGGCTCTCTTTTGGCGCACAGATCGAGCGTGCTCGCGCGCGTGGGCCAATGAATTCGTGGCGTCGATCATCGTCGGGCCGGCACAAAACAACAGCCGTGCTGGAAACACTTCCTGGGTCATCTGCGATTCCAATGCGCGAAGCGCACGATGACGCACCACCCGCTCGGCCTGCAGCGGCGAGCCTGGCGAAGTTTCACCCACCAGCAAAACATCAGGCGGCGAGGACACCAGCACTTCCAGCGGCAGCGGACGATAGTTCTGCACGCCATAACGCGCGGCGATGTTTTGCAAGCCGGCGAGTTGCATCAATTCGCCAACGACAGTATCCGCGCCTGCTGACAATCCGCCCGGCTGATAAATCGCCGCGGTCAAGGGTTCCTCGCCGGCCGGCAGTCGCGCAGCGTCCAGCGCCTGCTCAATGCGAGCGACCATCGCTTCACCTTCGCGCTCGGCGCCGAGCAGGTGAGCGACCTGGCGAACTTGTGCCAGGCTGGCCGCGACGCTGTCAGGAACATCGAACAATTCGAAACGAATGCCGACGCGCTTCAGTGCGTTACGGGTCGCGATGGCAGAGTGACGGCTCGTGAGCACGAGATCGGGTCGGAGCGCGACCACTTCCTCGGCTGTTTCATACGTAATGGGCAAGTGCTGCGCGACTTCGGAGATCGTCGAGCGCTGTGGATCACGCGCGTAGTGGCTCAGCGCCGCGATCCGGTCATGCGAGACCAGCTCGACCAGGATGGAGTCGACGCACATATTCAACGACACGATCCGCACCGGATGCGCCGGCTGAGTTTCGGCGTGCACGCAGCCGCACGCAGCGATCAACGACAGCGATGCGAGCCAGCGGATCAAAACTCGATGCCTCGCTGCGCCTTGAAACCTTCGGTGTATGGATGTTTCACCAAGGTCATCTCCGTGACCAGGTCGGCGATTTCGATCAGCTCCGGCCGCGCGTCGCGGCCGGTAATGCAAATGTGTTTGTCGCGCGGACGGTCTTTCAAGAACGCCACTACGTCCGCGATGTTCACATAGTCGTTGCGAATGGCGATGTTCAGCTCATCGAGCAGCACGAAATCATAGTCAGGATCGTTGATCAGCTCGCAGCTGCGTTGCCACGCTTTGGTCGCGGCTGCGATGTCGCGCTGACGATCCTGCACGTCCCAGGTGAAGCCTTCGCCCATCACTTCGAACGTCACCAGGTCCGGGAAGCGCCGGAAGAAATGTTTCTCGCCGGTCTGCCACTTGCCCTTGATGAACTGCACGATGCCGACGCGCATGTCCCAGCCCAGCGCCCGGGCCACCATGCCAAACGCGCTGGACGATTTGCCTTTGCCGGGGCCGGTGAGAACCAGCAGCAATCCGCCGCGCTGTTTCTTGGTCGCGCGCTCGGCGCGCCGTTCCTCTTGCACACGCTTCATTTCTTCTGCGTGCAGCCGGTCGCGTTCGGCTTCGGGGAGATTGTCGTCAGGCGGGGTCACGGTTGTTCCTTCAGCGCCCGGGCCAGTCGTTGCCAGTCGTTCCGACTGGCCGGCAGGCCAAAGCGCAGCAGCGTGGCATCGTAATCGAAGGGCCGTACGAGCACGCCATGTGAAATCAGTTGAGTGAAGCGGGCGCGAGCGTTCGCAGCTCGTGCAAGTCGATACAGCGAGGTGCCGCCCGCGATCTCCATGCCGCCGCTGACCAGCAGCTGATCCACTCGGTTCGCGGCTTTGCTCAGTCGATCTCGCGTGCGTTGCGCCCAATCGTTATCCGCATAAGCGGCGAGGCCGGCGCGAAGAGCATCCACAGACACCGGCCAGTCGCCGAGCAGTTGTCGCAGCCGGGCGGCGATGGCCGGCGAGGCAATCACAAAACCGAGACGAACACCGGCGAGACCATAGAACTTTCCAAACGAGCGCAGCACGATCGTGCGAGGCGCGGCGTCGCTGCCCGCGATGTCGCTGACGCAGTGCTGTGGTTCCAAATCTCCGAATGCTTCGTCGACGATCAACGCACCGACGTTCTGATGCAGCGACAGCAGCTGTTGTTTCGAAAGCAGGCGCCCGTTCGGATTGTTTGGATTCACCACGGTCATCGCGATATTCGCCGCTGCGTTCGCGAGCAGTTCTGAATCGGCAACCGTGCGAACTTCAGTACCCGCGCGTTGCCACGCGTCCGCATGCGATCCGTAAGTCGGGCCGGCGATCACCGCGCCCGGCAATTTCAAAACATAGGGCAACAGTCGCAGAACATTCTCTGTGCCACCGGTGGCCACAACTCGCGCAGGATCGGCGACGTTGAACGCCGCAGCGGCGATCGCTTCGAGTCGCGCCAGCTCGGTCGGCTCGGGCAAGCGATTGCGCTCGCGGGCCGAGGCCCGCGGCGCTGGGTAGGAATGAGGATTGATCCCGGTAGAGAGATCGATCCACGGTTGCGGCACATCAGGAAACAGCGAACGCGCGACACACAGCCGACCGCCGTGATGAGCGAAACGACCGGCCGCGATGTCGGCGCCGCTGTTCATGGTCAGAAGCTCTGACGCACGCCGCCGTAGAACGTTCGGCCCAATGTGCCGTAGCGGAACACCGTCTCGTAGTTCTCGTCGAACGCGTTCTCGATGCGGCCGAAGATTTCCAACGATTTGCTGACGAGGAACGAGGCGCGGAAGTCGACCAGCGTGTAGCCATCGAGCACGGTGGTGTTGGCGGCGTTGTCGTAGCTGCGTCCCGCGTGTTGGACGGCGACGGCGGTCGTCAATCCGAGCGGCCACTCATAGCTGATCTGCGCGTTGGCAGTCTCGTCGGGACGACGCGCGAGCGAACGGCCGAAGTTGTCGCTGCCGCGCGCGGCGTTCTCCGATTCCATATTGGTGTAGTTGGCAGTGACGGCCAACTTCTCGGTGAGCTGTGCCGCGAGGCTGAGCTCCACGCCCTTGGCTTGCGCCTTCTGCACGTTGTCGTAATAACCATCCGGCTGAGTCGTGCAGCGAGCCGGCACAACATCGTCGAAGCACGACACGAAATCGATCATGTTGTCGGTGTCGCGGTGGAAGTACGTCGCCGCGACCGTCACCTTGTTAGCAAACAAGCGCTGCTCGACGCCCGCGTCCCACGCTTTGGCTTCTTCGGCATCGAGATTGAGATTGCCGTACGGGCTGTACAGTTGATACAGCGTCGGCGCTTTGAAGCCTTCGCCGTAAGTCGCACGGACAATCGTCGATGATGTGGCCGACCAGGCCGCAGACGCGCGAGCCGTGGTGTGATTGCCGAATGTATCGTGATCGTCATAACGCAATCCGGCGGTGACCGTGAGCACTTCGATCGGCGTCACCGTGAGCTGCGCATAAGCGCTGTCCAGCTGCACGTCGCCTTTGAGGGGCGTCGGATTGGGATCGAACGTCGACGGCGATACCGAGCTGAGCTCGGAGCGCTCGGATTCCAGGCCGACGACGGCGGTGATCGCATCGCTGAACAACAGCGTGCCCTGATATTCCCAACGCTTGTTGCGGCCGTAGGCGTCGAACGTGACCGGCACGGTCGAGCTCGGATCGATGTTGCGACGATCGGTGTCGGTGTACGAGAAGCCGATGCGGTTCTGGAGCATTCCGTCGAATGCGGCCACATTCACACCCGCGTAGGTCACCAGCTCTTCGGTGTCGCCGTATTCCAGCGTATCGGCGAATCGAAATGCCGGCGGCGGAAAGCCGTCGAACTCGGAGCGGCCGTCGCTCCAGGTCGAGCGCACTTCGGCCGAGGCATTGTCGGTGATGTGATAAATGCCACGCGCGTTGAAGCCGACGTGACGATAACTGTCATCCTCGCGGCCGCCGCGGTCGCGATCGAACGAGGAGATGCCGTCGGACGTCAGATAGTCGCCGGCCACGCGCCAGGCAAAACGTTCGCCGCCCTGTTGAACCTGGCCGCGCACGAATCCTGTCTCGTGCGAGCCGCCTTGAACTGTCATCGCTCCGGACAACGGCCCTTCAGGCATCGGCGTCACGATGTTTACAACACCGCCGATGGCCTGGCTGCCCCACAGCGTCGACTGCGGGCCGCGCAGCACTTCGATCTGCGCATATTCGTTGGTCAGCAGGTCGGCAAAGTTGAAGCCGCCGCTCGCCTGCGAAGGATCGTTGAGCTTCACGCCGTCGATGAGCACGACGGTTTGATCCGTTTCAGCGCCGCGAATGCGCAGCGTGGTCGAGCCGCCGATGCCGCCGTTGCGGGCGACGGTGACGCCCGGCGTCATCGCCAGCAGATCGGACACGGATGTTTTCTGGCTGCGGCGCTGTTCCTGCGCCGAGATCACAGTCACCGAATCGCCGACCCGCGACAGCGGCTGTTCGATGCGATTGGCGGTGACGACGACGTTTTGAATGTCTTCGTCTTCGGCCGCAAACGCATGCAGCGCGGGGTTGAGAAGAAATGAAATGGAAACGGCCAGCAGTCGAGAGTTGCGCACATCGGGCTCCGCGGTCAGTTACAAACCCATGGGCTGCAAACGAACGCGTCGCGACCCATGTACCGGTCGCCTCTACAGGGAAAACTCCCGCTCTTTCGGCACACCCCGGCCGATCGATGGACGACGGCGGCAAGCAGGTCTCCTGGCTGGTGGCTGAAGTCCTCGCGTCACCTTCCCGGCCGTCGTGCGAGCGTCATGCTCGCGCGGACCAGTGGTTTTTTGACGTGCGGCGAACCACTTACAGTTGCGGGGGCAGCCCGGGCTTCACACCCGAGTTCCCTTTGAATCCCCTGGCGGGGAACTTGTCGCGCGGCGCGAGGATGAGGGGCGGGCCCGCAATCGTCAAGAGCGGCTGCGCTGCCGCCGCGCCAGCAGCCAGCGGTCGACCGACCAGGCGCCCGGACCATAGATCGCCAGCACCGCGATCATGTAACCCCACAAATAATGCTGGCCGATGGCCGCCGCGTAGCCTTCCTGGAACAGCACGTGGGCGTACGAGATCACCGCCAGCACATTCACGGCCTGCAAGCCCAGCGCGCTGAAACGGCCGAACAGGCCAATGATGAGCAATGACGAAAACACCAGCTCGCCGGCGGTGCCCGCGATTGCGGCCAGCGTCGGCGTCAGCAGCGGCACGCGATATTCATATTCGAACAACGCCAGCGTGCTCTCCCAATCGGACAGCTTGAGCCAGCCCGACTTCAGGAACACCCAGCTCACATACACGCGAGTGGCGAGTGCCAGCGCCGGCTGCAGTGCGTCCAGCGTCCGGGCCAGCGGCCGCTTGGGATCAATCAAAGCGTCGATCAACATGGTTTGCGCTCCACTCGCATTGTTGTTGAGGGACCAGACCGGCGCAGGCGTCGGTTCATTACTTGCTCGGATTGCCAGGCGCAGTCGCGATCGATGTAATGCAATCTCGACTGGGTCGGTCTCATGCGTAAGGCGTAGTTTCGCGACGCCTTGGGACGATCGTTTCAACCATCGAATTCAGGAGCAAGACACATGCACACCAATAAAGTCACTCGCGCTGCGATTGCCACTGCGGCGGCCCTGCTTTTCAGCAGCGTGGCCATTGCGCCGGCCAATGCGGCGGACGCCAAAGTGAAGTGCGAAGGCGTGAATGCGTGCAAAGGCAAGGGCGCCTGCAGCAGCGCCACCAACGCGTGCCAGGGCCAGAATTCCTGCAAGGGCAAGGGCTACCTGCTGTTGTCGCAGGCCGAGTGCGATGCCGCCAAGGCGAAGATGGCGAAGTAAGATCGGCGCAGCGGCGGGCTTGCAGTGCAGACCCGCCGCTATTTTTTTGCCTACCAATATTGAAGCGCGCCCATCACCGTGCGCGCCACATCATCCACCGGCGCTCCGATTCCCAACACCACGATCACGCCACGCGGCGCCGGCATGACGACGCCCTCGAAGCCTTCCTCGTTGATGCGCTGACGTGGGCGCTGCGGTTCTTCCGGCAACACCAGGACAGTGACCGGTCCTTGCTCCGTCTGCACGACCAGGTGCGGGCTCAGGCGACCGTGGAAAGTGCAGGGCGTCGCATAAGAAACAAGCGCAACGCCCGGCTGCAGGCGAATGTGAGCGCGGCTCAGAATTTTCTCGATGCTCTCGTCGCTGACGCTTTCGGAGGTGATCAGCAGCGAATCCGGCTCCTCATGGATATGAGCAATCACTTCCGCTGCGAATGTATCGCGCGGCGTGAGCAGCCAGATCGAAGTGAACGCCACTGCCACGGCCGTAATCAGCACACTGGCCGCGATCCGCCAGATGCGAGGATTGGATTGAGGCAGCTCGGGCGTGGTTGCCGGTCTCACATCCACCGCGAGCGCGCGATAGATGAGCCGATCCATCGCCTGCATTTCTTCGCGATAGCGTGCGCATTCGGCGTGCTGCTCGGCATGAGCGAGCACGTCCGGCCGTGTGGTGTTCGGCTCGGCGCCAACGAGCGTGCGAAATTCTTCGCAGTTCATAGGCTCGCGCCCTCCCTGGCGCCGGTCAGCTGCTGGCGCAGCACCTGGCGGGCGCGGAACAGCCTGGTCAACACGGCGGGCACACTGATATCCAAATGTTTCGCGATCTCCTCGGTCGAGTAGCCCAGCAACACCTGCAGCACCAGCGGCTCGCGATGGATCAGCTCCAGTCGCAGGATCGCGCGGCGCATCTCCTCCACTTCATGGCCGTCGGTCACGGCCAGGGCTTCGTGTTGGGCTTCGTTGGCGGCGTCGATGTCCACAGTGGGGAAACGTTTGCGTTCGAACACTCTGGCCAGCTCGCGGCGCGCGATGGTGAGAAGCCAGGGCTTCGCGGCCTTGTCGTCGCTCAGCGAATCGAGCGAGCGCCAGGCGCGTAACAAGGTTTCCTGCACCACGTCCTCCGCCAGGGAGCGGTCCCGGCATAACCAGTACACGAACCGGAACACGTCGGTCCGAAACGGCATGCAGAGCGTCTCGAACCGCGCCCGCTCGCGAGCAGTGGCGACGCTCATGAGGAAAGGACCGGCGCGGCGCGCGCTTTATTACGCAAGGATTGCGATGGCACCGGAGGGCCTAGCTGATCTCGAATTGCACGTGTTCGCCCCAGCCGGGCGACCACGCCCAGCGCTGTTCCGCCGACAGCCCGAGGATCAAACAACGCAACACCCGCAGCGAGCCGCCGTGCGCGACGACGGCACAGCGATCGACCGGTTGAGCCAGGGCGGCGGCATACCAGGTGGACACTCGACTCCATAGAGCTAGTTCTGTTTCTCCCCCGGGCGGCGCTCGGTGCCAGGTGTCCGCCGCCCACGGGTCGCTATGTTCGCGCGGAATCACCGACCAGGGCAATCGTTCCCAGTCGCCGAAGTCCAGCTCGCTCAACGCCGCGTCGACAATCGGCTCGCAGCCGTCGCGCCGGGCCAGGGCTTCAGCCAGCTTCGTGCAGCGCTGCGCCGGGCTGGAATACACGCGATTGAACCTGGGCAGTGTGGCGATGGCGCGCTGGATGTCCTGTTCAGCGGTCGAGGCGAGAGGAACATCGGAGCGGCCGTAACAGATGCCGGCCGTTGCTGCAGGCTGAGTGTGGCGGATCAGATAAATTTCCACGACGCCAGCACGCCCAGGTAGAACGCGATTTCAGTGAGCTGCTGTGCGGCTCCGAGCGTGTCGCCGGTGAAGCCGCCGAGGCGGCGGATGAACCAGCGTGCGAGTACAAACAAAACCAGCAGGGCGCTGGCGGCGCCTGCGATTGCAGGGATGCCACACCAGTACAGCGGTGCTGTGCCGATCACGGCTGCGAGCAGAAGTTCTCCGCCGCTCATTTGCTGAGCGACCGGGCGAGCGCGGGAGTGTTCGGTGCTGCCGACGTAATTGCTTGCAAACAAGAGCGATACAGCGCAGGCGCGTGAGAATGCATGGCCCGCGATGAGCACGAACAGGACCTTCGTTATCGGCAACGCATTCAGCGAGGCGATCTTGATCGCCAACGTGAGCACGAGCGCCACCATACCGAACGTCCCAATGCGCGAGTCCTTCATGATTTCCAGGGCCCGCTCGCGGGTGGCGCCACCGCCGAGGCCGTCGAAAGTGTCGGCCAGGCCGTCTTCATGAAATGCGCCGGTTAGAAATATTGTGACCGCCGTGCTGAGAATCGCAGGCAGCGGCGCTGGAAACACGAAGCTTGCCGCCCACAGCGCGAGCGCGCCGACGCCGCCCACGAGCACGCCTACCAAGCTGAAATAACGCGCCGTGCCCTGCAAATGCGCAGCCGAGTGGCCGACCCAGGAGGGCATTGGCAGGCGCGTGAAATACTGGAACGCCGCCAGCACCAGGCGGAACTCACTGGCGGGTCGAGAAGGCGAGCTTGTCTGCTCCTGCGTGTTCATGACCCGCGGTCGGAGACTCCGGCGGATTCGAAGCTTGCCATCTCCGTCATCAACCGAGCGGCGGAGTCGATCAGCGGCCACGCCATCGCGGCGCCCGTGCCTTCACCCAATCGCATGCCGAGATCGAGTAGCGGTTTTACATCGAGGTGCGCAAGCAGCTTGCGATGCGCGTGCTCAGCCGAGCAATGGCTGAAGATGCATCGCGCGCGCACGCGTGGATCGATCTCGATCGCGAGCAGAGCTGCCACGGACACGGCGAACCCATCGATCACCGCAACGCACCTCTGATCGGCAGTTGCGAGCAGCGCACCCGTGATCATCGCCAGCTCGAACCCGCCGAACTCCGCAATTGTTTCCAACGGCGTCAGCTTGTTCGGACAGCGCACCGACGCATCCGCCAAACGCTCACGCTTCCTCGCCAAACCCGAGTCATCGAGGCCAGTGCCGCGGCCGACGCAATCTTCCAACGACCAGTTCGTCCGCCGATGTAACAACATCGACGCACACGCCGTATTCCCAATCCCCATCTCACCACACAACAGCGCATTCGACCCTGAACGCATCGCTTCCAGCGCGAGCGCCTTGCCGGTCTCGATGGCAGTCGTGCATTGCTCCGCCGTCATCGCCGGCTCGACGCGAAAGTTACGTGTGCCGCGCGCGACCGGGCGGGCGATCAGCCCAGGATGATGGCCCACATCTGTGGCCACGCCCGCATCGACGACTCGCAAGGAGATCCCGTGCTGCCGGGCGAGCACATTGATCGCCGCGCCGCCTTGCAGATAGTTCAATAACATTTGCGCCGTGACTGCTTGCGGATAGGCGCTGACGCCGTCGGTGGCGATGCCATGATCGCCAGCGAATACAAACATCTGCGGCGCATGGAACTTCGGCGTCTCGGTATCGAGCGCGATGCCGATGCGAATGGCGAGCGTTTCGAGCGCGCCGAGCGAACCTTGCGGCTTGGTGCGCGTGTCGAGGCGGCGTTGCAAAGTGGCGTTGGTTATCATGTCGGTCGAGCTTTTGGGTCGGAACGGCGAGCGGGCAGCAATGTTAGAGGATCGCAAGTCGAATGAGCGAGCGGTGCGTGAGCGGCGCCTGGTTCTGGGCGGCGCGCGCTCGGGCAAGACGGCGCATGCCATTTCAGTGGCAAAGTCATTGGCGACACAGAAGAATTTCGCTGTGACCTACGTTGCCACGGCGCAGCCGCTGGACGACGAAATGCGCCATCGAATTGCTCTGCATCGCGCCGAGCGCCCGGAGACCTGGCACACATTAGAAGCGCCCGACGGTCTTGCGCAAGCGGTCGCGGCGCTGCCGGTCGATCACATCGTCGTGATCGATTGCATGACGCTGTGGCTGTCCAACGCTTTGTTACAGGACTTTCGCGAGGATGCGCCAAACGCGAGCCTGCCGACTTGGGAGCGCGAGCGCGCCGGGTTGCTGCAGTGGCTGAACACAACTCACAACGATGTTTTGTTGATTTCCAACGAGGTTGGAGCGGGCATCGTGCCGCTGTCCGCTGTGTCACGGCGCTTTCAGGATGAACAAGGTCGCTTGAATCAGGCGCTCGCCGCGCTTTGTGACGAAGTCACATTGGTCGTCGCTGGAATCGCGGTGCCGATCAAACGTCGTTGATTGACGAAACAGAGATTTTCGCGCACTGTGTCGCGCGAACGACAAGTCATGGGAACCGGGTGCAATGCCCGGGCTGCCCCCGCAACTGTAAGCGGTGCCGCCGTCGACGCCTGTTTCACGCAGGTAAACCACTGGACGTAACGTCTGGGAAGGTGACGGTCAGGCTCGAGCCGCGAGCCAGGAGACCAGCTTGTCGCGGTCGTCTTCGTGCAGCCGGGGTGTGCTGAACGAGCGGGAATTCCTGCAGCGACGACAGGTTCACGACGCGCAATCGAGCGTCGTGCGGTTGTTGTCGGCTTCAGCGGATTTCTGTCGTGCGATCGCGTCTCTCTGTATTCGTCCGCCTGTTGCGCGGGCTGCTCCTGATCTCGTTTGCTTCATGCCTGGCCGCGGAATCTCTTGCCGCGACGCTGGTTGCTGTCGTTTCCGAGCGCAACGCGGATGATCTGGCGCAGGCGGCGCAGGACTTTCATCGTCAGCACGCCGAACATCGGCTGGTGTTTCGAACAACTGCGCAGATCGATGCGCTCACCGACGCGCAGCTGCGTGAGCTGATCGGCGGTGCTGATGCGCTGCTGCTCGCGACCGTGTTCAAAGAATCTGCGCAACGTATTCAGCCGCTGCTGTCGAGCGCTGCTGGGAAAGAAATCATTGCCGTTGCGGGCGATCCGGCGTTAGGCCGCCAGAGTCGCTGGCGCGGCAAGCGGCTGTTCGCTGACGACGATCCGCGCTACGCCGAGCTTTCCTCGCTCACTGCGGAGAAAGATGCGAGCGCGGCGTCTGTTACGCGCTCGATATCGCAATACCCCACGCTCGATCCTTGGATCAAAAGTCGCGCCTTCTGGCAGAACCGCGGCGAGGCGAATCTCACCTCGCTGCTCGCGCTGATGTTGTCGGAGCATGACCGATCGCTGCGCGCGGCGGTGAAGCCGGTGCAAGACGCGCAGCCGATGCGGTTTCGTCACGACGATGCGTGGTTCGATGCTGGGAGCTTACGGCTGAGCGATACACGGCGAGTCGTGGCGATTCTCGAAGATCAACACGCGAGTCCGGTCGCAAGCGACGACGTTTGTCATTCGCTGCAGGCTCATGATCTCGACTGTTTCGTCGTGTTCGCGGGCTGGGGTCGCGCCAGCAGCGATGCAATCGACGCGATCGGCAAAGTCGCGCGTGCGCGCCTCGCAGCTGTGATTTCGTTGCAAGACTTCGTGATCGGCGGCAGCAGCGACCGGATCGAGGCGACCGCACGGATCGAGCAACTCGATGTGCCTGTGTTCAAGGCCATTCGTTTGCACGACACGACGGCACAGGCGTGGCGACTCTCGGAACACGGACTGCAGTGGGACAGCATCTACTACCGGATCTCCATGCCGGAGATGCAAGGCGTGAGTCAGCCGATTGTGATTGCCGCTGCTGGCTCGGCGACGATCGATGCGCTCACGGGAATCGGCGTAACGCGCGTCGAGTCCATTCCGACGCAAGTGGAACAGCTCACGGCGCGTGTCGCACGTTGGGCTCGATTGCAGCAGATGCGCAATGCGGACAAGCACGTCGCGATTGTTTATTACAACCATCCGCCCGGTCGTCACAACATCGGTGCGGACAATCTCGATGTGCCAGCGTCGTTGCTGGAAATCCTCAAAGCTTTACGGCACGAGGGGTACGACACCGGTCCGTTGCCGCAAACCTCAGCTGAATTGCTGGAACGATTGCAGCAGGACGGTGTGAACCTGCCGGAGCAGGGCGATGTGCTGCGGGCGATGGCGAAACGAGTTGCTAACGTCACGGCGGAACAGTATGCGACTTGGTTTGCCACACTTCCGGAGCCGCTCCAAAAAGAAATGGTCGCTGGCCCGTTGGGCCTGTTGCAAGCAAACGTGAAGCGCGCACAAGAAGCGCGCTTGCCACAAGAGGCGCGAGGGCAGATCGATCGCACGCTGGGTGAACTGGAGCATCTAGTCGAAGGCGCGCAGCATCCTGCGCGCAAGCGAGCGCTCGACCTGGTGAAACAGCTGAAAGCCGCTTACGAAGTGCAGCTGACTCGCGGCGGTAATGAAACGAACATCGACTCGCTGACTCGGGCGATTGCAGCCACGGGAGTCGAAGGTTTGCGTGGTTGGGGTGAAGTGCCCGGCAACGTCATGGTCAACGACGGCAAGCTCATCCTGCCCGGCGTGCGTTTCGGCAAAGTATTCGTTGGGCCGCAACCGCCTCGCGGCTGGGAGTTGAACGAAGAGCTGCTGCACGCAAACACCAGCATTCCGCCGACGCATCAGTACCTCGCGTTCTACTTCTGGTTGCGTCACGAGTTTCGCGCTGACGCGATCGTGCACCTGGGGCGACATTCAACGTATGAGTTCCTGCCTCGCAAAGGCGTCGGCCAGGATGAGCTCGATTATCCCGCGCTGATCGCCGGCGATATTCCGGGCATCTATCCCTACATCGTCGATGGCGTTGGCGAAGGACTGCAGGCGAAGAGGCGCGGGCTCGCGGTGATGATCGATCACTTGACGCCGCCGTTGACGGCGACACCGCTCTACGACGATTTGTTACGACTGCGGCAGCTGGTCGAGAGCTATGAATCGTCGGCGAACCCGGCGCTGCGTAAGCAGGCATCGGCGTCGATGCGTGCCTTGATCGATGAGTTGAATCTGCGCAAGGCGTTGACCGCGAGCATGGATGCTGAGCTCAAAGTCCGCGGCATTTCGTTCGATGAAGCCGACGATGAGTTGCTCGTGCACGAGATCGGCCATTACCTCACGCGGTTGCAAGAGGATTTCATGCCGCTCGGTCTGCATGTGTTCGGCAGGCCGTGGACTGCGCAGGCGGTGAGTACCATGCTCACATCGATGAAAGTTGCACCGGGTAACGCGAGCATTCGTCGCAACCTGGAAAACTCGCCTGCCAACGAAATGCGTGCGCTGCTGCACGGGCTGTCGGGGCGATTCATTCCCGCCGGTCCCGGCAACGATCCGATCCGGAACGTGGATGCGTTGCCGACGGGAAGAAACTTTCACGGCCTCGACAACAGCCTCATTCCTTCGCGTCTCGGCTATTCGTTAGGCAGTCAGCTCGCGTTGGAAGCGCGCAAGAAAGTCACACCCGAAGGCAAAGAGGCGGTGATCCTCTGGGCATCCGATTCCGTGCGCGACGAAGGTGCGATGGTCGGATTCGGCCTGGCGCTGCTCGGCATCGAGCCGACCTGGAACAGTCGCGGCATCGTTGCGGGACTCAAGCGGCAGTCCTTGAATCAGATCCATCAGCGCGCCGACGCGGTGTTCGTTG
This sequence comes from uncultured Steroidobacter sp., assembly GCA_946478975.1. The sequence goes on from CAMLEO010000001.1 coordinate 27,078, forward strand.
CTTCCGGATTGTTTCGAGACTTGTTCGGCCAGCAGATGTCGTGGCTGGAAAAGGCGGTGCTGCTGGCGATCGACGGCAGCCGTCGCACGATCGAGCGCGAGCATCCGACGCTCACCTCGGCGTTGCAGACGACTCTGGCGCCGCTGGGGCCGCTTGCGAGCGGGGGCGACGAACCGCTGGCGCAGAATCACGTTGCGCGCCACTGGGTCGAGGAAACATTGGCGCTGCTGGAGCAGGGAGTTCCAATCGCCACGGCGGGCAAGCAAGCCAGCTTGCGCATCTTCGGAACGGCGCCGGGCGATTACAGCGCAGGCATCAATCGCATGATCGAGCGCTCCGGCAGCTGGACCGATCGCAAAGAGATGGCGAAAGTTTATATCGATCGCATCGGTCATGCGTACTCTGCGGACGGCAGCAGCGAGGCGCAGCAGGAGACGTTGCGAAACAACCTGCGCACGGTTCGCAACACGTATCTCGGCCGCTCCAGCAACTTGTACGGCCTGATGGATAACAACGATGCCTTCGATTATCTCGGCGGCCTGAGCCTCGCGGTGGAAACATTGAGCGGGCACGTGCCGGAAAGTCACGTCGCCGATCATTCGAATCCCGCTCAGCCGCGCATGGAGGCGCTGCCTGCGGCGCTGGTTGGAGAGCTGCGTGGTCGCTATTTGAATCCGGCGTGGATCAAACCTCTCATGCAGCACGGCTACGCCGGTGCGCGCACCATGGGCAGCGAGTTCATGGAATATTTGTGGGGCTGGCAGGTCACGAATCCGGACGTGATCCAGAGCTGGGCGTGGGATGAGGTCAAGGCGGTGTACCTGGACGATCGCTATCAGATCGGCCTCGACCAATTCCTGCAGCAGGATTCGAACGTGCATGTGAAGACCAACATGATGGCGATTCTGCTGGTCGCGGCCCAGAAACAATTCTGGCAGACCGATGAAAAGACTTTGCAGCAGCTCGGCCAGGCGTGGGTGGATCTGTTGCTGGAGCATGGCCTGCCGGGCAGCGGCCACACGCAGCCGGACCATCCGGTGTTCGAGTGGGTCAAGCCGTATCTGCGGGCGGATCAGATCGAGCCGCTCAAACAGCTGCTGGATCGCGCGCGAGTGGATGCAAACAAGCCCGCCTCGCCGAGCACGATCAGCGAGCTGCAGAACGCCAAGACAGAAACTGTAAAAGAGATTGGAAAGGCCGAGGCAAAGTCTGGTGGCAGATCGCTCGTCGGCTTAATGGCAATCCTTGCGTTGGTCACATTGTTGTTGGGCGCTGGTTATCTTCGCGGCAGGTCGGTATGAATTCCATCATCGTCGAATGGACGCACACGTTGGTGCCGCTGCTGTTGCAGCCGGTGGTCATCGGATTGTTTGTTTGTGTCGCCGTGGCATGCGTCGACATAGGTGTATTGATCGGCGAGCGAGGCAGCTTGCACCGCTCGCAGCCTCCTGGCGATGTCGGTGCTGTGGAACGAAGAGCGCATCGTCGCATCGAGCGGGCGGACATTCTCACGCGCACGTCGCCGATGCTCGGCTTGATGGCCACGCTGATTTCGCTTGGCCCTGGGCTCACGGCACTGAGCAATGGGAATTTGAATTTGCTCGCAGAGGCCATGCTCACGGCGTTCGACGCGACGGTGTTGGGGCTCGCCGCGGGCGTCGTCGGTTTCATCATCGGCCGGCTGCGACGCCGTTGGTATGACGATGCACTCACGCGTTGGGAGCGGCAGTCGTGAGGCGCCGCTGGGGCAGTGCGCGTTTCGACGAGACGCCGGAAGATCCACAAGCGTCGCTGGTCAACCTGGTCGACATCATGCTCGTGTTCATCTGCGGTTTGATCGTCGCGCTGGTCTCGGCGCAGCCGAAGGTGGCTGGCGGCGAGCAAGCGGTCGAGCAGGGCCGGGAACTGGCGGAGATGCCTGAGGGCATGCGCGGCCAGTCGGCGGGAGCGGGGATGGAGCCGGTGGGGCAGGTCTATCGCGATCCGAAAACCGGCAAGCTCATCCTGGTCGGCCAGTAGTTGTACACTGTCGAGCATGAACTCACCCTTCCTCGACACAGCCCTGGACGCTGCCCGCGCTGCCGCGGATGTCATTCGTCGCTACTATCAGCGCAACCTCGAAGTCGTCATCAAGGCGGACAAATCGCCGGTGACGCAGGCCGACGTGGAAACCGAAAAGGTGATCCACAAAGTCATCAGCGAGCGGTTTCCGTCGCATGGCTTTTATGGCGAGGAAACCGGCCAGCGCGCGATGGATGCGGAATATCTCTGGCTGGTCGATCCGATCGACGGCACCAAGGCGTTCGTGCGCGAGTATCCGTTCTTCTCCACGCAGATCGCGTTGATGCATCGAGGTCGGCTGATTCTCGGCGTGTCCTCCGCTCCCGTGTACGGTGAGCTTGCATGGGGCGAGATCGGCAAAGGCGCTTTTTTGAACGACAAGCCGATCGAGGTGAGTGAGCTCGATAGCATCGAGGCGAGTGCGATCTCGGCCGGCAATTTGAAATCACTGGCGAACAGTGATCGCTGGGCACGCTACGGCAAACTCGTTGCACGCGCTCATCGCATTCGCGGCTACGGTGACTTTCTGCACTATCACTTGCTCGCCGCGGGGAAGATCGACGTGGTGATCGAGTCGGATGTGAACATTCTGGACATCGCGGCGCTGTCGGTAATCGTCGAAGCGGCGGGCGGAAAGTTCACCGATCTGCAAGGCGGGGCGCTGACGCTGGACACGACGACGGTGCTTGCGACCAACGGAAAGTTACATTCGGCTGTGCTGAGCGCGCTCGGCTGATTTAACGTTTGGTCCAGCCGATCTCGGCGGCAGTCAGCGGGCCGATCACGACTTGCCGCAGCGATTCGGGCGTTTCCGATTCCGTCTGCGTGATCGGAATGCGTCCGCCCATCAGCTCGGCCGCTTGCTGCGGCAACAGCGGTTTGAGATCGGGCTCGGCGTAGCCTACCGGATAGATCGGCTGGCTGTTGCGCATGTCGTATTTATCGATCGAGCCGAGCGTATGTAACAACTCGTGCGCGGTGATCACGTCGTTCGAGCCCGCCATGTTTTTATCCGCGAAGACGTTCACGACGGCGTACAGGCCTTTTTGCATGCCCACGGAATGAGCCACCGTCGGCGACAGGGCCGGATCGTGATAGACGACAAACAATTTCACATCCGGTGCCGGCCCCGGCAGATCCGGCGTGCGCCATGCCCAGTAGCGCATTCGCAGGCTCCACCAGGCGATGCCCAAGACATTTGCTCCGCGATTGAGTGCGGGCGGCACGTCGTGTAGTTGCGGAGCGGAGGTGAAACGGATCGGGCGCTCCATGCTCAGGCCATAGTGACGGGCCTCGCTTTCGAAAAATGTTTCCATCGCGTTGAAGCGGTCCGGCTTCAGGGTTGCGATGTATCGATCTGCTTGCGGACTGCCGTCGCCGTTGATCGGGTAGATCGTCACGCGCAACGGAATGTTCCAGTCCGTCGAGTACACGCGGTCGAAGTACGTGTTCAGTGCGACGATCAGCAGGATCAGCAACAGCACCAGGATGCGAAGTCTGCGCCACATGCGGTGACCTTACCTTCAGCTCGTCGGGCGCAGGCAGGTGCGAAGTCTCAGTTCGCCGATTCCACGCGCAGGTCGGTCAGCTCGCCGCCTTCGGCGCTGTAGGAGACGGTCATGGGCTGGCAGCAAACCGAGCAATCCTCGATGTATTCCTGGGATTCGACCGAAAGGTCGAGGAACAGCGTGATGGATTCGCCGCAATGGGGGCAGGTGGTTTCAGCTGTCGTTTCCAACATGGTTAGAGGGTGAACGCGCTCTTGATCCACTGGATTGTAGTGCCATCGGCGCCGGTTGTGAGGGCGATGACGTCGAAACGCGCCGGATAGCGCCGCAGGTCGGCGCGCTTCATCAGCAGATGCTGTGCGGTTTTGACCAGCTTGCGCTGCTTCTGCCAGTCCACCGACGCGGCCGCGCCGCCGTAATCCTTACTGGTGCGATAGCGGACTTCGACCAATACCAGGATCTTGCCGTCGAGCATGACCAGGTCGATTTCGCCGAGCTTGCAGCGATAGTTGCGCGTGACGAGCTGCAGGCCATGCGCCAGCAGGTGGGCGAGCGCCAGTTCTTCGGCCATCAGCCCGAGCGCTTTACGTTCCCGATCTTCCATGACCAAGCCCCTTCCGTGGGAAAACTGTCCTCAGGTTACATGCCCCTGAAGGACACACATGAGCATTTAAGCGGCTAGGGAACCGCTGCAGAGGACGATGAGTTGGCTGCCAATGGCCACTTTCGTCGGCGTAGCCGGTTGGAGCATTCCTTCGCGATACCAAGACGAGCTGCCGGGCGCGGGCTCGCATCTCCAGCGTTACGCGCAGCGGTTGAAGGCGGTGGAGATCAACAGCTCGTTTCATCGTCACCATCGCACGCAAACGTATGCTCGCTGGGCGGAGAGCGTGCCGACCGGCTTCCGGTTTTCAGTGAAAACGCCGCGAGCGTTGACGCACGATCAAGGATTGGTTGCCGACCCTGACGTGCTCGATCGATTCATGGACGAAGTGGGCGGGTTGGAGAAAAAGCTTGCGGTGCTGCTAGTACAGCTACCGCCGAAACTGGAATTTGAGAGCAAAGCGGCCACGCGGTTTTTCAAACAGATAAAGAAACGCAGCGACGCGCGCATCGCCTGCGAACCACGGCATCCGACTTGGAGTACGAAGCAAGCGACCACGTTGCTGGTCGAGCATGGAATCACGCGCGTCGCCGCCGATCCACCGCTGTGGCCGGGTGCGGACGAGCCGGGAGGAGATTCGAGCTGGGTGTACTTTCGCTGGCACGGCCAGCCGCGAAAATATTATTCCGACTACGGCGAGCAGTGCCTGGCCAAACTGGAAAAACGTTTGCAGGCCACACGCGTAAAAGAAGCGTGGGCCATCTTCGACAACACAGCGTACGGCTTCGCGTTGAGCAACGCGTTAGCCGTGGCTGATGCTCTCAAACGTTAGTTGGTCGCCGCCGTTGCCACCGTGCCGAGCGGCACAGCGCGGCCGCCGGAGACTTTGGCCCAATCGAGCTCGCGTTTGACGTGGCCGCTTTCATCGATGGACAGCAGTCCGGTCATGCCGGGAATCGCATGCGCGCTGCCGAAGTGGCCGGCTTTGAGCAGCGGCACGATGCGGCAGGCATCGAAACCGAAAGCATACAAACGTCCTCGGCCGCGGGCACGCACCGGCCAGTGACGAGTGAGCGCTGTGCGCAGTTGTGACGAAGCGGCGTCGGGCGAGACCACCCAGGGCATGTCGGGGAAGATCACGCCTTCGAGATCGTTGTTGGCCTGCGAGTCCGGCTCGAAAATATCCGACGTGGCGTAGATCGCGAGATCTTCGGACAAATGAAACTTCAGCGTGGGCCGGAGCGAGCGGCCTTGCGTCGGCTGCGCGCCCATGAAAATAAACTGCGCATCGCCACGGCGCCGCGGCTCGAACTCAAATTTCGATCCGAGCGCAGCAGACAAAGCGCTCGCACGCGCGCGGCTCTCGTCGATCAACAACAATTGCGTGATGGGCTGTGAGTAGTCGCGGGCCGACGGGTCATAAAACTTCATGCCCGCAATCTCGCCGCCGAGCAGCTTCAACTCCGAATCGAACGCGCGATACACGCGCTGACCCCAATCATTGTTCGGCAACAACACCAACCCGCGCATGCGTCCGTCCGCAGCCACGCGTTGTGCAACCTGCCGAGCTTCTTCTTCAGGGTCGAGCGAGAACTGGAACAGCTTCGGCGCCGGCGCGGTGCCTTCGGCAGTTTGATTGAGCGCCAGCGTCATCACCGACGTTTCACCGGATGCCGCAATCGCTGTGACTTCATCCTTGGTGAGCGGGCCGACGACAAACTGCGCGCCATCGGCAACAGCGCGGCGATATGCGGTGGCCGCGCCCATCTCGGCGGTGTCATAAACATTCAGCACCGGTCGGCGGCTGGGATCCTGCTGTAACAACGCCGCGAGGAATCCATCGCGAACTGCCATACCAGCGGCCTGCGTGCGGCCGGACAGCGGCAGCAGCAGCGCGATCTGCGTCGGATAATCCAATCCTTCGCCGAGCTCGGGAAGGATGTCCTCGGTGATCATCGAGTTCGCCGGATGCGAGGGATAACGGCTGCGCCACTGCGCGATGTCTTCATTCGCCGTGAACGGGTTGCGAGCCGAGACCAGCGCCGCGCGACCGAGATCCAGCCAGCCGATCAGCTGCGGGCTCGCGCCTGGAGGCGGAGTGAAATCGGCGTTGTTCGCCGCGCTCTTTTGCAGGCCCTGCCAGATCATGCGCTGATTCGCGCGCACTTCTTCCTGACTGCTCAGCATGCGCTCGCGTTCCAGCGCGGCGCCAACTGCCTGCGCAGGGCGATTCAAAGCAAACAATGCGCGTGCGCGCAGGTCCAAAATGTCCGAAGCGGAGTCACGCGGAATCGGTTGCGGAATGCGATCCAGCTCAGCGAGAGCTTTGTCGCCGCGGCCAGCGCGCAGGGCGAGTTCCGCGCCCACCATCGAGCGAAGTGGGAAATCCGCGCGAGGCAGCGCTTCGCTGACTTGGCTCAGTAACGCGCTCGCTTTGGCGGAATCATCGCCGCGAACGTACTCGCGCGCAGCGCGCAGAAGAAAACGATCGCGCAATTCGCCGGGCGATTGAGCCGCGAGCGTCTCGTAGGCGCGCCCGGCGCCACGGAAGTCGCCCTTTCGAGACAGCGCTTCGGCCTGGCTGACCTGCCGCTCGGACACGCCGCTGGGCGTTTCCTCTTCCTTGCTTCCTGGAAGCAGCGAGCACGCGGTGACGCCGATCGCCAGTATCATGGACGCGAGACCCGTCATCGCGAATCGAGCCGACTTTGTGCCATTCATTTCCACTGCAACCTCTGCCGGCATGCGCCGCGGCGGCCATTATAGAAGTTATGCATAGTCCTATGGTCACTGCATGAGCGCTGGAGTACCTGAATCCGCGACGGCGGGCACGCTGTATGTCGTGGCCACGCCGATCGGCAACCTGGGCGACCTGAGCCCGCGCGCTCGGGAGGTGCTGGCGCGCGTTCAGCTGATCGCAGCCGAAGATACGCGGCACACCCGGCAATTGTTGCAGGCGTTCGGGATCGACACGGCGCTAACTTCGTTGCACGAGCACAACGAGATGCATAAAAGCGCGGCGCTGATCGAGCGATTGGTCGCCGGTGAATCGCTCGCGCTCGTTTCGGACGCGGGCACGCCGCTGATCAGCGATCCCGGTTTCGATCTCGTTGCCGCGGCTCGTGCGCGTGGAGTTGCAGTCGCCGTCGTGCCTGGGCCGTGCGCGGCCATCGCTGCACTATCGATCGCGGGTTTGGCGACCGATCGTTTCATTTTCGAAGGCTTTTTGCCGGCTAAAAACGCTGCGCGCGTCACTCGTCTGCGCGAGCTTGCAAGCGAACAACGCACGCTGGTTTTTTACGAAGCGCCTCATCGGTTGCCGGAAGTGTTGCGCGATCTGGCGGCAGAATTCGGCACAGATCGCGCGGCTTCGGTGAGCCGCGAGCTCACCAAACGTTTTGAAACCACATACACCGGCACGCTCGCGCAGCTTTGTGAAATAGCCGCGCAGAATGCAGATATGTCGCGCGGTGAGATCGTGATTATCGTCAGCGGGAACCCCGCGCCTCCAAGCAGCGCGCAGGCGTTGAACGCGGATCAACTGCTGCGCGCACTACTCGAAGAATTGTCGCCGTCGCAGGCTGCGAAGATCGCCGCGAAACTCACCGGCGAAAAACGCAGCGACCTGTACGCGCGCGCCACGCAGTTCGGTAAACAAGAATAAACGGCACGACTTCCCTGTATCATCGCGGCTGGAGTCGGCCAGGCAACCGCTGCTCTTGCTTGCAAGGGTGGAGGAAAGTCCGGGCTCCCAGGGCAAGACGCCAGGTAACGCCTGGGGGGCGCGAGCCCACGGAAAGTGCAACAGAAAGCAAACCGCCTAAGCGCGTGGTGAAAGCCGCGCGCCGGTAAGGGTGAAATGGTGCGGTAAGAGCGCACCGCGCCGGTGGCAACACTCGGTGGCACGGTAAACCCCGTCCGGAGCAAGACCAAATAGGGGAGCGCGCGATTCAGTCCTCGGACTGGATTGCATGTGTGGCCCACACAGACTCCCGGGTAGGTCGCTTGAGGTGCGCGGTGACGCGCATCGCAGATGAATGGTTGCCCCAGACAGAACCCGGCTTATCGGCCGACTCCTTCTTTCCCACCTCGCTGAACTGTCAATTTTTTCTACACGAAGTTCAGCGAGCGGCGTGGCTCAACGCCCGATTTACCCATAACTGTCCATAAATACCTGACGCCACAATTCGCCCGAATTGAGCCCCACTCGGCGCCACTTTCAGCCGCGGAATGCGCGCTTCGAGCCGTTAAGGTTTCCCCTGTACTGGTTGAAAACCCAGTTACGGAAAAGCCCCTGAATTCGTGCAACTGCACGCAAAGAACCGTTCATAAGCCTCTGATTTCTGTCAGGGCAGCTGCCGGGCTTCAGCAGCGAGGGCGCCAACTTAGCGTTCTAAGTCCCTGTCGCCAAACGGGAAATGCCCGGGATTTTTTTGACCCGCGGGCGTCGCGTGCCTATAGTGCAGATCGGTGGGAAAAAGTGGGAACACGTGGGTTAGTGGGGTATGTTCAGGGGCGCCAACAAGGTCACTCTCGATAGCAAGGGGCGGCTCGCCATGCCGACCCGTTATCGCGAGCGAATCGTGGAGCGCTCCAACGGCCGGTTGATCGCGACCGTCGATCGTTCCGACCGCTGCCTGCTCATTTACCCGTTGCCGGAGTGGGAAGAGATCGAGCTGAAGTTGCGCCGCCTGCCGACCTTGAATCCGGTCGCGCGCAGGCTGCAGCGCCTGATGATCGGTCACGCCACCGACCTGGAGCTGGACTCCAGCGGCCGCATCCTGATTCCGCCGAGCTTGCGTGAGTACGCGACGTTGTCGCGCACGGCGATGCTCATTGGTCAGGGCAACCGGTTCGAGCTGTGGGACGAGGCGTTGTGGAACGACAGCCGCGAGCAGTGGCTGAAGGTCGACGAAACCGCCGAGGAACTGCCGCCCGAGCTCGAATCGCTGTCGTTGTAAGGGCCCGGTCATGTTTGTGCACACGCCGGTGCTTCTGCGCGAAGTGCTGGCCGCCCTCGATATTCGAGCCGGCGGCCGCTATGTGGACGCGACATTCGGTCGCGGCGGCCACAGTGCCGCCATTTTGGAACGAGTAGGTCCGCAGGGAGCGGTGATCGCATTCGATCGGGACCCGGCCGCAATTGCAGCCGGGCGCGAACGCTTCGCCAACGATGGGCGGATGACTTTGGTGAGCAGTGCTTTTTCGCGGTTGAGCGCGGTGATGGCGGAGATGGGGCTGACGGGCGCCATCGACGGCGTGCTGCTCGACCTCGGAGTGTCCTCGCCGCAGTTGGACGACGCTGCGCGTGGTTTCAGCTTCACGCACGACGGGCCGCTCGACATGCGCATGGACATCGCCAGCGGTGCGAGCGCTGCGGATTTCGTTGCAAAGGCTTCGGAACACGACATCGCACGAGTAATTCGCGACTTCGGCGAAGAAAGATTCGCCAAGCGCATTGCGCGGGCAATTGTCAATGCCCGTCGCGAAGCGCCGATCGTGCGCACCGCGCAGCTGGCGGAGATCGTTGCGCAATCAATTCCCACCCGCGAGCCGGGCAAACATCCGGCGACGCGGACGTTTCAGGCCATTCGTATTCAGGTGAACCAGGAGTTCGAAGAAATACGCGCTGCGCTCGCCGGCAGCCTCGCCGTACTGGCGCCGCAGGGCCGCCTGTGCGTGATCAGCTTTCATTCGCTGGAAGACACCCTCGTCAAACGTTTCATGCAACAGCACTCGCAGGAAGATCCCGTGTACGCCGGCTTGCCCGACGTGCCGGCGCATGCGCGTCCGAAGCTGAAGCGCGTCGGCAAGGCGATTCATCCGGGCGAGGAAGAGATCGCGGCGAATCCCCGTGCGCGCAGCGCCGTGTTGCGAGTGGCTGAGAGGATCGCCGCATGAGCAACAGCTCACGTCTCGCCATGGCCGTCCTTTGGGTCGCGTTGCTTGCCGCCGCGGTCGCCGTCGTGTGGAGCAAACATCAGGCGCGCAGCTTGTTCATCGAGCTGCAGGCGCTGCATTCCGAGCGCGACGCGCTCGATATCGAATGGGGCCAGCTGAAGCTGGAACAGAGCGCCTGGGCGATGCACGGGCGTGTCGAACAGACCGCGCGCCTGAGCCTCGAGATGGTGGTGCCGCGGCCCGATGAAGTGCGGATCGTCAAACCATGATTCGCTCAGACGTTCGCCGAGCTGAAGCCAAGAGCTTTTCCGAGGAGCAGTTCCGCACTCGGCTGCATCTCGTGCTGGTCGCACTCGTGTTGGTGGCGACCGGCTTGGTCGCGCGCGCGGTGGACCTGCAGATTCTCGACGACGGTTTCCTGGAAGGCCAGGGCGACGCTCGTTACACGCGAGTCGCGAAGCTCACTGCCAATCGCGGCGGCATTTACGACCGCAACGGCGAGCCGCTGGCTGCGAGTACGCCGGTGGACACCGTGTGGGCGTGCCCGCCGGAAGTGATGAAGGCGGCAGATCAGATTCCGCGCCTCGCCGAAGCATTGAATCGCGACACCAAGTGGCTGACGCAGGTCATCACCAGCAACCTCGATCGCGAGTTCGTCTACCTGGTGCGCCACATGCGTCCGAGCGATGCGGCTCAAGTGGCGGAGCTGAAGATTCCGGGCGTGTATCTGCTGCGCGAATATCAGCGTTTCTATCCGGCCGGCGAAGTCACCGGTCATCTGCTCGGCTTCACCAAGAAGTACGACGACATCGGACAGGAAGGTCTCGAACTGGCGTACGACCGGTGGCTCGGTGCGCAGCCGGGCGCCAAGCGCGTCATTCAGGATCGGCTCGGCCGCACCGTCGAAGACGTGGAAAGCATTCGCGCTGCGCATCCCGGCGGCGACCTGATCACCAGCATCGACCTGCGCATCCAGTACCTCGCCTATCGCGAACTGAAAGCAGCGGTTCAGGAACGTGGCGCCAAGGCCGGCACCATCATCGTGCTCGATATCGAGACCGGCGAAGTGCTGGCCATGGTGAATCAGCCGGCCTACAACCCGAACGATCGCGATCAGGTCGCGCCGTCGCGCTATCGCAATCGCGCCGCCACCGACATTTTCGAACCGGGCTCGAGCATCAAGCCGTTCATTGCCGCCGCCGGCATCGCGTCCGGTCGATATCACGCCAATACCATCATCGACACGTCACCGGGATTCGTGCAGGTGGGCATCAAGAGAATTCCAGACCGGAACAATCTCGGCGCAATCACGCTGACGAGAGTGTTGGAAAAGTCGAGCAACGTCGGCATGACCAAGATGGCGATGACGCTGTCGCCCAAGTCCATGTACGACACGCTGACCGCGTTCGGCTTCGGCGAAGTCACCGGCAGCGGTTTTCCCGGCGAATCGGCCGGCCTGCTCAACGACTCCTCGCACTGGCGAAAGATCGGCCAGGCGACCATCTCTTATGGATACGGCTTGTCGGTGACGCCGCTGCAGCTGGTGCGCGCGTACGCAACGCTCGGTGCGTACGGAATCAAACGTCCTGTGACATTGCGCAAGGTTGAAGGGCCGGTGCCCGGCGAGCGCGTGATCGATCCGCGTGTCGCGAAAGAACTGCTCGAAATGTTGGAGTCCGTTGTTTCCGAGGGCGGCGGCAACCGTGCCGCATTGGTCGGCTATCGAGTCGCCGGCAAGACGGGCACAGCATGGACGGCCGACGGCGGCTCGTATTCAACCGATCGGTACAAAGCTTCGTTCGGTGGTGTCGTGCCCGCGAGCCATCCGCGTCTCGCCGCACTCGTGGTCATCGACGAACCCAGCGGCAGTAAGTACTACGGCGGTGAAGTTGCCGCTCCAGTGTTTGCAAACGTGATGGCGGGAGCGCTGCGTCTGATGGGCGTGCCGCCGGATGGTCTGGATCGCCTGCCTGCGACCACGTTGGTCCAGGCCAATCCTTGAGTATGAGGTCTGCAACCGCGCAAAACACGATGAACACCCGGTCCGACAACGTGCGAAACAAAAATCTGCGAGCGCTGCTCGCGGACAGCGGGGTGTCGTCTGTCGATTGCGTGCCGGCCGAAGTGGAGATCGCCGATCTCACACTCGACAGTCGGGCGGTGCGGCCTGGCTCTGCGTTCGTGGCCTTGCCGGGCACCCGCACGCACGGCATCGGCTTCGCCGATCAAGCGGTGAAAGCCGGTGCGCGCGCGATTCTGTGGGAGCCGGTCGAAGGCGTCGTCGCCCCGCGCGTGCCGAACAATGTCGAGCTGGTCGCCGTGCCTCAGCTCAAGCGCTGGTTGGGCGCGATCGCCGATTGGTTCTTCGATGCGCCGTCGCAGACAGTGCGCGTCGTCGGTGTAACTGGCACCAACGGTAAGACCACCACTGCGCATGTCATTGCGGCAGCTTTGCAACAGTTGAATGTGACTTCCGCCTACGCGGGCACGCTCGGCTACGGCCGCGTCGGCGCGCTGCATTCAGGTTCGCTGACCACGCCGGACACGATCACCGTCCATCGTCAGCTGGCCGAACTCCGTGACGAAGGCGTGCGTTGCCTCGGCATGGAAGTTTCCTCGCATGCGATGGATCAAGGGCGCGTCAACGCCGTGCGATTCGATACGGCTGTGTTCACCAATCTCACACGCGATCACCTGGATTATCACGGCACGTTGGAAGCGTACGGCGAAGCCAAGGCGCGTTTATTCCGCTGGCCGTGCCTGCGTCATTCCATCATCAATGTGGATGATCCGTTCGGTCGTGAGCTCGCGACGCGTGTGGCGCACACGGGTTTGGTCGTGTACAGCCGCGTCGGCCCAGTCGAACTGGATCCGCGCTGGCAAAGCGCCGACGGCGAGCCGAGGCAGCTGTTTGCTCGCAATGTGACTGCGGGCCCGAATGGTTTGGATATCACTGTGGACGGCGACTGGGGCGCGGCCACGTTGCGCTCGCGCTTCGTCGGCGATTTCAACGTCGAGAATTTGCTTGCAGTGCTTGCGACGCTGCTGACGAGCGGCGTGACCCTGCAGCAGGCGATCAGCGCGCTCGAAAAATGCACCGCGCCGCCCGGCCGCATGGAAACACTCACGGCGCCGGGCCGTCCGCTCGCCATTGTCGACTACGCACACACGCCGGACGCGCTGGAAAAAGCGCTGCTCGCCGTGCGCAAACATCGCAGCGGCAAACTGGTTTGTGTCTTCGGCTGCGGCGGCGATCGCGACCCCGGCAAGCGGTCGTTGATGGGTGCGATCGCCGAACGTTTAGCGGATCGGGTCATCGTCACCGACGACAACCCGCGCACCGAAGATGGCAATGCCATCGTTGCCGACATTCTCAAAGGCCTCGCTCATCCGGACCAGGTCACGGTCGAGCGAGATCGTGCCGCCGCCATCGTCCGCGCCATCGCCGAAAGCGAAGCAGGAGACGTGGTGCTGATCGCCGGCAAAGGGCACGAGGACTATCAAATCGTGGGCGCCGAACGTCGTTCGTTCAGCGACCGCGAACAAGCGCAGCTGGCGCTGAGGAGGCTGCCATGATGGCTTGGCGTTTGAGTGAAATCATTCGGTGCGTTGAAAATGCGGGAGGGGGGCAGCTCGCCGGCAGCGATCGCGAATTCAGCAGCGTTTCCACCGACACGCGCACGCTCAAGCCGGGCGCTTTGTTTGTTGCGCTGACCGGGCCGACGTTCGATGGCCATGACTTCGTGGCGACGGCGGCCCAGAACGGCGCGGCGGCTGCGCTCGTGTCCCGGCGGCTTCCTGTCGATCTGCCGCAGGTCGTCGTGCCCGATCCGTTGGCGGCGCTGTCGACGTTTGCTCGCGAGTGGCGCCGGCAGTTTCACATTCCTGTCGTGGGCGTGACCGGCAGCAACGGCAAGACCACGACCAAAGAATTGATCGGCTCGATCCTGACGCAGCTCGGGCCGACGCTGGTCACGCGCGGCAATTTGAACAATCACATCGGTGTGCCGCTGACGCTGCTGGAGCTGAAGCCGGAGCACAAGTACGCCGTGATCGAGATGGGCGCGAATCACATTGGTGAGATTGCGCACCTGGCGAGCATCGCCGAGCCGACGATCGGCATCGTCACTAATGCTGGCGCCGCGCACCTCGAAGGGTTCGGTAGCCTGCAAGGCGTCGCGACCGGCAAAGGTGAAATGTTTCAGGCGCTGCCGTCTTTGGGCGTGGCGGTCATCAATGCGGACGATCAGTTCGCTCCGGTGTGGCGCGACCTGAGCAGCGCCGAGCGCATTCTCACATTCGGCTTCGAACAGCCCGCCGACTTCATGGCGCACAAAGTACGTGAGATCAGCGTCGTCGCCGGTTTCCGCAGCGAGTTCGATCTCGCGACACCCGATGGAACGGTCGCTGCGACGTTGCCGCTCGCGGGTCTTCACAACCTGCGCAACGCGCTGGGCGCTGCGGCCGCGGCGTGTGCCGCCGGTGCATCGATCGAACAAATCGTCGTCGGCCTGGCGGCGATGAAAGCGGTGTCCGGACGGCTGGAACTGAAGCCGGCGATCAACGGCGCCTACCTGGTCGACGACTCTTACAACGCCAATCCCAGCTCGCTCAAAGCGGGCCTCGATGCGCTCAAGAGTTTTGGCGGCGCGCGCTGGCTGGTGCTGGGGGAAATGAAAGAGCTGGGCGACGCGAGCAACGAGTTGCACGCCGAAGTGGGGCGCTACGCGAAGCAGGCGGGCATCCAACGTTTGCTCGCGATCGGCGAGGGGGCGCGCTATTCGGTCGAGGCCTTCGGACCCGGCGCGCAATGGTTTGCAGATATCGATGCGTTGATCCGCGATGCGAAGGCGTCGCTGAGCAGCGGCGTGGCGGTACTCATCAAGGGCTCGCGAGCGAATCGGCTGGAACGGGTGTCAGCCGCGCTGTCTGCGTGGCCGGCAACGAATAGCAACGGTCACTAACCGAACCAAGAGCACGACAACGAATGCTGCTGTACTTAACCAAACAGCTCGCCCTGCTGGAAGGCGCGTTTCGCGTCTTCCAGTACCTGACTTTGCGCGCCATCCTGGGCGCGCTCACGGCGCTGCTGATTTCTTTCATGATCGGCCCGTGGATGATCCAGAAGCTGTCGATGAATCAGATCGGGCAGCGCGTGCGCGACGACGGCCCGAAGTCACATCTGCCGAAAGCCGGCACGCCGACCATGGGCGGCCTGCTGATCCTGGTCGCGATCACCTTCAGCACCCTGCTGTGGGCGGATCTGAGCAATCACTTCGTGTGGGTCACGCTGCTGGTGACGCTGGCGTTCGGGCTGATCGGCTTCTGGGACGATTATCTGAAGCTGGTGGTCGGCAACAGCCGCGGCCTGATCGCTCGTTACAAATATTTCTGGCAATCGGTCGCCGGCCTCGGCTGCGCGATCGCGCTCTACATCACCGCGAAGTCGCCGGCCGAGACTGCGTTGTTCGTGCCGGTGTTCAAGACCGTCATGGTGCCGTTGGGCATGGGTTACATCGCGCTCGCGTACTTCGTGGTCGTGGGCACGAGCAATGCGGTGAATCTCACGGACGGACTGGATGGCTTGGCAATCATGCCCGCCGTGCTGGTGGGCGGTGCGTTGGGAGTGTTCGCCTATGCAACAGGTAATGCTGTGTTCTCGGGCTATCTCGGCATCCCTTTCATCGAGGGCACGGGTGAAATCCTGGTGTTTTGCGCGACGCTGGTCGGCGCGGGTCTCGGCTTTCTCTGGTTCAACACCTATCCCGCGCAAGTTTTCATGGGCGACATCGGAGCGCTCGCCCTCGGTGCGGCACTAGGAGTCGTCGCCGTCATCGTGCGCCAGGAGATCGTGCTGTTCATCATGGGCGGCGTGTTCGTGATGGAAACGGTGTCGGTGATCCTGCAGGTGACCTCGTTCAAGCTCACCGGCAAGCGCATCTTCCGCATGGCGCCGATTCATCATCACTTCGAGCTCAAGGGCTGGGCCGAGCCGAAGGTCATCGTGCGCTTCTGGATCATCTCGGTGATCCTGGTGCTGGTCGGGCTCGCGACATTGAAGGTGCGCTGACCCGATGAGCCCGCACACTCCCAACAACCTTTCCATCGTCGTCGGCCTGGGCCGGACGGGGTTGTCGTGCGCGCGATATTTGCAATCGCGAGGGATTCCTTTTGCCGTAACGGACAACCGCGCGTCGCCGCCGGAAGCCGGTGCGCTTCGTGAGTTGGCTCCGAATGTTCAGATGCGCTTCGGCGCGTTCGATGAGTCGCTGTTGAACAGCGCCTCGCAGATCGTTGCCTCGCCGGGCGTGTCGTTGCGCGAGCCGTTCCTGGTGAAGGCTGCGGTCCGCGGCCTTCCCATCATTGGTGACATCGAGTTGTTCGTGCGCGAAGCGAAGGCGCCGATCGCCGCGATCACCGGCACGAACGGCAAGAGCACTGTGACGACACTGGTCGGCTTGATGGCAAACGCTGCCGGCCGTCGCGCGATTGCGGGTGGCAACCTCGGTCGGCCCGCGTTGGAACTGTTGAACGATCCGGTGCCGGAGCTGTACGTGATGGAGCTGTCGAGCTTCCAGCTCGATACCACGCTGTCGTTGCGAGCGGCTGCGGCCACCGTGCTGAATGTCACGCCCGATCACATGGACCGCTACGCGACCATCGAGGAATACGCGGCGTCCAAGGAACGCATCTATCAAGGGTGCAAAGCTGCGATCGTGAACATGGACGACGTGGCCGTGCGCAGCATGCGTTACCAGTCGGCGCGTGTGCTGGGGTTCAGCCTGCACGCCGATCCGAGTGCCGAGTATTACGTCCACACGCAAGGCGACGACGTGATTCTCATGCGTGGTCGCGAGCGCTTGATCGCGATGTCCGAGTTGAAGATCACCGGGTTGCACAACGCCGCGAATGCACTGGCATCGCTCGCGATGTGCGAGGCGCTGGAGTTGTCACGTTCCGCATGTTTGCAGGCGCTGCGTGATTTCCCGGGACTGCCGCATCGTTCGCGGTGGGTCGCGGATATCAACGGTGTGCGATTCGTCGACGACTCCAAAGGCACCAACGTCGGCGCGACGCTCGCGGCTGTCGCCGGCATGCCCGGTTCGCTGGTCGTGATCGCGGGTGGCCAGGGCAAAGGTCAGGACTTCAAGCCGCTCGCTCAAGCGTTCCGTGGCAAGGTTCGGCACGTCGTGCTGCTGGGTCAGGATGCGAAGCTGGTGGACTCGGCGCTGCAAGGCGTGGCGACGACGCAGTTCGCGAGAGATATGGACGATGCCGTTCGGCTCGCCGCCAACGCGGCTCGCCCCGGCGAAACGGTCTTGCTGTCGCCCGCGTGCGCGAGCCTCGATATGTTTCGTGATTACAGCCATCGCGGCGATGTGTTCGCGGCGGCGGTGAAGGGGTTGCAGGCATGAACGCAGCAACTCTGACCTTCGCTCGATCCAACGGCCGGCCGCGACGCTTCGCGTTCGACAACGTGATGTTGTTGACCATCGCGGGCTTGCTGCTGCTCGGCCTGGTGATGATGACCTCGGCGTCAGTGTCGATCGCGGACAAGCAGACGCACGATCCGCTGTATTTCCTGACCCGCCAGCTGTGGGGCGTGGGATTCGGCATCGTCGGCGCCGGCATCATGATGATGATTCCGACCACGGTGTGGGAACGGATGGCGATGCCGCTGCTGCTGATCGCATTCGTGTTCCTGTTGCTGGTGTTGATCCCCGGCATCGGTCATGAAGTGAACGGCAGCCGTCGCTGGCTGCGCGCGGGCTTCATGAACTTCCAGGCGTCGGAGCTGGCGCGCGTCCTCCTACTTATATATCTGGCCAGCTACGTCGTGCGTAAGCAGTCGGAGCTGAAGGAAGAGCTGCGCGGCTTCCTCAAGCCGCTCGGCGTGCTGATGGGTGCGGCCGCATTCTTATTAATGGAGCCGGACTTCGGTGCGGCGACGGTGCTCGTCGCCACTGGCCTCGCGGTGTTGTTCCTGGCCGGCGTGAAGCTGCGTCATTTCTTCGCGCTGGTCGCAATTGCCGCGGCTGGCATGGCGGTGATCGCGGTGACTTCGGCGTATCGCTTGAAGCGCCTGACCGCGTTCATGGACCCGTGGGCCGATCCGTTCAACTCGGGCTTCCAGCTGACGCAGTCGCTGATCGCGATCGGTCGTGGCGAGATGTTTGGCGTCGGCCTCGGCTCCAGCGTGCAGAAGTTGTTCTATTTGCCCGAGGCGCACACCGACTTCGTCTTCGCCGTGCTTGCCGAGGAGCTGGGCCTGGTCGGCGTGATCTTCACGCTGGCGCTGTTCATCCTGCTCGTATGGCGCAGCTTTCATATTTCGCGCCTGGCCGCACAGGCCGGCCTCGCATTCCAGGCGTACTGCGCGGCCGCGTTCGGCATCTGGCTGGCGTTGCAAACATTCATCAACGTCGGCGTGAACATGGGCATCCTGCCGACCAAGGGTTTGACCTTGCCGCTGATGTCCTACGGCGGTTCGAGCGTGATGGTCACGCTCGGCTGGCTCGGCTTCATCATGCGCATTCATCACGAAGCGACCACGTCAGGCCGGCTGGCAGTCGCGCGTACTCCTCGTCGGGAACGAGAGGAGAGCATGGAATGAAGCGCACGGTGCTGATCATGGCAGGCGGAACCGGCGGGCACGTGTTTCCTGCGCTTGCTGCTGCTCGCGTGCTTCGCGAACGCGGCTTCGAGCCGGTGTGGTTGGGAACTCGCAAAGGTCTCGAAGCCAAGCTCGTGCCGCCGGCGCAAATCGAAATCGAGTGGATCTCGATGAGCGGCCTGCGCGGTAAAGGTGCGGCCACGTTGCTGCTGGCACCTTTCAAAGTTGCGATTGCGATCTGGCAGAGCCTGCAAGTGATCCGTCGACGCAAGCCGGTCGTGGTGCTCGGCGCAGGTGGATTTGTTGCCGGTCCCGGCGGCGTGGCTGCATGGCTCACGCGTCGACCGCTGGTGATTCACGAACAAAACGCGGTCGCCGGCATGACCAATCGCATGCTGTCGCATCTCGCTCGCCGGGTGCTCGAAGCGTTTCCGAAGAGTTTTCCTTCGGGCACGCGTGCGGAGCAGGTCGGCAACCCGGTGCGACGTGAGATTGCGTCGCTGGCACCGCCCGAGCAGCGCTTCGATGCGCGACAAGGGCCGCTGCGCATGCTCGTGATCGGCGGCAGCCAGGGTGCGGCCAAACTCAACGCGAATGTGCCGGCGGCGCTCGCGACGCTCGACGAAGCATCGCGGCCCATCGTCATTCATCAAGCCGGTGAGCGACACATCGACGTCGCACGCCAGACCTATGAGAAACACGGAGTGAAGGCCGACGTGCGTGCCTTCATCACTGATATGGCTGAAGCCTACAGCTGGGCCGACGTGGTGGTGTGCCGGTCCGGCGCGCTCACGGTGTCGGAACTGGCAGCCGCGGGATTGCCCGCGATTTTTGTGCCGTTCGCAGCAGCGGTGGACGATCATCAAACGCTGAACGCCAAGTTCCTGGTCGACGCGCAGGCGGGCATCTCGATTGCCGAGCGCGATCTCACCGCCGAGCGCCTGTCTCAGGAACTGAAGAAACTGTTGAGCGGCGGACGAGAGCAGCTCAAGGCGATGGCGATTCGCGCTCGCTCGGTGGCGATCACCGACGCCGATGTGCGTCTCGCTGATGCCTGCGTCGCTGCGGCGGGAGGTGTCGCATGAAAGATCGCATGCGTCGCATTCATCGCATTCATTTCGTCGGCATCGGCGGCAGCGGCATGGGCGGCATCGCCGAAGTGTTGCTGAACCTCGGTTATGAAGTTCAGGGCAGCGACCTGAAGCCGAACGCGGTCACGCAGCGGCTCACGCGCCTGGGTGCAAACATCAAGATCGGTCACGCCGCCGAGAACGTCGGTCAAGCGGACGTGCTGGTGGTATCGACCGCGGTTCATTCGAACAATCCCGAGGTCGTCGAGGCCAAGTCGCGGCGCCTGCCGATCGTGCAGCGTGCGGTGATGCTCGGCGAGTTGATGCGCTTCCGTTATTCGGTCGCCGTCGCAGGTACGCACGGCAAGACCACAACGACCAGCATGGTCGCGTCCATTCTCGCCGAAGGCGGGCTCGATCCGACGTTCGTCATTGGCGGCCGCTTGAAGAGCGCCGACAGCAACGCGCGCCTGGGCACCGGTCAATATCTCGTGGCCGAAGCGGACGAGAGCGACGCCTCGTTCATGCACCTGCAGCCGATGATCGCGATCGTCACCAACGTCGACAACGATCATCTCGGCACGCACGAGGGCGACTTCGAGCGCTTGAAACAAAGCTTCATCGACTTCCTGCACAACCTGCCGTTCTACGGCCTCGCGGTGATGTGCGCCGACGACGCGGTGACCAAGAGCCTGGTGCCGCGAGTCGCGCGCCCGGTTGTGACTTACGGCATCGAGAGCGATGCGGACCTTCGTGCAATCAACATTGTCCGTCAGGGCATGCAGACTCGCTTCGACGTGCAACGGCGCGGCAGCGAGCAAACATTGTCGGTGCAGCTGAATCTTCCCGGAACTCACAACGTGCTCAATTCGCTCGCGGCGATCGCGGTGGCGAAGGAGCTGGAAGTGAGCGACGCGGCGATTCAGTCGGCGCTCGCCTCGTTCCACGGTGTCGATCGTCGCCTGCAGCAGTACGGCGATGTGCAGATCGCTGCTGGGCGCGTGACGATCATCGACGACTACGGACACCACCCGACGGAACTGGCGGCGACGCTGGAAGCGATCCGGCAGGGCTGGCCGAACCGCCGCATCCTGCTCGCGTTCCAGCCGCATCGTTACACCCGTACTCACGATCTGCTCGATGACTTCGCGCGCGTGCTGGCGGCGAACGCCGATGCGTTGATCGTGACCGAGGTGTATGCGGCCGGCGAGACGCCAATCGCGGGTGCTGATGGCAAAGCGATCTGTCGAGCGGTGCGCTCGCATGGTCGCGTCGAGCCGGTGTTCATCGAGAAGATCGAAGAGCTGCCGCGCGCGCTGATTCAGATTGCTCGCGACGGCGATGTGATCGTGACCATGGGTGCAGGCAGCATCGGCAGCGCTGCGCCGGAGCTGCCGGCCGCGTTGACGGCATTGTCGGCCGAGCGGAGACAGCCATGAACGCGCTGTCGCTGCCAACCGATCTGGAAGCGCGCGTACGTCGCGGCGAGCCGATGTCGAAACATACGTCGTGGCACGTGGGCGGTCCGGCGGAATTGTTTTTTACGCCGCTCGACGTTGCGGATGTTTCAGCGTTCCTGAAGAGCCTGCAGCCGGGAACTCCTGTGATGTGGATTGGCTTGGGTAGCAATCTGCTCGTGCGCGACGGCGGCATTCGCGGCGCGGTGATCGAGACTCATGGCGTGTTCGATGAATTGGAACGACGAAGTGACAACGAGGTTTGGTGTGGCAGCGGCGTCGCCTGCGCGAAGCTCGCCAAACAATGCATCAAGTGGGGACTGGGCCCGGCGGAATTTTTCGCGGGCATTCCCGGCACGCTCGGCGGAGCGCTCGCCATGAACGCCGGCGCGTTCGGCGGCGAGACGTGGCGCCATGTGATGTCTGTTGCTGTCGTTGACCGCAATGGTGTGCGTCGTGAACGACCGGCCTCGGATTACACAGTGGGTTATCGCCACGTGTCCGGTGCAAGTCACAACTTGGGCGACGAGTGGTTTCTCGGTGCGTCGTTGCGGTTCGAGTCGCGGCCGGGCGTGAGCAACGACGACATCAAACAGTTGCTGGCTCGTCGCAAGGCGACGCAGCCGATTCAGGAATGGTCGTGCGGATCGGTGTTCACCAATCCGCCGGGCGATCACGCCGCACGCTTGATCGAGTCGGCGGGGCTGAAGGGGCATCGCATCGGCGGCGCGCGAGTGTCGGAGATGCACGCGAACTTCATCGTCAACGACGGCAGCGCGAGCGCCGCGGACATCGAGCAATTGATCCGTCACGTACAGCAGACGGTGGAACAAAAACATGGTGTGCGGCTCACCACCGAGGTGCGCATCGTGGGCGAGGTGAGTCATGGCTGAAAAATTGGCTGCAAAGCGGATCACCAACCCTCGCGACTTCGGTCGCGTCGCGGTGCTGATGGGCGGCACGTCGTCAGAGCGCGAGGTGTCGCTCGACTCGGGCAAGAATTGTCTCGAAGCCCTGCAACGCCAGGGCGTCGATGCGTACGCGGTCGACGGCATCCAAGCTTTGGTCACTGAGTTGGTGAACAAACGTTGCCAGCGCGTATTCAACATTCTTCACGGCCACGCCGGCGGCGGCGAGGACGGCATCCTGCAAGGTCTGCTGGATGCTTTCGGCGTTCCGTACACGGGCTCGGACGTGCTCGGCTCGGCGTTGTCGATGGACAAGATCCGCACCAAACAAGTGTGGCTGTCGCTCGGCCTGCCGACGCCTCGTTACATTCGTTTGTCTCGCAACAGCGATGTGGCGAAGGCGGCGCGCGAGCTGGGCTTGCCGGTGATCATCAAGCCCGCGTGCGAAGGATCGAGCGTCGGTGTGAGCCGCGTATTCAAAGAAGCGGATCTCGGCCAGGCGGTCGCGCTGGCGGCGCGCTATGAAGGCGAGATGTTGATGGAACAGTTGATCGAGGGCGCCGAGCTCACGGTCAGCATTCTTGGTGACATCGCGCTGCCGAGCATTCGCATCGTCCCGGCCGGCGAGTACTACGACTATCACGCGAAGTACAAAGCCGAAGACACGCAGTACCTCTGCCCGGGCCTGGAAGGCGTGGCGGAAACAGAGATTCGCGCGCTCGCGCTGGAAGCGTTCCGCACCGCCGGCTGTTACGGCTGGGGCCGCGTCGACGTCATGCGCGACCGCAACGGCAAGAACTATTTGCTGGAAGTGAACACCGCGCCGGGCATGACCAGTCATTCGCTGGTGCCCAAGTCGGCGAAGCAGTTCGGCATCGAGTTCGACGAGCTGGTGTGGCGAGTCCTCGAAACGAGTTTCCGCGCATGATTCTCGGCACACGC
The DNA here is from genome assembly GCA_946478975.1 of uncultured Steroidobacter sp. The sequence continues at coordinate 50,143 of CAMLEO010000001.1, forward strand.
AAGCGCAATCGGCGTAAAGCAGGCAGCGACGGCGTCAAGCTGTTCGCGTGGCTGCGGCCAATGATCGACTCGATCGTCGCGGGCGGCTTGCGCCCGGCGCTGGGTGTGCTCGCGTTGCTGGTTGGCGTCGGTGTGATGGCGTGGGGCCTGATCGTTTCTTTCGACCGCCCGATCGGCAAGGTCGAAGTGGGCGGACAGTTTCAGCGCGTCGCGCCGTTGCAGATCGAAGAAGTCGTGGCGCCGTTTCGCGGTGCCGGCTTTCTCTCGATCGATCTGGATGCGCTGCGCGCCGCGGTGGAAACGATTCCATGGGTCGATCGCGCTCGCGTGGAACGCAAATGGCCGAACGGCGTGCGGGTGTTCATCACCGAACACGTCGCGGCCGCGCGCTGGGGCGAGTCGGGATTGATGAACACTCGCGGCGAATTGTTTCTCGCCAACGCTACGCACATTCCGCCGGAACTGCCTCAGCTCATCGGGCCGCCGGGCACCGAGACTCAGGTCGCCAAGTTGTATTTGGAAAGTTACCCACGCCTGCTCGGCGTCGGCATGCAGCTGTCGCGAGTCGAGCTCGACGCACGCGGCGCGTGGCAGCTGACGCTCGGCAACGGCGTGATCGTGCGGCTCGGTCGTCAAGATGTGCCTGCGCGATTGGAAAGATTCATCAGTGTCGCGAGCCCCGTGGTGGCTGCGCGCGCTGCCGAAGTGAATTACGTCGATCTTCGCTACAGCAACGGTTTCTCTGTCGGCTGGAACGTTCCCACTCGCGTCGCGCGCGACGCCCAGGATGCTCGCCCTGATGCCTAGAAAGAATGACCGCAACCTGATCGTCGGTCTCGACATCGGCACCTCGAAGGTGGTGGCGATCGTCGGCGAGATCACGCATGAAGGTCGCATCGAAGTCGTGGGCCTGGGTTCGCATCCGTCGCGAGGACTGAAGCGCGGCGTGGTCGTGAACATCGAATCGACGGTGCAGTCGATCCAGCGCGCCATCGAAGAGGCGGAGCTGATGGCTGGATGTGAGATTCACTCGGTGTATGCGGGCATCGCAGGCAGCCACGTGCGCAGCCTGAACTCGCACGGCATCGTCGCGATTCGCAATAAAGAAGTGACGTCCGAAGACGTGGATCGGGTGATCGACGCTGCGCGCGCGGTGGCGATTCCGGCGGATCAAAAGATCCTGCACATCCTGCCGCAGGAGTTTTTGATCGACAGCCAGGAGGGCATTCGCGAGCCCATCGGCATGTCGGGGGTGCGACTGGAAGCGAAAGTTCACATCGTCACGGGCGCGGAGAGCGCGGCACAGAACATTGTGAAGTGCGTGCAGCGTTGTGGGCTCGCGGTCGAGGACATCGTGCTCGAGCAACTGGCGTCGAGCTACTCGGTGCTGGCCGACGATGAAAAGGAGTTGGGCGTGTGTTTGGTGGACATCGGCGGCGGTACGACCGATCTCGCCGTGTTCTCGGGCGGCGCGATTCGTCACACCGCAGTCATTCCGATCGCCGGCGATCAAGTGACCAACGACATCGCGGTGAGCCTGCGCACGCCGACGCATCATGCCGAGGAGATCAAGATGAAGTTCGCCTGCGCGTTGTCGCAGCTCGCGAACTCGGATGAAACGATCGAGGTGCCGAGCGTGGGCGATCGTCCGCCGCGCCGGCTGGCGCGCCAGACGCTCGCTGAAGTGGTCGAGCCGCGCTACGAGGAATTGTTTGCTCTGGTGCGCGAAGAGCTGCGCCGTTCGGGCTTCGAGGAAGTCATCGCCGCCGGCGTCGTGCTCACGGGCGGCAGCGCGAAGATGGAAGGCGCGGTCGAGCTGGCCGAGGAAGTGTTTCATATGCCGGTGCGTTTAGGCATTCCGCAACACATCACCGGACTGGTCGACGTGGTGAGCAATCCGATTCATTCGACGGGCGTCGGCCTGCTGCTGTACGGCCGTGAGAATTATCTGCGTGGACGCCGTGAAATGCCGTTGACGGGCAACGTGCGTGGCGTGTGGGAGCGTATGAAAGCTTGGTTTCAAGGAAATTTTTAAAACTTAAAGTGTCTGATGAGAAGAAGGGGACGACTGGGGAAAGGTGAGACGTGCGGCGGGCCTCTGAACCGGCCGCATGTCGGGTTGAAATTTGATTTGTCTCGCTGACATTGAGGGGACTAACGATGTTTGTACTTGCTGATACAGAAAATCAGGGCGCCGTGATCAAGGTGATCGGCGTAGGCGGTGGCGGCGGCAACGCCGTCGCTCACATGATCCAGGCCGGAATCGAAGGCGTGGACTTCATTTGCATCAATACCGACGCGCAGGCGTTGAAACATTCCAAGGTGAAAGTCGGTCTGCAGATCGGCTGCAACATCACCAAGGGCTTGGGCGCGGGCGCCGATCCAGAAGTGGGCCGCCAGGCCGCCATGGAAGACCGCGACCGCATCATTGAAATGATCGAAGGCTCGGACATGCTGTTCATCACCGCCGGCATGGGCGGTGGCACCGGCACGGGCGCGGCTCCGGTGGTCGCTCAAGTAGCGAAGGAGCTCGGCATCCTCACGGTCGCCGTGGTGACCAAGCCGTTCGAGATGGAAGGCAGCAAACGTTCGGGCTCGGCTGAACGCGGCATCGCCGAGCTGAGCAAGCACGTCGATTCGCTGATCACCATCCCGAATCAGAAACTGCTGACGGTGCTGGGCGGCGATGTCACATTGCTGGATGCGTTCAAGTCGGCGAACCAGGTGCTGCAAGGCGCGGTGCAGGGCATTGCTGAACTGATCACGCGTCCCGGCATGATCAACGTCGACTTCGCCGACGTGCGCACCGTGATGGCCGAAACCGGCATGGCGATGATGGGCACTGGCGCCGCACGAGGTGAGAATCGCGCGCGTGAAGCGGCTGAAGCCGCTGTTTCCAGCCCGCTGCTGGAAGATGTGAATCTGCAAGGCGCTCATGGCCTGCTGATCAACGTCACCGCGGGTATGGACCTGCGCACCAGCGAGTTCAGCATCGTCGGCGACACGGTGAAACAGTACGCGTCCGAAGATGCCAACGTGGTCGTGGGCTGCGTGATCGATCCGGAAATGCGCGAAGAAATTCGCGTTACTGTGGTCGCAACCGGCATCGGCCGGCCGAGCGCGCATGTGCAACAGGCGCCGCAGGATTCGCGTCGCATGACGGCGATCGCGGGCGGCCGGGGCGGCCGCGTGCCGACGCTGGACGATCTGCACGTGCCGACCTACATCCGCAACCAGCGCGATCCGCATGCTGCGTCTTCGCGCCGGGCAGTGGGCGATGGTCTGACCGCCGACGACACCTCGATGCTGGATATTCCGGCGTTTTTGCGTCGACAGGCGGATTGAGGCGGAACTAACCGATGAAACGCGACTTGTGAGAAAGAGCGTTTCCAGGGCCGGATCTCTATGGAGCACATAGGGAACATGCATAGCGCCCCTGGAACTTCGCTGTAAGCTGACAAGTCGATTCATCGAGGCGCGCGAAAAGGCCCTCTGCAATGTAAGCAAAAGTAACGGCAAGTCAGAGGCTTGCCGTTGACTTGCTGACAGTGTAGGGTCTGCGCCGCCTGGAACCCCTTTCATGCTGCGACAACGTACTCTCAAGAACACCATCCGCGCGACCGGCATCGGTCTTCACTCCGGTAAGAAGGTGCTGATGGTGCTGCGCCCGGCCCCGGTCGATACCGGCGTCGTGTTCCGTCGCACCGACCTCGATGAGCCGGTGGACGTGCGCGCGTATGCCGAAAATGTCGGCGACACCATGCTCGGCACTTCGCTGTACAACGGCGACGTGCGCGTTTCGACGGTCGAGCATTTGTTGTCGGCGTTTGCAGGCCTGGGGCTCGATAACGCCTATGTGGACCTGTCGGCCGAAGAAGTGCCGATCATGGACGGCAGCGCCGGGCCGTTCGTATTTCTATTGCAGTCCGCGGGCATCGAGGAACAACCGGCGCCGAAACGTTTCGTGCGGATTTTGCAGAGCCTGGAAGTGCGCGACGGCGACAAGTGGGCGCGCTTCGATCCCTACGACGGTTTCAAGATCAATTTCGAAATCGAATTCAATCATCCGATTTTCAAGAAGCGCGCGCAGACCGCGACGATGGATTTTTCCACCACGTCGTACCTGAAGGAGATCAGCCGCGCGCGCACGTTCGGCTTCATGCGCGACCTGGAATACATGCGCTCGAAGAACCTGGCGCTCGGCGGCACCATGGAAAACGCCATCGTGCTCGATGACTACCGCGTGCTGAACGAAGACGGGCTGCGTTACGAGGACGAGTTCGTCAAGCACAAGATCCTCGACGCCATCGGCGATCTGTACCTGCTCGGCAAGAGCCTGATCGGCGAGTTCAGCGGCCACAAATCCGGCCACGCGCTGAACAACCAGCTGTTGCGCAAATTGATTCAAACGCCGAATGCGTGGGAGCCGGTGACCTTCGACAACGTCAAGGACTCGCCGATCTCTTATGTACCCGCCGCGGCGATGGTCAGCGCTTAGGTCACGCTTCGGCGGCATCGGCTTTCTCTCGGTGGAATGCGTCGGCTGTTTAATAACAGCGGCATCCGTGGCGCTGTTCAGCGTCAGTCTCGGGATAGCCGGCGCGGGCTCTGTTACCGCGCACGTTCAGCGCAAAATCGTCCAAAAACCCGTTCAGCCGGCCCGCCGCCCGACGCGAACTTTGACTTTTGTGACCCGCGTCTCACCTGGACCGGGCTCGTCACTTACTAACAATTCCAGTAACCGCGCCTGCGCATAGCGGATCTGGGGGCACCAGGCCGCCGAGTCGGCCAGTATCACCAGGGTGTCCCCACGGCAACTCGCTGACACTACATGATCTTTTTCGGGTCCGGAGAGCGCGGCACGGACCCGATCCGTGAGCTCGACGTGCTTCGCGAGCCGCTGTTCGAGCTGCGCGAACAGCGGCCCGATCGTTTCGCTCAGCGGTTTGAATCGTTCAGACATAACCTGAATGGCAGATTGTGAGCTTCAGACGCTTGATCTTTGTACGATACGTTATGCATATTCCGGCCACTGTTTAAGGGCAAACCCGTCGAAAGGCGGGGACGCAAAGCCACCGGTCTACGGTTTGAGCGGCTCACCACACGAGTGGAGGGTACGCGGCCACGATAGCGGGGTTGCCAGGATGTACAACACGAACATTCGGTTGACGTCCATCGCAGTTCCGCTCGACGGGCACACTCGCCCGCTGCCGCGCATCCTGGCTCGCAGAAGCTCGCCAGGTCGAGACTATGTGAACTTTTATTTCGTCGAGTATCGCGTACCGGTTTCCGGGTCTTCGGGCGCGAAAGTGAGAAGGTAGTGTAGTAATGAACGTCATCGTGTTCTCCAAGAGATTCGGCAAGGCTCGGCAGTTCGAGCTCGGCCGTCCGATGGCGATAACGGTGACGATAGCTTCGATGATATTGGTGCTCGGCGGCGTGCTGTTCGCCGGCATTCAGCTGGGCCGCAGCGGCCTGATCCTGAACCCGGCCGCGCAAGTCACGGAGTGGGGCACGAAGCTCGAACAGCAGCGCACCGAGATCGACACCGCCCGGCGCGATCTGCAGGAGCGCCTCGACGCTCTCACCAGCCGCATCGGCCAGATGAACGCCCACGTGATCCGCCTCGACGCGCTGGGCCGCCGGCTCACCCAGATGGCGAATCTCGACAAGGGCGAATTCAATTTCGACAGCGAGCCGGCCGTCGGCGGTCCCGAAGGACTGGTGGAAGGCGCCACCGTCGCCGCCCCTGAGCTGACCGGCATGCTCGATGACCTCACCAACCAGATCCGCGATCGCGAACGTCAGCTGAGCGTGCTGGAGAGCATGATCTCCACGCGCAACCTGAGCCGCCAGGTGGTGCCGGACGGCCGCCCGGTGTTGCAGGGCTGGATTTCCTCGCACTTCGGCTATCGCGCCGATCCGTTCACTGGCCGCAACGCGTATCACGCCGGCATCGACTTCGCGGGCCCGGCGGGCTCGCAGGTGGTCGCAGTCGCCTCGGGCGTGGTCACTTATTCCAACGATCGCTTCGGCTACGGCCGCACCGTCGAAATCAATCATGGCAACGGTTACGTCACCCGCTACGGCCACAACCAGAAGGTGCTGGTGCAGGTCGGCGACACCGTGCAGAAAGGCCAGCCGATCGCGCTGATCGGCTCCACCGGCCGCTCCACCGGCCCGCACCTGCATTTCGAAGTGCTCAAGCAGGGCCGCGCCGTGGATCCGATGACCTTCGTCCAGCGCTGATCTCCGCCTTGCTTTCCTGACAGCTGCCCCCAATCCGCGGGTGCTAGGGGCTATGCCCCGCGCGTGTACAATAACGGGCTTTTCCCAACTTGAGCGTGGGGCCCGAGCCCCCAACCCCCGGAGTTTCGGACGTGGCGAATTGGCTGACCCAGCTGTTTGGGAGTCGTAACCAGCGGCTTCTGAACGGCTATTCACGGATCGTCGCTAAGACCAACGCGCTGGAAGATTCCTTCCGGGCATTGAGCGATGGTGAGTTGCAGGGCAAGACGGCGGAATTCCGTCAGCAGCTCGCGGAGGGCAAGTCGCTCGACGACCTGGCGCCTTATGCTTTTGCCGCGACTCGCGAAGCTGCCCGGCGCGTGCTCGGCATGCGGCACTTCGATGTGCAGCTGATCGGTGGCGCGACGCTTCACCAGGGCAAGATCTCGGAAATGCGCACCGGCGAAGGTAAAACGCTGGTCGCCACGCTCGCTGCCTATCTCAACGCACTGCCTGCCAAGGGCGTGCATGTCGTTACCGTCAACGAATATCTGGCTTCGCGCGACGCCGACTGGATGGGTCGCGTCTATCGCTTCCTCGGCCTGAGCGTCGGCGTGATCAAAGCCGGCCAGAGCTCGGAAGAGAAACGCGCCGCCTACGCCTGCGATATCACTTACGGCACCAACAACGAGTTCGGCTTCGATTACCTGCGCGACAACCTCGCGTTCCGCCTCGAAGACCGCGTGCAGCGCAGCCTCGCGTACGCCATCGTCGACGAAGTGGACTCGATCCTGATCGACGAAGCGCGCACGCCGCTGATCATTTCCGGCCCGGCCGAAGAAAGCACCGAGCTGTACATCAAGATCAACGAGCTCGCGCCGCGGCTGACGCGCCAGGAAGGCGAAGAGACCGAAGGCGATTACTGGGCGGATGAAAAGAGCCGCCAGGTGCACCTCTCGGATGCCGGCCATGAGCATGCCGAGCAGCTGATCGCCGAAGCCGGTTTGTTACAACCGGGCGAGAGCCTGTACGACGCGGCCAACATCCGCATCATGCATCACTTGAACGCGGCGCTGCGTGCGCATGCGTTGTATCACCGCGATGTCGAATACATCGTTCGCAACGGCGAAGTCATCATCGTCGATGAATTCACCGGCCGCACCATGCCGGGCCGCCGCTGGTCCGATGGCTTGCACCAGGCCATCGAAGCGAAGGAGCGCGTGCGGGTTCGCGAAGAGAACCAGACCGTCGCCTCGATCACGTTCCAGAACTACTTCCGCATGTACACGAAGCTGGCCGGCATGACCGGCACGGCGGACACGGAAGCATTCGAATTCCAGTCCATCTATGGCCTGGAAGTGGTGGTGATTCCGACCAACCGCCCGATGATCCGCAAAGATCATCCCGACTTCGTCTATCTCACGCAGAAGGACAAGTTCGAAGCCATCATCGAAGACATTCGCGATTGCGTGGCGCGCGGCCAGCCGGCGCTGGTCGGCACGACGTCGATCGAAACGTCCGAGCTGCTGTCGAAGCTGCTGGAAAAAGAACAGATCCCGCACCAGGTGCTGAACGCCAAGCAGCACGAGCGCGAAGCGATGATCGTCGCGCAGGCCGGCCGTCCGGGCGCCGTGACCATCGCCACCAACATGGCCGGTCGCGGTACCGACATCGTGCTCGGCGGCAATCTCGAAGTTGAATTGCATGGCATGGGCGAAATCGACGACGCGACCAAGGCTCGCGTGCGCGACGAGTGGAAAGCTCGTCATGACGCCGTGCTCGCCGCCGGCGGCCTGCACATCGTCGGCACCGAACGTCACGAATCGCGTCGTATCGACAACCAGCTGCGCGGCCGTTCGGGCCGCCAGGGCGACGCCGGTTCGAGCCGGTTCTACCTGTCGCTCGAAGACAATCTGATGCGCATCTTCGGCGACCCCGAGCGCGTCAAGCGCTGGCTGCAAACGGCCGGCATGAAGGAAGGCGAAGTGATCGAGAGCCGCATGCTCTCGAAACAAATCGAGCGCGCCCAGCGCAAAGTCGAAGCTCACAACTTCGATGCTCGTAAGAACCTGCTCGAATACGACGACGTCGCCAACGATCAGCGTAAGGTCATCTACGCGCAGCGCACTGAGCTCATGGCTGCCGAGGACGTGGGCGATGCAGTTGCCGGCATTCGTCACGAAGTCGTGACCGCGACCATCGATCGCTTCGTGCCGCCGAGCAGCCTGGAAGAGCTGTGGGATATCGAAGGCCTGAAGCAGGCCATCGAAAAAGAATTCGCGGTCGGCATCGATCCGAAGCACTGGCTGGAAGAAGACAAGAACCTGGTCGAGGACGGCCTGCGCAAGCGCGTGCTCGCCGAAGTGGACCAGGCGTACGAAGCGAAGGTGCAGATGTACGGCGAGCCCGTGGTTCGTCACATCGAGAAGGCCATCATGCTGCAGCAGTTGGACTCGCACTGGCGCGAGCACCTGGCGGCGATGGACTATCTGCGCCAGGGCATTCATCTGCGCAGCTACGCGCAGAAGAATCCCAAGCAGGAATACAAGCGCGAAGCGTTCGAGCTGTTCACCGCGATGCTCGATCGCATCAAGCACGACACGATCTCGATGCTGTGCCGGATGCAGCTGCGCACGCAGGCGGATATCGATCGCGAAGAGGAAGAGCGCCAGGCTCGTCTCGCTCGCGCGATGCAGTTCCAGCACGCAGCTCCCGAACAGATCACCGCGCCTCAGGCTCCGCAGCCGGAGCAGCCGATGGCGAGCGCCGAGCCGGTCGCGCAGTTCGTTCGTGAAACCAAGAAGGTCGGCCGCAACGAGCCGTGCCCCTGCGGCTCCGGCAAGAAATTCAAACATTGCCACGGTGCCCTCGCCGGGCAGGGCTGATGATCCACGTCATCGCAGGCGCCCTGTTCGACGAGCAGGGCCGCGTGCTGATCGCCCAGCGGCCGCCGGGCAAACACATGGCCGGCGGCTGGGAATTTCCCGGCGGCAAGCTGGAAGCCGACGAGCCGCCGTTCGTCGGTCTGCAACGTGAATTGCGTGAAGAGCTGGGCGTGGAAGTTCACCAAGCCCAGCCGCTGATTGCCTATGAGCACGCCTACGCCGACCGACGAGTGCTGCTCGATCTATGGATCGTTTCCCGATTCACCGGCACGCCGAAGTCGCTCGATAACCAGGCGTTGCAATGGGTGACGCTCGACAGGCTCGAAACCGTGGGTCTGCTCGAAGCCGATCGCCCGATGATTCCCGCACTTCGCTCCGCGCGCCTCGCGCCCCGCTAATTGTTTGCTGGCGGTGCCGGGCAGGCCGTGGTGTCGCCCGCGAATTTCGGAACCAATACATAAGAATGCCGATGCTCCGGCGGGGCGCTGCGAGCGTAACCCGATGCGGCGATCCAGCCGCGATCGTTCACCGCAATCGCTTCGATCAATTCGTCGTTCTGATACGTCACCGGGCTGGTCGGATGAAACATCTGGTTCAGATCGCCGACGCCGGCGTGCTTTTGCCAGATGAGCGCCGTGACGTTGTCATACTGGTCGGGCCCGGAGCCCACGATGGTGCCCCAGCGATTGATGTCTGCCGCATTCGAGATCGGCACCTCGCCGATCACATCCAATAGCTGCATGCCCTTGCGCGGCGTCCAGCGAATGGCCCGTGCGCCTTGGTCGTCGATCGCACCGACGATCTCCAGCCGATTGTTGAGCGCGCTGGCGACGACCGTCGAGGCTTCGGGAAATCCGCCCAGCTGTCGCGAACCGTCGCGGGAACTCCACAAGAAGATTGTGGTGTGAAACGTTGTTTGCGACGGCACCTGGAAGCCGACGACGCCACGGTCGGTCACACCGAAGGGAAAGCCGAAGCCCAGGTCCACGACATCGCCATTCAACTCGCGCACAAACACGTGTGGACCGTCGTCCGTGCCGGGCACATAGGCGGTGCCGACGATCTGGCCCAGATTGTTGATGTGAGTCGCCTGGTTGTAGCTGCCGCCGAACGTGGGCACCGTTCGCATGCCTCGACGTCGATCCCAGATAAACGGGTTGCCGCCGCTGACACCGACGACCTGGCTGCGGTCGTTGATGTCCGTCGCCAATGAATCGAGCGCGCCCGGCACTACACCCAGCAGCTGAATGCCTCCCGGCCAATCCCAGAGGAAGGCCTGGCTCACATCTCCCACCGCCGTGCCGCCGACGATCTGATTGCGGTTATTGATGGCCCGCAGGCCGAGACCGGCGCCAAGGTCGTAGCCGCAATAACTCACAGCTTCTCGATGGCGCCCCGGATCTGGCGGCGAATCCTGAGCCGCCGCGAGGCCGGTCAGACAGAGCAGTCCATAAAGCGCCGGCGAAACACGCATGGGGAGTCTCCTTGGAATTAGGAAAGCCAAGAGGGAGTCGTACGCGCGGAGGGCGGTTCCTTACGTCAGTCGCTGTATTCGCGAATATGCTCCAGCAGCTGTCGACCTATTGAACGATAGGATCAAACGATATATCGTTTACCTCGCCAGGTAAGGAGGAGAAAGGTATGTTTGGCGCAAGATGGTTTGGTCATCACCCGCATGGCGGGCACTTCGGCCACGGCCGGCACGGTCATCATGGTCATCATGGTCATCATGGTCACGGTCATGACCACGAGGGCCACGGTTTCGATCATGGTCACGATCACGACTTCGATATGTGGGCCGGCCCGAGCCGGGGCGGCCGAGGCGGTGGCGGGGGCTGGTTCGAGCGCGCGGCCATGCGTGGCGGACCTTGGGGCGGCCGAGGAGGTCGCGGCGGTGGTGGTCGGGTCTTCGGCCCGGGCGATCTACGCCTGCTGCTGCTGGCGCTGATCGCCGAAAAGCCGAGCCACGGCTACGAGCTCATCAAGGCGATCGAAGAAAAATTCGGCGGCACCTACGCGCCGAGCCCCGGCTCGGTGTACCCGACGCTGACGCTGCTGGAGGAACTCGGGCACATCCGCTCGCAGGCTTCCGAAGGCTCGAAGCGCTTGTATGAAATCACCGAGCAAGGCCGGGCGTTTCTGGCCGTGAACCAGGCCGCCGTCAACGGCATGGCCGCACGCATGGGCTTCGTCGCCCGCGCCATGCATCGTCATTCGTTCCCCGAATCGGTTCACGAAGCGATGCATACATTACGCGCCGCGCTGATGTTTCATGGCGGCGAATGGACGGAAGAAGAGTCCAACCGCGTGCGGCAAATTCTCGAACACGCGGCGGAGTCGATCAGCAAACGTCCCGAATCGAAGTAATAACTAACGAGAGGGCGCGCTCACGACGAAGGCGTCGGCGCGCCCAGCTCTCGCGAAAAGAATCGCAGCACCATTTCATAATAATGCCGGCCCTGCTGAGGCATGCGCACCAGGCCGTGTTTGCCGCCGGGATAGGTCATTACATCGAACGGCTTGTCCAGCGCCTGCAGCTTCTGCATCAGCTGCGTGCTGTGAGTAAACAGCACGTTGTCATCCGCCATGCCGTGCACGAGCAGCAGTGCGCCATGCAATGAGCCCGCATTCGGAAGCACCGCGCTGCTTTCATAGCCGGCGGCGTTCGCTTGCGGCGTGCCGAGATAACGTTCGGTGTAGTGCGTGTCGTACAGACGCCAGTCGGTGACTGGCGCGCCCGCGATACCTGCACGAAACGCAGTTGTCGTCGTGAGCGCCATCAGCGACATATAGCCGCCGTAGCTCCAGCCCATGACGCCGATGCGATCGCCGGCGATGAACGGTTGTGACTTCAGGAACTCGACGCCGCGCAGCTGATCTTCGATTTCGACCTTGCCGGTGCGATTCGCAATAACGGTTTCGAAAGCGTTGCCGCGGAAGCCCGAGCCGCGGTTATCCAAAGTGAGTACGGCGAATCCATGCTGTGCGAGCACTTGTCGAAACATACCTTGAGTCGTGCGCCCGCCGCCCATCCAATCTTTGCGAACGTATTGGAAATGCGGGCCGCCGTAGGTGTCGACGATCGCGGGATAACGCTGGCCCGGCCGCATGTTCGCCGGCTTGATCAAGCGGTAATACAGCTGCTGGCCGTCGCTCGCGGTCAAGGTGCCGTACTCTTCCTTCACCTGATCGCTCACATACGGGTGATAGGGATGAGACGCGTCGAGTGCGTTACGCAGCAGCCAGTGCTGTACCGAGCCGTCCATCTTCCGGACGCTCGCGCTCAACGGCTGGTCTGGCGAGGAAAACAGATCGAGATAATGCTCTGCGCCCGGCAGCAACTTTGTATCGTGCCAGCCTTCCTCGCGTGACACGCGCGTCACCTTGGAAGGATCCTGCGTGTCGAGCGACGTCCAATACAACTGACGCTCCAGCGGCGAAACCTGGTTCGCCAGGAAATACACGCGGCCTCGTTTCTCGTCGACGCCGACCAGGCCGTTCTCGATGCCGTCGCCGACCACCATCCAGTCGCCGGCGGTGAGCGGCCTCAGCAGCCGGCCGTCGAGGTCATAGAGATACAGATGTTTGTAGCCGCTGCGGCGAGACGACCACACGAACGCCGGCCTTGAATCGAGGAACTTGAAATCATCGTTCAGCTCGATCCAGTGCGGGCTGGTTTCGGTCAGGATCACGCGGCCCGCGCCGGTCGCGACATCGACCTTGAGCATTTCGAGTTTCTTCTGGTCGCGCGCCTGGCGCTGAACCGCCAGGAATTTCGAATCGGGAAACCACTTCACGCGCGCGAGATAACCATCGCCGAGCCCCAGATCCACGTCTGTGACTTTGGACGTGGCGAGCGAGACGACCTTGAGCTCGACCTTGGTGTTCGCAGTGCCGGCGGCGGGGTAGCGCTGACGAAACATCCGCGCGCCGTCGGCATTGATCTCGAACCGTTCGACTTCCTGCACCGGCGAATCGTCGATGCGCGCGAACGCGATGTGAGAATCGTCCGGCGACCACCAATAGCCGGTGTCGCGGTCCATTTCTTCCTGCGCCACGAATTCGGCGACGCCGTTTTGCACCAGCCCGGCACCGTCGGTGGTGATCGCGCGCTCCTCGCGCGTGCGCAGATCGATCACGTACAAATTCTGGTCGCGCACGAAGCTGACGTAACGTCCCGCCGGCGAGATCTTCGCATCGGTTTCATACGCTTCGCTGTGCGTGAGGCGCACGACCGGCTCGGCGGACTTCGGCGCCTTCAAGTCATACAGATACAGATCGCCGCCGAGCGGAATCAGCAGCTGCCGACCGTCGCTGGAAAACTCATATTCGACGATGCCTCGCAGAGCGGCCGTGCGCTGACGCTCGCGTCGCGCCTCTTCCTCGGCCGACAGCTTCTCTTCCTTGCCGACCAGCTTGCGCGAGTCGACCAGCATGCGCGCTTCGCCGCTGCGAGTGTCGAATGCCCACAGGTCGAGCTGGTCCTTGTTGTCGGGCTTGCCCTGCAGATAAGTCACATAACGCCCATCGGGCGAGAACTTCGGCACCCGCAGGCGCGGGCCGCCGAGGTCGGGATCGGCGAAGATGCGGGCAATGGTGAGCGGTTCGGCGGACACGAGGGATCCCGTCAGTAAAGAGGCCAGAAACGTGGCGAAGGTGGCGAAAGCGAGCGTTGTATACCGCATGAGAGTTACGCCGTGAACGGGATGGCGAAGTTACACTAATGGCACCTGATCCCGCATTCCGCGAGCACGACCCTCATGAATCGAATCGTCCCTCAGCTGGCGTGGGTGTTGAGTCTGGCGCTGCTGAGTGCCTGCGGTGTCGACTCGACCAAACGAACTGCCGCCGAGCCCATGCCGCCCGCCACGCCGCCCGTGCAAGCCCGAGCCTTTGCCTATCCGGACACCCAGCGCGTCGATCACGTCGACACCTACTTCGGCACCGAAGTGAAAGATCCTTACCGCTGGCTGGAAGCCACCGACGGCGCCGACGTGAAGCATTGGATCCAGGCGCAGAACGCGCTCTCGCAGCCGTACCTGGAAGGCATTCCGGCGCGTGAACGCATCAAGCAGCGCATGACGCAGCTGTGGAATTACGAGCGTTACGACATTCCGGTCAAACGCGGCAATCGTTACTTCTATTTGCGCAACGACGGTTTGCAGAATCAGAGCGTGCTGTACATCGCCGATCGCCTGGACGGCGAGCCGCGGGTGCTGCTGGATCCGAACAAGCTCAGCAAGGATGCGACCATCGCGCTGAGTGAGTTCATGCCGAGCCCGGACGGGCGCACGCTCGCGTACAGCCTGTCCGATGGCGGCACCGACTGGCGCACCTGGCATTTCATGGACGTGGCCACCGGCAGGCAATTGCCGGATGTACTGCGTTTCATCAAGTTCGTGCCGGTGGCCTGGACGGCCGATTCCAAATCCGTTTACTACGCGCGTTTCCCACAGCGCCCGGACGGCGCGGGCGACGACACCAAACAACGCGAGGTCTACTGGCACAAGCTCGGCAGCGAGTTCGCTAACGATCCGCTGGTGTTCAAGGTCACCGACCATCCCACGCGCAATCCGTACGTGCAGATCTCGGATGACGGTCGTTACGCGGTGTATTGGCTGTACGACGGCTCGCAGTCCACCGGTGTCTACTATCGGAAGATCGCGAAGGATGGCACTCCGTCCGGCGACACCGTGCGGCTGATCGATACGTTCGATGCGCATTACGAGTTCATCGCCGAGATCGACGATGTTTTCTATATCCGCAGCGACGCAGGCGCGCCGAACACTCGCGTCGTCGCGATGCCGGCGCGGCCGACGGGCGCGAAAGAGCAGCGCGTGATCGTTCCGGAGGCGCAGTACTCGCTCGAAGATATTTCCATCGTCGGCCGCAGACTCATCGCGCATTACCTGCAGGATGCGCATTCGGTGGTGCGCGTGTTCGATCTGAACGGCAAGGCGCAGTACGACGTGAAGCTGCCGGGCCTCGGCACGGCGGTGGGATTCCTCGGTGACGTCAAGGATCAGGAAACGTTCTTTGGTTACACCGATTTCCTGACGCCGATGATGATTTCGCGTCTGGACATTCCGACCGGCGCGACCCAGGTGTTTCGCGCGACGAAGCTGGCGGCGGACACCGGCAACCTCGTCGTGAAGCAGGTGTTCTACAAGAGCAAGGACGGCACGTCGGTGCCGATGTTCATCGCGCATCGCAAGGATCTGGACCTCAACGGCCAGAACTTCGTGCAGCTGTACGGCTACGGCGGCTTCAGCGTCGCGCAGCAGCCGTCGTTCAGCGTGCCGGTGCTGGTGTGGCTGGAAATGGGCGGCGTGTATGCGATGGCGAATTTGCGCGGCGGCTCGGAATACGGCGAGGCGTGGCACGAGGCCGGCACCAAGCTCAATAAACAAAACGTGTTCGACGATTTCATCGCCGCGGCCCAGTACCTGGTGGCGGAGAAGTACACGTCGCCGAAGAAGATCGCGATCCGCGGCCGGAGCAACGGCGGCCTGCTCGTCGGCGCAGTGCTGACTCAGCGTCCGGATTTGTTTGGCGCCGCGCTGCCGGCGGTCGGTGTGCTGGACATGCTTCGTTATCACACGCCCAGCGCCAACGCGCGTCAGTGGTCGAGCGACTATGGCTTGAGCGAGAACGAGGCGGAGTTTCGTGCGCAGCTGGCGTATTCACCGGTCCACAACGCTAAGCCCGCGTGTTATCCGCCGACGCTGGTCACAACGGCCGATCGTGACGATCGCGTCGTACCCTGGCATAGCTACAAATTCGCGGCCGCGCTGCAGGCGGCGCAAACCTGCGACACCCCAGTGATGCTGCGAGTCGAAACTCGCGCCGGGCACGGTGCGGGCAAGCCGGTATGGATGCAGATCGAGGATTACGCC
Source organism: uncultured Steroidobacter sp. (assembly GCA_946478975.1). The sequence goes on from CAMLEO010000001.1 coordinate 66,152, forward strand.
GACCAGTGGGCGTTCCTGGTCAAGGCGCTCGGGATGAATCAGCAGGTGCTGCCCGGGCCCAGTCCTTAATGCTCGTCGTCGCGTTTGACGTCGTCGTCGGTTTCGACCACTTCACCGGGGATGGCGTGCTGCTCGGCGGCCCAGGCGCCCAGATCGATGAGCTTGCAGCGCTCGCTGCAGAACGGCCGCCAGCGCGACGCCTCCGTCCATTCGACGGGGCGGCTGCAGGTGGGGCAGCGGACTTTGGTCGCCATGCCGGCTCGCGCTCAGGTACAGACGGTGAGCTGGAACTTCACGTCCTCTGTTGTCTGAACCGGCCGCGAGTTGAGATCGTTCCACGTCAGGAAACGAATGCTGCAGCGATGATGGCTGCCGCTGATTTCCGGAAACAGCTGCGTACCGGTCGGCAGTGCCAGGCGCAGCAGCTGACAGGGATTTTCCCGCTCGAACGCGATCTGAAAGTTGCCGCCGACCGCCACTTCCGGCCGCGCACGGCCCGCCTCTCGCGTCAGCCACAGCAGCTCGGTGACGGCATCACACAGCGGCCGGATGGTCGCCATCCAATCGCCGAACGCCTTGGAACGCGCCGCGAACGGCTGGTCGAGCCAGTGCCGGTAATCGGGCAGATCGAACTCGCAGGTGCCGCCGGGAATGGTGCTGCGATGCTTGATGGAGTTCAGGAACTCCGAATCCCGCAGCCGCTGCATGAACAGCGCGCCCACTGAATTCAATTCGGTGCGCAGCCGCGTGAGGTTCGACAGCACCGCCTTCAGCCGGGACGTGTCCACGCCCTGGCGCGACGTGTAGTCCTGCATAATGGCCATCTGCCGTTCCAGGTCCTTGAGCACCTCGCTGCGAATATCGCCGCGCGCGGTGATCGCCAGGATTTCCAGCAGCGAGCTCATGGCAGCGCGCGTCGACCACTGGTCTTCGCGCTCTTCATGGTAGAGCGCCTGCTGGTAGAGGAAGTCGAGTCGCAAGAACGTGCGCATCCGCTCGTTGAGCGGCTGCTCATAGACCGGGCCGGCGGAGGCCTGGCGCGAATTTTCGGACGAACTCATCCTGCGGATTGTGAAGCACTGGGCCGCGGTTGAAAAACCCTTTTTGATTTGCGACACCGCCGGCGTTCGGATGCGGAGCATGGAACTCACGTCCGTAGCTCGCGCATTTAGGTATTTCTGCGTGTATTTCGGCCCCCGCATCTGCATCGGGGCGCACGCACTGTCGAGGGAGCTCATTGATGCGACGATGTTTATTCGCGGCCGCCCTGCTGGCCGCCGCCGCTGGCCCGGCGCACGCGGACTGGAGCGGCAAGGGCGAAACCGGCCTGGTGCTCGCCAGCGGCAACACCGACACCGAAACCGCCAACGCCAAGATTCAGGTGGTCAACGAAACACCGGACTGGAAATGGGCCTCGGGCGGCACCGTGCTCTACGCCTCCGACGAGGAAGGCAAGACCGCCAACCGCTGGGACGTCGCCACCCAGCTGGACTGGAACTTCACCAAACGCAACTTCCTGTTCGGCGCCGGCCGCTACGAAGAGGATGAATTCAGCGGCTTCAAATACCAAGCCGCCGCCTCGTACGGTGTCGGCCGCCGCTTCTTCGATACGCCGACCACCAGGGCTACCGGCACGCTCGGCGCCGGTTACAAATTCTTCGCCACGCGCGACTCGTTCGACGATACGACGGGTGCTTTGCTCGAACGCGGCAAGAGCGATCGCGAAGTGATTTTTCGAGCGACGCTCGACTTCGAGCATCAATTCACGCCGACCACCAACTTCATCAACAAGCTGATCGTCGAGTCCGGCGCCGACAACACCTTCGTTTCCAACGACGCGTCACTGCAAGTGAAAATGACCGACGTCCTCGCCCTCGCCGTCGGCTTCTCCGTCCGCCACAACACCCAACCTCCTCAGGATTTCCAGCAGACGGATACGCTGACGACGATCAATCTCGTTTACGAGGTGAAGTGAGGTTTGCGTTTCGCGTTGGCCGCAGACGCGCAGGGCGCGCAGCCCCAGCTCGAAGATAACTTGCAATCTGTTGCATGTTATTGGTTGCCAGCGAGGCCAATTTGCATTTGAGTGCAATTTAGCGCCCGCCGTACCTGTTTATGCGCGCATCTTCGAGCCGGCGGAAAGGGAAGGGTTGTGGGAAGTTCGCCAACCCAGGTGACGATGCCGCCCTCACTCCTTCGAGCTGGCCGTTGCAGGCTTGCGCTACAGATGCGGCCGCGCGGAATAGCGGGGCGCGCGTTAGCGCGCCGAGAGCGCAGTGAGGCGAAACGCTGCCACGGCGACATTCATGCGGGCACCATCGAAAGCCGATGCAGCCCACGCCGAAGACGCTGGCGAGTTTCCCACAACCCTTCCCTACGCCGCCGGCTCAGCCGAAGGCTGCGCGCCGCGCGTCCGCGCCAACGCGAAGCGCAAAAAACTACTTGGCGCCGCCGGCGGAGGAAGCCTGAGTGACCAGCTCGCGAGTGATGCGAAGCATGTCCGGATAGTCCTTGCCGAGGGCTTTGTATTTGCCGGCGACCGTGAGCGTGGGGACGCCTTCGATCTTGTAGTCGCGCGACATTTGATCGGCGAGGACGGCCTTGGCCGTCACTTCGGGTGAATTGAACAGCGTGCGGAATTTGTTCGCGTCGACGCCGTTCGCGGCAGCCCAGGCGGTGAGGGATTCAATATCGAACAGCTGCTGATGATCTTTGTGAATGCCATCGAACAGCTTTTCATCCAAACGTTCCAAATCGCCGGTGGCCTGCAGCGCGTAGTACGCCCGCACCAGCTGACCCCACTCGCGCCGGCCGAACGCGACCGGCACGCGAACGAGCACGGCATTCGCCGGCAGCTCCGCCTTTTGCCACTGCTTGAGCAGTGGCGCCATGTGGAAGCAATGCGGGCAGCCGTAGGAGAAGAATTCGATCACTTCGATTTTGCCGGTCGTCGTCGGCGTCTGCGGCGGCGTGATCAATTGATAGTCGACGCCTTGCGTCGGCGCGGCCCATGCCAGCGAGCCGACCAACGACAGAAACAGCACGAAACCGATCCGAGCTGCTGCGATCACAATTCTTCTCCTGCGTCAGTGCGATGAAAAGTTATTTCTGGGGCGCCGGAGCAGCAGCGGCCGGCGGATTCTCGATGGCGAGCAATTCGACGTCGAAGATCAGCGTCGCGCCCGGGCCGATATCCGGCGGCGCGCCGCGGTCACCATACGCAATCGAGGCCGGGCACACGAGGCGGCTCTTGCCACCGACCTTCATCATCTGCACGCCTTCGGTCCAGCAAGGGATCACGCCGTTGAGCGGGAAGGTCGCGGGTTCGCCGCGCTCGACCGAGCTGTCGAACACTTTCCCGTTCGGCAACGTGCCGTGATAGTGGACCTTCACTGTGTCCGTCGCCTTCGGCTGCGGGCCGGTGCCTTCGGTCTTGGTCGTGTAGATCAAGCCGGACTCCATGCGCTTCGCACCCGGCTCGGCAGCCGCTTTATCCAGCGCGGCCTTGCCGACAGCGGCCACACGCGTGCTCTGCAGCTCGCGCAGCTTCGGAATATAAGTTTGGACATCCACCTGCGGCTTCTTGCCGAGCGCGCCGTCGGCGAAGCCGAGCTGCACTTGAGCGAGTTCTTCCGGCGACAGGTTGAACGACGCAATGCTCTGAGAAACGGCAACGCCGAGCGCGTAGAGCGCCTTCTGATCCTCGGTGCCGCCGAGGGTCGCGGCCGTTTGCGCGGGTGTGCCTTTGGCCGGTTTGGGTTCCTTGGCGTAGAGCTTGATCGCCCCGACGAACAGCACGAACCCGATCGCCGCAATGATGAACGATTTCATGGGAGTCCCTGGTTGAACTAGTTGGCGCGTGACAAAAGGCGGCCAGGATACAGCATTGGCCGCCTGTTACGTCTAGGAGCCGCCTGTCTCACGGCGGCGACGTTGCCGAAAGTTAATGGATCACTGCGCGGACGCTTCCGTTCCGGCCGTCAGGCCGCGGGCTTCCAGCAGCGGGCCGATCTCCGGGCCCTTGCCGTAGAAGTCCTTGAAGATGGTCAGCGCATCGACGCTGAAGCCCTTGGACAGCACCTTGGAGCGCAGCAGGTCGCCGTTCTCGACCTTGAGCCCGCCGTGGGTTTTGAACCAGTGTTCCGTATCGCGCGCCAGCACTTCGCTCCAGATGTAGGCGTAATACCCGGCCGAGTAGCCGATCGGGCTGGAGAAGATGTGCAGGAAGTAAGTGGAGCGATAGCGCGGCGGCACCGGCGCGAAGTCCACGCCCGCCTGCTTCAGCGCGTTCGCTTCGAACGCCTCGATCTCGTTCGCGGCCGGCGTCTTATCCGGCGACAGCTGATGATAGGTCTGGTCGAGAATGGCCGCGGCCAGATATTCCGTCGTCGCGAAGCCCTGGTTGAATTTCCGCGAAGCGAGCACTTTATCCATCAGCTCCTTCGGCATCTGCGCGCCGGTCTGATAATGCTTCGCGTAGTTCGCGAGCACACGCGGATCGGTGGCCCACATTTCGTTGTACTGCGACGGATACTCCACGAAATCGCGCGGCACGCTGGTGCCGGAGAATTTCGGATACTGCACGTTCGAGAACAAGCCATGCAGCGCGTGGCCGAACTCGTGGAATGCCGTGTTCACTTCATCCCAGGTCAGCAAGGTCGGCTGGCCGGCCGGCGACTTGGGAATATTGAGATTGTTGCTGACGACGGGCTTCTCTTTCATCAGCCGCGACTGTTCGACGTAGCTGTTCATCCACGCACCGCCGCGCTTGCTCGGCCGCGCATACCAGTCGACCAGAAACAAACCGAGCGGCGACTTGTCCTTGTCGAACACTTCGAACACGCGCACGTCTTCCTGATACACCGGCAGGTCCTTGCGCTCTTTGAAGCTGATGCCGTAGAGCTGCGAGGCTGCGAACAGCACGCCGTCGACCAGCACGCGATTCATTTCGAAATACGGGCGCACCTGCGACTCGTCGAACGCAAATTTCTTCGCGCGCACCTGCTCGGCATAGAAATCCCAATCCCACGCCTGCAGCTGGAACGACGGTGCGTTATTGGCCTTCGCCTGCGCGTCGATGATCTGCTGCATCTCGGCAGCTTCGCGCCTGGCGTTTGCAACGGCGGCCGGTGCGAGTTGATGCAGCATGCTGTTCACGGCGTCCGCGGTCAGCGCTGTTTCATCTTCGAGCACATACGCAGCGTGATTGGGATAGCCCAGCAGCTTCGCACGTTCGGCGCGCAGCTTGACGATATCCGCGAGCGCTTTGGTCGTGTTGAACTCGCCGCTCCAGCCGCGACCGATCGACGCCTTGAACAAACGCTCGCGCACGGCGCGATTCTTCAGCTGCGACAGCGGCGGCTGGCCGGTCGTGTTCAACAATGTGAGCACATACTTGCCTTCCTTGCCGCGAGTCTTGGCCGCTTCGGCAGCGACGGCGATCTGCTCATCGCTGAGGCCATCGAGCTCGGCACGATCGTCGATCACGATCGCGGCGGCGTTGTCGCCCTTGAGCACCAGCTGACGAAATTCGGTGGTGAGCGAAGAGATCTTCTCGTTCAGTGCGCGCAGCTCGGTCTTCTGCGCTTCGGTGAGATTCGCGCCTTCGCGTACGAACTGAGTGTGATATCGCTCCAGCAGGCGCAGCGACTCGGGATCGAGCTTCAGCGACTGGCGCTGCTCATAAAGCGTCTTCACGCGCGCGAACAGCTTCGGGTCCAGGAAGATCGCATCGCTGTGTGCGGACAGCTTCGGCGCCATGTCCGTCTGCGCCTGCTCGATCGCCGGATTGGTGTGCGAGGAGCTGAGATTGAAAAACACCGTCGAGGCGCGATTCAACAACTGGCCCGAGCGCTCCAGCGGCACGATGGTGTTCTCGAACGTCGGCGCGGCCTTGTTGTTGGCGATGGCGTCGACTTCCTTGCGCTGTTCGGTCATGCCCGCTTCGAGCGCCGGCACGAAGTCCTCGTTCTTGATCTTGTCGAACGGCGGCAGCTTGTACGCCAGCGTGCTCTCGTGGACGAATGGATTGTCGGGCGGCAGTTTCGCCGGGGCGGCAGTGGCATTCATGGTCATTCCAAGGGCTGCGGTCAGCAACGCGGCTGACAATGTTCCGGATGAAGGCATGGGTGTGATCTGTAAAGGAGTGCAGTGCGCAGAGTTACAAAAGCGCGTGCATTCCTCAAGCACTGCCACATGACGCGCACGTCAGAATCGAGTGGACAGAATATTTGTACACAATCGGCTCGCGAAATCAGTGGGGCGGCGCCGTCCGGGACGGCGTGCTCGCCGGCAAGGTGTAGACCTCCTCGATCAATTTGCGGATTTCCTTGCGCGAAGCGTCCGGGTCGTCGCCCTCGTCGGTTTCGATTGCGGCCACCTTGTCGGCCAGCTCGTCGTCCTTGATGGCCTCGCGCAACCACTGCGACACCTCGTGACGCTGCAAATGGAACAGCCAGGTGTCGTCGTCGACACCGTCGCCCAGTTCCATGAACGTGATGAGGTTCGGCGCGCGCAGCTTGAGCTTTCCTTCCGGCCCGCGGAAAAAGAAACTGCGGTCCTCGGGCAATTGACCTTCGGCGTATTTGCGCACGTGCCGGCGATGCTCGGCCTTGCTCGGCTCGAGCTTCAACAGCAGCGGCGGCGCCTTGGCCTTTGCGCTCCATAGCAGTGCGTCGCCTTGAGCGATCGTTTCCACCGGCGGCTCGACCATCGGCAGTTTGTTTGCTTGCGTGAACTCGTGCAGCATCTGCCGCGGTTTGTCTCCTAGCATCACCATCGTATCCACTGAGTGGAGCAGCGACTTCGACAGCAGGCCGGGCGACACGCTCACGAACAGCACGCCTTCGAGTTGCTCCGGCATGGCCACATCCGTCGGCTGCCAGCTCGATGGCATGACGTGATGCGCTTCGTCGACGATCATCCAATGCGGCCGGCCCGTGTGTGAGCGCAGCTCGCGAATGCGTGCGAACAGCGTCAGGAAATATCGCGGCCGATCTTCGAACTTCACACCGAGCAGATTGATGACGGCGTTCTGGTCCGGCTTGGACAGCAGCTGAATGCATTCGTCGATTTCCGGCGGATGATCGGCGCTGCCGACCACGACTGCGGATTCAACACTGTCGTAGTCGCCCTCGGGATCGATGATACAAAACGTATAGCCCTGCGCGCACAAGCGCTCCACCAAGCCGGCCGCGACGGTCGACTTGCCGCCGCCCGATGTGCCAGCGATCAGTGCGTTCACGCCGTAGGGAGAGAAGCGAACGGAAGAGCCGGCGTGCGTGGCGCCGAGCAGGATGTGATGGCGCGTGAGGAAGGGTTCCCGTGAGAACAAATCGTCCGCGAGCATTTCCTCGATCAACTGTGTGACACCGGGTCCGTGCGTGGACTTGGTGACAAAGTCCGCTCGTTCCTTCACCGCAGGCAGCGCGTTCGCGACGGCGACGGCACATTCGCAAATGCTCAGAAACGCATGATCGTTTTCTGCGTCGCCGACGCCCACGGCGTTGTGCACAGATAAATTGAGCTCGGTGAGTGCGGCCTTCAGTCCGCTCGCTTTGTTTACACCGGAGGGCAGGATCATGACTGCGCCTTTGTTGAATATGACTTGCAGCTCCAGCCCTTGATCGCGGATCACTTCGAGCACGGTCTTTTCGTGCGGCTCCCAGGTCGCGACGATAGTTTTACCGACGCTGATCGGCCCCACGCCGCGTGCACGCAACGCGTCCACGAATGCGGCGGAGGGTGCGTCGGCGAGTGCCTTGTGCTCTTTGGTTTTCGGGTAATAGAGCAGGCCGCCGTTCTCGGCGACGACGACATCGAACAAATCCAGCCGTGGAAATACCGAGATCAGATCGGGCATCTCGCGGCCCGTGACCATGACGAGCTTGCGGCCCGATTCTTTCAGACGCGCGAGCGCGACAATCGTGGGCTCATCGACACCGCCATGCGTGGCGATCGTGCCGTCGTAATCGGTGCACAGCGCGAGGTATCGCATAGGGACGCTCTCGACTTCGGGGCCGCCAGTCGAGGGAACGCCGGATTGGAATTCGAGGTTCCTGGCGCCGGTGTAGAGCAAATACGGAGGCGCCTCGCTACCTCTTCTTGGCGTAAGCCTTCGCTTCCTGGCCCACGATCTCGATGAGATTGCCCATCGCAACATTCGCGTCGATCAGGTGCAGGCCCCATTCCTTGCGAACCTGTCCTTCATAAATCACGTCGCCGACGATCTCATCGGTGCGCGGATCGGCCGGATCGGCGTTGACCTCGATCGCAAGATACGAACCCGCGTCGCTCTCGACGCACTGTGCCGTGAGCAGACCGGGAACGCTGACGAACGGCGTATCGATCGTCTTGCCTGTGACCCACGGCTTGGGGTCTGCGGACGAGGTGCTGACTCCGTTCTGGCCCGCCGACAGATAGGCATGCAAATCTTTGCTGCCCGTCAGCGCTGCAGGATTCACGCACGCCGCGACCATGCCTTCCTCCGGCACGCGACCGAAACGCGAGTTCGCAGGCGGCGGCGAGTCTTCGCGGAAAGAAACATACGAAATCACACAGCCCGTCTGAGAAGCGGACTTGCACAACGGCATGCTCTTGAACGCTCCACCAACGTCTTTGCCTCTTGGCACCGCCACGTTGGTTCCGAGCAGCAGCGCCGAAACGATCTGCGACTGGATCGGCTTGCCGTCGATCTCGCGCTTGATGAGCTGCGTCAGCATGCCCGAGCCCTGCGAGTGGCCGATCAAAACAACGCCGCGACCTTTGTTGTCGTGCTCCAGGTAGTAGCGCCATGCGGCGACCACGTCCTCATACGCGAGCACTCGATCGGCCGTCATCGGCTGGCCGTTCAGCGCGGACCGCAGGCCCGTCAAGGTGATTTGACGATACAGCGGTGCATACAACTTGCACTGCGAACCGAAGCGAGCGAACTGCGCACGGACCACGCCGTGCTCTTCCGGCCCGGCGGTCATGTCGCTGTTCGGCGTGGCGTCGCGCGAGACTGTTGGATAAACATAGAAACAATCGATGGGCGCCTTCGGGTTGGCCTTGAACTCTTCGCGAGTGAGCTTGCCGTCGGCGGCAACCACGGTGGTGGAGAGGTCCACTGTGCACGAGTCGGTGCGCCCGGGGCGGCACAACCATGTTTCATCTTTGCTGTAATCGATGGGACCGTCGGCGAGCGCAGTCGCGCCAGCTAACAATCCCCACACTGCGAGCGCTCTGATGACGACGTTCATGACCATGCTCCGTGAACTGGCGAATCCATGAGGGAGTCACATTAACCGTGCTCGCGCAGCGTTCCGTAAAAGAAAGGTCAAAGCAAGGGGCGGGCGAGGCCGCACAGTGGAAGGCGCTGCGCACGGGGGATGTGTCATCATTGGGGCGAAGTCTGCGCCGCAGGCTTCGCCTTCCATGTCTGCATCGGAGATCGCCATGAATCGCCGCCAGGCCCTGCTCGGGTTGTTCGCCTTACCCGCAGTCGCAAAAGTTGCCACGGCCGCAGCCACTGCGCCCACAGTGGTCGTCAACAAGACGCCGTCCTGCGGCTGCTGTGGCGCGTGGGTCAAACATTTGCAGTCGGCCGGCTTCACGGTTCAGGTGAACAACCTGGAGAATCTCGCGCCGATCAAAGAGCGCGTCGGGGTGCCGTTCGGCATGGGCTCGTGTCACACGGCCGAGGTCGATGGTTACTTCGTCGAAGGTCACGTGCCGGCGGAGGACATCAAGCGCCTGCTGCGCGAACGCCCCAAGGCGAAGGGCCTCACCGTGCCCGGCATGCCCGCCGGCTCGCCCGGCATGGAAGTGCCATCAGGACGCGTCGATCGCTACGACGTGCTGCTGGTCGGCACCGACGGCAAAACTTCCGTGTTCGCCACGCACGGCGACAAGTAACGGCTGCGTGCCTCAGCTCCGGTGCGAGCTTCTCATTCTGCAATGGGGCGCCGCAGGCGCCCCAAATCACTCTGTGGTCGAGCAAACAAATGAAATTCTACTCCTGGAACGTCAACGGCATCCGGGCCGTGGTCAAGAAGGGCACCTTTCAAACATTCATCAAGGAGCACAAGCCCGACGTGCTGTGCCTGCAGGAGACCAAGGCTGAGCGCGGCCAAGCCGAAGTCGATCTGCCGGGCTACCACGAGTATTGGAACTCAGCCGTGAAAAAGGGCTACTCGGGCACGGCGATTTTTTCCAAGACCGAGCCGCTCAACGTGATCAACGGGTTTCCCAAGGAGTTCGCCAAGAAATTCTCCTTCGCCGACGAGCTGAGCCGCGACGCCGGAGAGGAAGGTCGTGTGATCACGGCCGAGTACGAAAAGTTTTTCGTCGTGACGGTGTACACGCCGAACGCCAAGGACGATCTGAGCCGCCTGCCGCTGCGACACAAACATTGGGACCCTGCGTTCCTCGCTTATTGCAAACAACTGGAGAAAAAGAAGCCGGTGCTGTTCTGCGGCGACCTGAACGTCGCGCACACCGAGCTCGACCTTGCGAATCCGAAGCCGAATCGCGGCAAGAAGGGCTTCACCGAAGAGGAGCGTGAAGGCTTCCAAAACTTTCTCGACGCCGGTTTCGTCGATACGTTTCGAATGTTCACCGAAGGCAACGGGCACTACTCGTGGTGGAGCAACTTCTCCAATGCCCGCGCGCGGAATGTGGGATGGAGAATCGATTACTGGCTGGTGTCAGGGGCGCTGCGCGCCAAGGTGAAGAAGGCGGAGATTCACGCGGATGTGATGGGCAGCGACCACTGCCCGGTCAGCGTGACTGTCTCCATCTAACTACGCTTCAGGTATTTCCGTAGGTACTGAACCCGGACTGAAACAAGTCCGGGCCATCTGTATTGCTTCGTTACAGTGTTTTACAGATCCCGCTTGCAGACTCCGCCGCACATCCACCTCGCGGAGAGCTGCAAGCATGAAGAGCGCGCACATCGACGATCACGACCTCGGCCTGCAACGCGACCTGGAACAGATTGCAGCGCTGAAGCAGCGACGACGTGTGCTCGGCATGATGCTCTCCGGCAGCGCTCTGCTGATCGCCGGCTGCAACGGCGACGACAGCTCTTCGACTTCCACGACCTCGACGTCGGGATCGAGCGACTCGTCGTCAGGCAGCGGTTCGAGCAGCGGCTCCACCAGCAGTGGCACCTGCAACGTCGCCGCGTCGGAAACAAACGGGCCGTATCCTTCCGACGGTTCGAACACTGTGAACGGTCAGGTATCGAACGTGCTCACTGCCAGCGGCGTCGTTCGCAGTGACATTCGCAGCAGCTTCGGCAGCTCGACAACAGTCGCGCCCGGCGTGCCGCTGACGCTCACATTGACGCTGCTCAATTCAAACAATCTGTGCGCGCCGCTCGCCGGCTATGCAATTTACATCTGGCATTGCACGCGGGACGGTTTGTATTCGTTGTATTCCAGCACCGTGCAGAACGAGAACTTCCTGCGCGGCGTGCAGGTGGCGGATGCGAATGGGCAGGTGACGTTTACGACGATTTTCCCGGGCTGCTATTCGGGCCGGTATCCGCACATTCATTTTGAAATTTATCCGAGCCTGTCGATGGCGACGCTGTACACCAACCGCGTGCTCACCTCGCAAATGGCCATGGCGCGCGATGTTTGCAGCACCGTGTATTCGGGCGCGTCGGGCTACAGTGCGAGTGTGAGCAATCTGGCGAATGTCACGATTGCGAGCGACAACGTGTTCGGCGACAACACAACCGCGCAGATGGCGGCGATGACGCCGGCGCTGTCGGGCGATATCACCAATGGTTACACCGGCATGCTGAGCATCGGCGTGCCGGCCTGATGCAACAGCCTACGTTTCGGCGTTGGCGAGCTGGGTGAGATATCTCTCACCGGCGGCTTGGCTCCAGCAGGGATGCTGGGCCCAGCAGCAGCTCCAGGGATGGAACACATACGGTCCGCGCGTTAGCACGGACAAGGGTGGTGCGCGGCGCCGGGGAGAGATATCTCACCCAGCTCGCCGACGCGAGCCACCCACGCCTTCCATTCCTATTTCTCGACGAAAGCCCGCTCGATCACGTAATCGCCGGGGGCGCCGATGTGCGGCGAAATCTCGAAGCCGCGTGCGTCCAGGATGGCCGAGCTGTCTTTGAGCATCGACGGGCTGCCGCAGATCATCACGCGATCGTCTTCCTTGTTGAGCGCCGGCAGGCCAATCGCTTCGAACAGCTTGCCGCTTTCGATCAGATCGGTGAGACGGCCGCGATTGCGGAACGGCTCGCGCGTGACGGTCGGGTAGTAGATCAGCTGCTTGCTCACCAGCTCGCCGAGATGTTCGTCCTTCGGCAGCACGTGAGTCAGATATTCCTCGTACGCGAGCTCGCTGATCTGGCGCACGCTGTGCACGAGCACGATCTTCTCGAAGCGCTCGTACATCTCCGGATCCTTCACCAGGCTCAGGAACGGCGCGAGCCCGGTGCCGGAGCTCAGCAGATACAAATGTTTGCCCGGCCGCAGGTCATGCAGCAGCAGCGAACCGGTCGGCTTGCGGCTCACCAGCACTTCCTGCCCCGGCTGCAGATGCTGCAGGCGAGAAGTGAGCGCACCGTTCTGCACCTTGATGCTGAAGAACTCCAGGTGCTCCTCGTGATTGGCGCTCGCGATGCTATAGGCGCGCAGCAACGGCTTGCCGTCGACCTGCAGGCCCATCATCACAAACTGCCCGTTCTCGAAGCGCAGCCCGGGATTGCGGGTGGTGGTGAAACTGAACAGCGTGTCGTTCCAATGACGGACGTTGAGGACGCGTTCGGTATTGAAGCTCGACATAAGGACCCTGAAGTTCTCTTGGCTGCGCAAATCAGCCGGTCGCGGACGCTCCGCGGGATGCGAAGCATAACGTCCCGCGCGGCAATCGCTTCGGCCAAAAGAGAATAACGAAATTACGCCGGCGTAGACCCCGGAAAACCCCTTGTGAAGCAGGGGGTTATCACCCCGAGGCAGGGCCTCGGGAATAGGCTCCTGCACGTGGCAGAGCGCGTAGGGCTGCCAGGCATTTGGCGCTGATGGCCCGGAAGTCGTCGCTGACGCGCGGATCGTCGATGAGAGTCTGCCAATACCCTTCGGCCATCTCACGGGCCATTGCATAGGATCCGAGCGTTTCCGCAGTCGGGTCCGAGGGCACGAACTCGCGCGGAATGATTTGATTGTGTTCCGGCGCGAACAGCATCGGCAGCATGTCGTAGATGGGCGCCAAAGTGAGTTTGCCGTTGTATGAGTCGTAGAAGGCGAGATTGCCGAAATGGCGGTCGGTATTGGCAATGAGCGCACCGAAGGTCGCCACCAGGCGGATTCGCTCCGCCGTGGCCGCATCGATCATTCGATCCGCCAGCAAGCGGCCCGCAGCCCCGATCCAGTTGTCCAGGCGGCCGTATCGAGACGCGTCGATAGCAAACAATGAAGTCACACCGATGCGGCCATCAGCGCCGCAGCGATCGAATCTCTCCACTTCGAGAAACGCATGATTGTCGAAGAAATGAACGCGTGAGCGACACGCCAGCACTCCCGCTCCTGACAACGTCACGTGTGCAATGTGCTCGGCGACCAGGAGATCCGACCAGCGCTGCCCGATCGGATTGGAGAGCGGTGGCGAGAACTTCACCAGCACGTGGCCTGCGCCCTGTGGACGACGCACCAGTGCGGTGAATTTCGGGTGTTCGCCGTGAGCTGAAGAGCCGGGCAGCCCGCCTTCGATCGCGGCACGCAACAGCCGGGGAAATTCACTGGCCACATCTTCGATGGGATGGCGGCTGCGCAGGCTGGCGAGATATTCGCTGAAAGCCGCTTCGCCCAGAATCAGGTTGCTGACGGCCTCGCCACCGTGCCGCGTGAAGTAGCGCAGATAGTGATCGTCGGTCCAGTCGATCACTCGCTGTGGCAGGTTCAACTCCGGATAACGCTGGGGTACGGCGCGGCCGAGAAAGCCGCCGGGCCGCTGGTCCTGCAGGAAATAAGGCAAGCCGTGAGTCAGGGCGGAGGATGCAAACGTGGCGTCGCTGGCCTCGAAGAAATACTGGTCCGCTGCCAGGGCATACAGTCTGCCGACCTCGCCGGCGTTGCCGTGCTCATCGACGCGATACAGGGGCCAGGAAGAACCGCTCTCCGGGATTTCCCGGCGCAATGCGTAGCGTGCGCCACGCGTGCTGCCAATTCGCAGCACACGCTCTTGTCTAACGAGTGCGTTCAGCTGGCGCGAGAGCGTTGGCTGGGAAACCCCCAGGCCTTCCATCAGCGCCGGGCCGGGCTGGGCCCCCTGACTGAGGATGCGCGCCAAATCGTCCGCAATGGCCACGGCTGAATAGATCCATGAATAGATATCTGAATAGATAATCTACACGAAGTCCCTTAACAAGCAATAGCTTACAGCTCGGTCGAGCGGCAGGATGAATAGATTCTCACGCGTCAGGGCGGCGTTTTGGGGCTAGAGCGGCGTCGCGGGAGACGACGGTGACGCGCTGGCCGTCCTGCAAGCGCTCGACGCCGCGGATGACGACGATGTCGCCGGCGGCGACGGGGCCGCGGATGGTGGTGAGATCGCCGTCGGTGGTGATCGAGGTGACGGCGACTTTCTCGGCGGTGTTGCCACGAATGCGCATCAGGTAGTTGCCGGTCTGGCGGACGGCGATGGCATCGCGAGGGACCACCAGCGCTTCGGTGGCTTCGCGCTCGGGCAGGCCGATTTCCAGGGCGGTGCCGACATTGAAGGCGCTGTCGGCGAGCGTCATGCGCAACTCGAATTGACGCGAGCGTTCTTCGCCGACGGGGACGACGGTCCGAACCTGCGCTTGCAGTTGTTTGTCGCCGAGTTTCAGCGGCAGCTGCATCGTCGGTCGCACGGTATCGAGCAGCGCGAGCGGGGCTTGCACACGAGCTTCGACGTGAACCGTATCGACGAGGCGCGCGATCGCGGCGCCGGTTGCGACGTACTCACCGCGTTGAGCAAGACGTTCGCTGACGACGCCTGAGAACGGTGCCCGCAGTTCTGTTTGCTCCAGGTCATGCAGCGCCGAGCGATGACGAACCTGCGCTTGCTCCAGCTGCGCCGTGAGCATGGCGAGCTGCGAGCGCACCTCATCGATCTGCGTTTGTGAGATCGAGTTGTTCGCCAGCTGCTCGATTCGTTGCAGCTGTCGCTCCGACATGGCGCGTTGTGCATCGATGCGCGCGATCTCCGCCTTCGTATCGGCGACGCGCAGACGCACGGCTTCATCTTCTAATTTCGCAACTCGCTCGCCGGCGCGAATGCGAGTGCCGACTTCGGCGACATATTCCAAGCGTCCGGCAGCACTGGTCGCGAGTCGGGCATCGTTGCGACTCACGACGCTGCCCGGCACCCAGCGACGAGGTGCAACGCGTGTGATGGAAGCTTCCGCGACTTCCACCATGACCGCCGGTAAATCACTCGCTGCGTTCTGCGCGCCGGCGGCGCCAGAGAACATCAACAGCAGTAAGGCATATCTTTTCGCGCGCATCATGGGTTCGTCTCCACTAACAACTCGGCGCCGTCTTTCGCCGTTTGCGGCGCTCTGCGCTCGTACACCAATCGCATCAGGCTCGGCAGCAGCACGATCGAGAACACCATGCTCACGATCACGCCGGCGACGTTCACCGCCGCGAGGCCGCGATACATCGTGCTGGCCGGGCCAGGGTTGATCACCATCGGCAGCGCACCGAGCGCGCCCGTCAGCGTGCTTGCCACCATCGCGCGCAGGCGCTGATTCAGCGACATCCGCAGCGAATCTTCGAGGCTGTGGCCGTGATTCATCGCCTCGCGCGTGAGATCCACGAGCAGGATCGCGTGATTGACGATGATGCCGATCATCATGATGAAGCCGATCATGGTCAGCAGGTCGAGCGGCTGGAACGCGACCAGGTCGAGCAAACGAATGCCGAGCACACCGCCGGCCAGCGCGAGCGGCACCGTCAGCACCACGACCAGCGCATCGCGCAGCGAATGAAACATCGCCGCCATCAGCATGAACAGCACCAGCAGCGCGAGCAGGAAGTTGCCGGTCATGGTGTCCACGATGGCATCGAGCCGGTCGGCGCTGCCCGCGAGTCGAATGTTTGCATCCGGCGGCAGATCGGCTTTCAAACGCGGCACGATGTCGCTGTTGATGGTCGCGAGCATGTCTTCGAGCGACAGCGACTGCGGCGGATCGACGGTCAGCGTCACGGTGCGATGATGATCGACGCGGCGGATCTGCTCTGGCACCAGCTGTGTCTGCAACGTCACCAGATCGCCGAGCGGCACGACTTCACCGGACGGCGTGATCAACGGCGCCTGCGCCAGCTCCTCGGGCGTTTCGCCCAGATTCGTTCGTAACATCACCGGCAGGCGCGACTGGCCGTCGAAGTATTCGCCCAGCCACGCGCCGTCGCCGAGCGCACGAATCACGGTGCCGAGCGAGCCTCGATCCCAGCCGACCTCAGCAATGCGTCGATCGTTCGGCTCCGCACGCAGTTCCAACACTTGCACATCCGTGTTCGGCAGCGATTGCACGTTCGCCCCTGGGAATGTTTGTTCCAGCAGGCGGCGACCGTTGGCAGCGGCGACGTTCAACGCCGCCGTATCGGTGGTTTGCAAATGAATCGCGATGGATCGCGCCGAGCCGCCGATGCCTTGGAACAACTCGCCTTCGGTGACGAACACGCGCGTGTCGGGAATGCCGGCGACGACTTCATCGCGCACGATGCGTTCCAGGTCGCCGATGCGATCGTCATCAATGACGCGCGCACCCAGCGTGCCGCCGCCCGGCCACAGCAGGATGTAATAGTTCTTGAGCCGCGGCTGCTTCTCGCCTTTCATGTACGGCTCCATGCGTTGCTGCAGCTTGGTGACGATCTCGCGATCCACCGCCGTCGGGCTCATGCCCGGCGGAAAGCTGAAAAACGCATCGATCGCTGCACGCTTCACCGGTGGCAAGTAATCGAGCTTCGGCAGCATCACCCACGACAACAGCAACGGCGCGATCAGCAATGCCGCCACCCACATCAGCTGCTGGCGTCGCGTGCGCGTCCATTGGATCACCCAGTCGGTGAGTCGTGGCCAACCTTCGCCGTAGCCGGATTTCTTCGCATCGCCGGCCAGCCATCGACCCGCCGCCGCGGGCACGACGGTAACGGCAACCAGAATCGAAAATGCGACCGCGATGGATATCGTCAGCGCCAGGTCCGCGAAGATCTGGCCTTCCACATCCTTCAGGAACAGCACCGGCAGGAATACGGCGATGGTCGTGGTCGTGGAAGCAAACAACGCCGGCACGACTTGCCTTGCGCCATCGTGGGCCGCTTGCTCTATCGGCATGCCGCCTTCTTTGAGGCGGATGATGTTTCCTGAGACGACGATTGCGCCTTCGACCACCATGCCGACCGCAAACGCCAGGCCGGCCAGCGAGATGACGTTGATACTGCGGCCGCCGAGGTGCAAGGCGCAGAAGGTCGCGAGCAAACAAACCGGAATCGTGGTCGCGATGATCACGGTCGCTCGCGCATCGCGCATGAACCACCACACGCACACCAGTGCGAGCAGGGCACCGACGACCAGGTTCTCGATCAGCAGGTTCACTGCACGTTTGATGAACACTGACGCATCGAACGATTGCTCGATGCCGAGCCCGCGTTCGTGCAACGGCCCATCGCGCAGCTCCGCGACGACGCGTTTGACCTCTTCGAGCGTGCTGAGAACATTCGCACCCGGCGCACGCAGCACTTGCAGGCTCAGCGCCGAGTTGCCGTTCTGATGCGCGTACTGGAATTGCTCCGGCGGCCGCAGTTCGACGACTGCGACATCGGACAGCCGCACCGGTTGGCCGTCACGCCACGCGAGCACGAGTTGACCGAGTTGTTCCACGTCGTAACGACCGGCGTAGCGCAACGCGTATTGACGCCGCCCGACATCGAGTTGACCGGCGGAGATGTTATTGGCGCTCGCTGCCAGATGTGCGACGTCGGGAATACCGATGCCGAGTGCCGCTGCCTTCGCCAGGTCCAGAGTGATGCGCAGATCGTTCGGCGCAGTGCCGTTCAGGCGCACGCCGGCCACACCCGGCACCGATTCGATGCGAGGCTGAACCACGTCCTCGATGAAGCGACGGTAGTTGTCGATCGGGCCCGCCGTGCCGGGCAGCAGCTGTACGAAAAAGTAAGAAAGATTTTCGTTGGTGTCGCCGTAGCCCCCGAGCTGCACGACCGGCCTATCGGCGTCGCGAGGCAGCGGCGGCAGGCGGCTCATGCGGCCGATCACGTCGACCAGCGCCGCTTTCATGTCGGTGCCGATCGCAAACGTCAGCAGGATGTCGGTGCCGCCGCTATTGGCGTTGCCGGTGATTTCCTCCACGCCGGTCAAGCCTTGCAGCACTCGTTCCTGCGGTTCGAGCAGCTCCGCTTCCGCCTCTTCGGGCGAGGCGCCGCGCCAGTTGGTGAAGATGCCGATGGTCGGCCGCTCGATGTCCGGAAACAGCTGCAGCGGCAATTGCTTCAGGCTGAGCATGCCGAACAGGCACACCAGCAGCACCGTGACCCCGACCGCGATGGGATTGCGAATAGCAGCGGCGATGACGCGCATGTCCGCTCCTTGCCAGATAAAAAGTATTGTGGCGCCATTGGACCGCTTCGCGGACCGCCCGTTGTGCGGGTTGCGACCAGCGGAGGCCAAATCGAGGTGAAGCGTGCCTTTGCGATGCGGCGGGCGGGCAAAACGTTTAAGCTTTGCGGCCGGTTTGCACTCGATACTCAAATATCCCCTTTGACTGACCTGCAGATAACGTCCGCCGAAAGGCGTCTGACGCTGGCGGCGCTGGCGGTGGTCGTGCTGCTCAGTGCGCTCGATCAGACCATCGTGGCCACGGCCATGCCTCGCATCATCGAAGAGCTGCGCGGCCTGTCCATGTACGCCTGGGTTACGACGGCGTACATGCTCACCTCCACGGTCTCGGTGCCGCTTTATGGCAAGTTGAGCGATCAGTACGGCCGCAAGCCGATCCTGATCGTCGGCGTGCTGATGTTTCTGGTCGGCTCGGCGCTGTGCGGACTGTCCGGAGAGTTCGGCGACTTGCCGGTGCTCGGCGGCGGCATGATGCAGCTGGTGGTGTTCCGTGCCTTGCAAGGCCTCGGCGCCGGCGCATTGATGACGGTTTCGTTCGCGGTGATGGCCGATATGTATCCGCCCCGCGAGCGCGGCAAGCTGTTCGGCGTATTCGGCTCGGTGTTCGGACTGGCCACGGTCATCGGGCCATTCATCGGCGGCTTCTTCACCGATCACGGCACAGTTACGTTGCTTGGCTATGAAGTCGCCGGCTGGCGCTGGGTGTTCTACGTCAACCTGCCGCTCGGCGCGCTCGCGCTGTTCATGATCATTTACAAGATGCCGACGCTGCGTCGGGGCACCGGTGGCGACATCGATTATCTGGGCGCACTGCTGGTGGTTGCGACGGCGGCGACAGCTTTGCTCGGACTGACGCTGGGTGGCACGCGCCATCCGTGGGACTCATCGCTCATCGTGGGATTGTTTGCCGGCTCAGCTGCGGCGCTGGCGATATTTATTTGGGTTGAGCGGCGCGCCTCGGCACCCATCCTGCCGCTGCATTTGTTTGCAATTCCAACGTTCCGGACTGCGGCGCTGGGATCGTTCGTCATGAGCATGGCGTTCCTCGGCGTCGTGATGTTCATGCCGTTGTATATGCAGGTCGTGCAGGGCGTAACGGCGACTCAGAGCGGTATCTCGTTGTTGCCGCTGATGGGCGCGCTGATCGTCAGCAGCATTCTCTCCGGCCGCATCGTCGCGCGCTTCGGCAAATACAAGCTGCTGATGATCGCCGGCGGGGTGGTTTTGTTTGCTGGCGTGATCGCGTTGACGGGCATCAACGCCGACACGACTCAGCACGATCTGTCCTGGCGCCTGGTGCTGACGGGCATCGGGCTCGGTCCGGCGCAAACGTTGTTCAGCCTGGTGATTCAAAACGCGGCGCCGAGCACCGAAGTGGGTGTTGCCACCAGCATGAGCCAGTTCAGCCGGCAGATGGGCTCGACGGTCGGCGTCGCGATCTTTGGAACACTGCTGACGCACGCGTTGACCGCGGAGTTGCCCAAGCACGTGCCGCAGCTGCCGGGCGCACCGAACATGCAGATCGACCTCGCGCATGCGCAGAGCGAAGCGATGAATGTCGATCAGATCCGCGAGCGCGTGAACTCGGTGCTCAGCGAGCGCTACAAGGTCATCGAGCGCGCATATCACGAAGATTCCGCGGCGGTGGAAGAAGTGCTCAGCGATCCGCGCCTGCCGGAAGCGATCAAGAAGCCGCTGCGCGACGGCGGCATTCGGACCTCTACCAAAGAAGAGTTGGCCGAGCGCACCGATGCTTTGGTCGCCGAGCTGAAGTCCGGCCCCGAAGGTCGCGATCGTTTGCTGCAGGATCCGAGCCTCTCGCCGGCCATGAAACATCAGCTCGCCAATATTCCTTCGCGGGCATGGAAGGAGCCGGAAGTCATCAACGGCGTGGCCGCGTTGTTCCGAGACAGCTTGCTTGCGACGGAGGATGCTCTCGTCGCACAACGCGCGGATCGTGCTTTGGCGAAAGTGAAGGCGGGTGTGACTGCGTACTCGGCGAAGCTGGTGAATGACATTCAACGCGGCGTGAAAGTCGCATTCGCGGAATCTATCGCGAACATGCTCCAGCGAGCGCTGTGGATCGTCGCGCTGGCGCTGCTCGTGGTGCTGTTCGTGCCCGAGCTGCCGCTGCGCTCCAAGGTCAGCTCCGATTCGGCGGCAGTCGAGGCCACTAGTGAGTAATACCGCCGCCGCTCCGGCAATTATCAGGTGATC
>CAMLEO010000002.1 GCA_946478975.1 uncultured Steroidobacter sp.
TCGCTCGAAGAGTCCTGCCAGCACTGCTATTACGTGGCTAAGCTCGATGCCGGCGAGTGCCTCTGTGCTCGGTCCGGACGGGATCGTTTCGGCCAGATCCCACAACTGATCTTTCGAGAGTTGGCGAGCGAAGCTGTAACCGGTAATCGAACATTCGTGAAATGCAATCACATCCGCACCCGCCCGCGCCGCGCGGGCGGATAACTGATCGATCACAGTCAGATTGTATGCTTTGTCGCCGCTGCGATTCTCGAACTGCGCAGTGGCGATTTTCAGATCTTTCGGCATGCGGGTTGTGCAGCGACGCTCGGGATTTCGATACTGTCGTCAGTATAAATCAGAACCAGCGGTCGCGATTCGCGGGCGGCGTTCAAGCCGCCGCCCACGAGGTCACATTGGCGAGTGCGCGATCACTTGCCGTGCCGCTTCCAATAGTCCACGGTATTGATCGCCACCATGCTCACGGACGCTCATTCCCACTTGTAAGCGCTGCGGAACGCCTCCTCCCTCGCGCCCTGGTAGCCCGGATAAGCAATCTTCATCAATGCCGGCTGCAGGGCGAGTCCCTTGTTCAAATACTCATCCATCGCCCCCGCGACAAAAGTCGTGAGACCTGCGCCCACAAAGGCTGGGAGCCCGCCAACGACGCTCTGCTGTGTCGGGTCTGTCAGCTTGAGCGACGGCAGAAATGGCCCCGCGAAGGCGGACGCCGTGGCAATGCCAATGTTGAACGCGGCGATCGTCTGCTCATAGGTCTCCTTTCGACTCAGCTTCAGAGCGCTGATGCCGGCCTCGTATCTGCCCGAGAAATAACCCAACACCCGCGCGCCCTGGTGGAAAGGCAAGCCATCCGTGCCAATCGCATCGTCATAAAAATGCGAGCGCAAGGTTGCGACGACAGGCGCCAGGCTTGCTCCCCGCCCCTGCTCAACCACGTTGCGATTGAATACCGTCAAGGCCGCACCGGTTTGATCGGTCCGCTCCAGCTTCGATATCACGCCGTAAGCATCGCTGTTCAGTACTCCCTGCAGCCCGGTGGTCAAACGCTGCTCGATCTCCGCCTTGTTATCGATGATGCCGACATAGTTGTGTTCCTGGAAACGAATCTGCCCTGCGTTGATGGAACCCAGCTGCGCCGCCGCTTGCTCGAAAACCCTTTGCTTGAGCACCGCTTCGGAGGAGCTGGCAGCAGCATCCAGAATACCCGCCAGCAGATCGACATTCCCGCGCCTGGGCAAACCGGTGCCGCCCGACGTCACTTTGGCAACGCCTTCGCCGGGGTAGCCGGAGAAGCTGACGGCGTCCTGGACGACCACGCTCAACTGATCGTCATCGAGCGCTGAGAAGGCGCGTTTCAAAGCTGCGTTCTGGCCCTTCAGGCTGGCCAGCTGTTCGCCGATGACGCGCGTGTACGCGTGGTTCACCTTGACGTTGCCGTCGGCATCGACGGCCAGCACCGATTTCGCCAGTTGCTCGATCGATGCGGCTCGCGTCTGCGCTTGCTCGGCCGATGTAACGATGCCCAGCGGGGATTCCCGGGCCGCTTGATCTGCCTGCGCGACGATATCGTCGTAATACACCACCGTGCCGCCGTCCGATGGCGAGTCTTGCGAATTGCGGGTCGGAATGCTCAGCAAATCGTCCAGGGTGGTGATGGTGGCATTGCTGCCCGAACCTTTTGGATCGCCGCTGCCCAAGATCTGCCACGTAGCACTGCTGATGAGCCGCGGGCGCATCCCTTGACGATCCTGCTCATCGAACGACTCGATCAGTTCCTGCAGCGGAGTCTTGTCGCCGGAGGCGGCTTCGTCCTTGTGCAGCCAGCCACCGATTTCATCGCGCGCCCACTCTCCCGCGAAACCCGCGGCGACGCTGGCCGACGCACTCAGCGACTGCGAGAGAATCGTCTGCCAGTTGCGCGAGTCCTGGTTCCAAAGCCAACCGCTGCGCAGATCGACGGCTCCACCGACCAGCTTGTGCACCCCGCCCCACACGCGTGCGCTCGGAATTGCCCTGCCCGTAACTTCGTCAACTGCGCGCTCGGCTCTCCCAAACACAGCGGCTGTGCCCGCGAGCGCTGGCAAGCTCAGCAACGATGCTGGATCGAAGTTGCCGTGGATCAAGGAATCGGCAGCAATGTTTGCTAGTCCTTCCCCTGCGGCGCCGATGGCCTGATCGAAGATGCTGCCAGCTTGCGTGCCGAGCTCGGCAAATGAACCGACCGCGCCAGTCACACCTGCGGCCAGCGCTTTCCAACCGCTGATGCCGTCGTTCTTCCCGAAGTAAGTGCCCACAGCCTCGCTGGCGACACTGCCAGCGGCAGCTGCCAGCGATGCGGCAAGCACGGGCCCGACGACAGGAGCAGCGAGGCCGCTCGTGACTGCACCGGCGAGAGCTGCAGCGGCCGTGATCACCGCCAGCTGCACGATACTGCCGACCTGTTGAGAGCAGCTCGGTCCCGGCGGTCCAGGAACGTGGGCTGCAATCGGCGTGCTGTCGCCCAGCACGCTGGCAAGGTTGAATGGCTTGAACGCATTCGCCGTGCCGTGAACGTCGATCACGATGTTCGGCACGCGATACGTCCTGCCGACTTCCGTCGCTGGCAGCTCGTTATTGGGGCCGGCAGCGACGTTGTTTGCTTCCGCGATCAGGTACCACAGCGATGCATCGCCAAACACCGCGGCCGCGATGCTTGCAAGCGTGTCGCCCGAGCTGACCACATGAGTTCCCGGCGCGGCGGCCGGATAGCTCTCGCTGATCGGCGTCAGAGTGTTCGAGAACTGGACCTTTGCCAGGTCCCCCAGGCCCAGCACAGCGACCTGCTTGCCGCCGGCGAAATAAAAGTACTCGTGCCCATTGCTTGCGGTGCGCTTGAGCAGCCGCCCGCTGCTGTCGTAGGCCTGCAGGCTCCAGCCGTTATTCGCATTCTGCAGCACCAGGCGTCCGGCCAGATCGTATTCGTTGCTGGTGGTCGGGCCCGGCTTGGAGCCGCCTCCCGCGACGGTGGTGGTCTCCTCGATGGTGTCCTCCTTGAAACCGTCCAACGTTTGTCGGTACTCATATACATACTTCTGAGATTCCACGCCGACCCAGCTGTCCCCCTGCTTCACGGCGACATTGACGATGTAGTCGTCGACGCGGCCGGCAAGGTTGCGGTGATATTCGACGCGCGACGATTGATGCTGCGGGCGGAACAGCTCGATGTTCGAGGCCGACAGGTTGCCGAACGCGTCGTATTCGTTGTTGATTCGCTTGATGTCGGCCTGTTCGATTTTGCCGGTCTCCTTGTCCTGGGCGAGCGTGAAGTAGTTGTCGTCGGTGACCCGGCCGGTGGTGTCGTAGACGCGCGTTTGTTTGGTGAACTGCTTGCCGGAGAACAGCGCGGGATCGGTTTCACGAACCTCCGTCAGATAACCCAGATCGTTGTACGTGTACGTGTCGGTGACGGTCACACCGTTGTTCATCTTCGCCGCGCTCTGGCGGCGGCCCACGACGTCATAAGAAACAGTCGTGCCTTCGCTGCCGGCAATGAGCTTGCCGTCCACGATCGTGCCATCGACGATCAGCGCCCGGCCTTCGAGATCGAACGTGTAGTACTTGATTGAATTCGTGCCGCCGAAATACGTGGCATTGATGCTGGCGCGATTGCCGAGCGCATCGTATCCGTAGAGCAGATCTTTCAGCGGCTCCCCGGTGACGTGAATGGCCGTGATCTTCCCTTCGGCATCGTACGAAGTCTGGGTGAAGCGGTTGAATTCCTCGTGCGTCTGGTTGAGCCCGCCGGACATCCACTGCGCCGCGATCGTGCTTTGCGCGCCTTCCTCGATGAGCTGGCCTCGGGTGTCGTACCTGTAGCTGAGCACCTGGTCACGCTGGAAAGCACGGCCTTTCTGCACGTTGCCGCCCATGGTCGACTCCTGCAACAGCTGAAGCAGACCGTTCTGGAGATAGGTGTACTGGCGCGTGTAGAAGGGCCCGTTGGTCTCGGTGCTCAACTGACCGAAATCGTTGTAGCCGTACTGCATGAACTGCAGGTTGACCGAGCGACTCTTCAGCCGGCCGACAATGTAATCGCCGGTCTCGTACGCCCATGACATCGCGGCATCGGTAGCGTCCTTCTCCAGCGTGCGATTGCCGAACTCATCGTATTCGGTGCGCTTGGTGTCGACGATGAATTGCGTCTTCGGCACCAGCGTCGTCGTCTCACCCTGATACGTATCTCGCAGCAGGCCGCGCTCGTCATAGCGCGACAACGTGAGATAGCTCTTGCCGATGCTGTTGTTGGTGAGGTCCGCCGCCAGGTAACGACGATTGGCCTGATCGTATTTATAACGATTCACCACCAGCACGGCGGCACTGCTGGCCGGCGATGTTCCACTGATGTACGGACCGCCAGCGGACGTGCGCAGGACGCCGTGAGTGAGCACGTTGCCGTTGGCATCGTAGCTGTCCACCATCACGGTGCCGTTGCCCGTGCGGGTGCCGACTCGACGACCATATGCGTCGTACGCGTACGAGGTCGCGCGAGTGGACGCATCCGTTTGCGAGACGAGCTGACCGGCGCCGTCGAACTGATTGGTTCGGGTACGCAGCACGATCTCGCCGCCGCTTTGGAAATTGATCTGCAGCAAATCCTGATCGACGACCTGGCGGCCCAGCAGGTCGTAGCCCGCGCGATGACTCTTTTTAACCGACGACGGGGTTGCCCCGATGCTGATGGCATACGCGAACGTGTCCGGCTGATGCACACGGACTACGCGATTGTCGGCGTCATACGAGAACTCGGTCGTCGCGCGATTGCCGTTGTCGATCACGTTGTCCAGGAAATCCTGCTTCAGCAACGCGCCGCCTTCGCTGCGGCTGATGACGTTGCCCCAGCGGTCGAAGCTCTGTTCGATGCGAGGTGCAATCAGCGCTCCCTGCTCGCCGACGTGACTGTCGTAGTACTCGGGCAGCTGCTGCAAGGTCACGCGACCCAGCACGTCGTACTCCCAGAAGGTGTTGCGAGCGAAGGTTTGATCGGCGTTGGAATCGTTGCCCGCCTGCTCCTGCCGGACCAGCTGGCCGGCGGGGTTGTAGTAGTAGCGAGTGAGGCCGTCGGCCGCCTGTTTGGAAATGACGTGGCCGACCTGATCTCGCTCGTAGTGCGCGACGTGCACCTGGTTCGTCAACGCGGAGGGGGCGAGCGACGCGGCTCCAGACACGCGCCATTCATCCTGCACCTCGCCATACGCGTTGTAAGTGCTGCGCTGACCGCTCTGCATCTGCTGGCCGGACGCAGTCGTATAGACATCGGTCACTTCGGTGCGCTGACCGAGCGCGTCATAGCCATAACGACGCTTGAGGGTCTGATTGAAACCCTGCGCGATGGCATTGTTGGCTGCGGAATCCTGCAGATCGAGATCGTCGCGGCTGACGGCGATCGTCTGCGTCTCGAGGATGACGCGGCCCGCGAAGTCCACCGCCAGGTCGCGGCGGTTGTTGCGAGCGTCGAGGACGGCGACGAGGTTGCCGCCGAAATCATAGATCTGTCTGGTCGTGAGCGTGCCGCCCGCGGCGGCGCCCGATGTCATCTGTTGAGTGACGATCTGACCGAACGCATTCACCGTGAAGTTCGTAACCGGCGCGACGCTGACCTGACCGACGAATGGATCGACGCTGTTCGCTGCCGCCGCGAGCCGCGAAGGCAGCGTGACCCGCTTCACCTGCCCGAGCTCGTTGTACTCGGTGGTGGTGACGTTGTTGAGCGCATCGGTCTGCGAAGTCAGATGCCCGAGCGCGTCGTACGCATTGGTCTGGACCTTGGTCGCAACGTCGTTGGCGTTGCTGACCTGAGTGAATGAGCCGTTGCTCTGCATGACGACGTAGCTCAGTCCCTTGCGGAGCACCGTGGTCTGCTGGTTCAGCGCGTTGTAAGTAAACGCGGTGATGCGGTCCTCGAAGGTGGCAGTCGGCGTGGCCGGCAAGGTCGATCCCGGCGGGAAGCTGCCCTTGGTTTCGTACTCGACGACTTCGATGAGATTGCCGAGCGCGTCATAGGAGCGCGCGGTCTGATAACCCAGCGCGTCGACGGTGCGAATCTCGCGGCCCATCGCGTCGAAATAATGAAAGGTGTCACGCCAGGCCGCCTGCGGCGCCGCGCCCACCAGCTGCGACGTTTTGGTGATATCGCCGAACGCGTTGTAAGAATACTGCGTCGTCGCAGTCGCCAAATATGTTTCGCCGAAGCCGGCGGCGGGATCGAACGTGCTGTAGTTGCTGCTGGGATTCAGCTCGACCTTGATCTTGCGGCCGAGCGTGTCGTACGTCATGTTCGTGACACGCGAGCTCGCATTGCCGATAGCGGCCGTCAACGCATCGATGTTCCACAAGCCATCGCCGGTCTTCGCCGCCACGGCGATGCCGTAACGAGCCACGGCGGACTGCTCGCCGAACGTCGTATAGAAAAAGCGCGTGACGCGATTCAGCGCATCGACGTCGTGAACGATGCGGCCCAGCGAATCATACGTCTTGTATTCGTTTTGATACGTGCTGGCACCGGTGCGCAGCTTGGTGCGAACCACGTTGCCGAACGCATCGTAAAAAGTTTCGAGCGTGCGGGCCACGGTGCCGGAAGGCTGCGAGCTGCCGCCCACGACCTTGCCCTGAGCCGGATCGTACCAACCGGCCAGCGTGACCAGGGTCTGCCGGCCGAGCCGATCGTATTGATAGCGCGTGGCACGCTCATCGACGGTGCCGGCGGCTTCGGTGCGCTTGGTGAGATTGCCCATCGGGTCGTAGTCATACTGCGTGACCAGCTGACGGACCTGCGGCTGCGTTTCGTTGCTCAGCTGCACGGAAACCGATGGTGACGACTCGCTGCGCAGATTGCCGGCGCGATCGTACGTGTATGTCCACACGGAATTGTTCTTGTCCGTGCGCGTGAGGCGGTTCCCGAGCGCATCGTAGGTGTATGTTTCTTTGTAACCCTTCGCGTCCGTTACCCCGAGCAGGCGCCCGGCCGCGTCGTACTTATAGATCTCGCCGCGGGTGATATTGTCACCGACGGCATGATTGCCCCGAGCGGCCGTCAAGGCGGTTTCGGTGCGCTCCACGCCGGCGCCGATCTGCAGGTTGAACTGACGCCGCTCCACGAGCTGCCCGAGCGAGTCATACACCGTCTCGATCATCGAACCGTCGGGGCGCACCACGAAGCGCTGTCGGCCGGCCGCATCGTAGGCGTAATCGGTCGTTCGGTTCTGCGCATCGTTCGCGAGCGAGCTGACGGCGCTGTCGAAGGCCGCTTTGCTGAAGGTGCCGAGGTTTACCGCCTGCGCATAGGCACGCGACTTCACCACATGGCCCATCGCGTCGTACGTCATACGTGTCACGAAGGCCGTGCTCGCGCCAGTGCTGCTGTAAACAGAAACATTGGCGGCGTAGACCTGCCGGCCCACCGCATCGTATGCAAACACGCTGCGCCGGTCGTTGCTGCTGATGGCGACGCTTTGCGCGAGAGCGGACTCGCTGAAGTTCGTCGTCGTCAGCAAGTTCGCGTAGCCGATGGTCTGCACCACGCGGCCGAGCGCATCGTAGCGCTGCTCCGTCACGACGTGCTTGTTATCGAGCTGGCGCAACGTGAAGCGCACGCGGCCGGCGGCGTCGTACGCCAGGTGCGTGACCTGATTTTCTTTGTTTGTGCGATCGACGGCCGCGTTGATGCCGCTTTCGCTGAAGTCGCTCAGTGTCGGCTTGGTGGCATAGCGCACGGCCGCAGTCACGTTGCCGGCCGCGTCGTAAACGCTTTCGCTGACCGCGCCGCTTGCATCGACTGCGAAACGCAGGCGATTGTTGGCATCGTATGCAAAGCGCGTGCGCCGAACGTCGGCCAGGGTGCTCGCCGACGCCTCATTGTAGCCAAGCGCGACGAGCGCGCTCTGGACCGCTTCGACGGTTGAGCTCTCGGCCGTCGAATCACCCGCATACTTACCGTAAGTTCGCGACTCAGTGATGTTGCCGTTGGCATCGTAGCGATTCTCGCTGACGATCCAGTTGCTGCCGACGGCGGTGCGCATCGTGAAACGCTGCCGACCGTCGTGGTCATAAACGAAGGCGGTGCGCCGATCGGCGGAATTAGCCGCAGGCGAAATTCCTGACGGCACATCTCCCAGCGTCGCGATCTGGCCCGCAGAGAGACGATTGATATATTGGCGCGTGAGCACGACGCGACCATTGTCGTCGTACGAGCTTTCGCTGACCTCGCCGAGCGCATTGATGGTTTGTGTCAGCTGGCCGGCTTCATCGTAAACATACCAGGTGCTCCGCCCGGTCGCGTCGATCTTCCGCGTCACGCGGCCGTTGAGGTCATAGCGATATTCCGTGGTCAGATCCCGCTCATGCGCAGGACCGGAACCGAGCACATCGCTCGGCGCAGCAATCTCGCGAATGCGCCGGCCGAGTTTGTCGAACACATACGTCGTGACCTGCTGATTGAGGCTGGTGGCCGTGCCACGAGACACCCGCACCTCGTTGCCCAAGCCGTCGTACTGATACGTCGTGGTCAACATCAGGCCAAGGGGATCGACGATGATCTTGGTGCGCCGGCCGTCCAGATCGTAGATGTATAAAGCTCTCCGCAGCTGATTGTTGCCGGCGGCGTCGCCGGTACCTTCGATGACGGAGATCTCCTGGCCGAAGGCGCTGAACTCGTACTTGCAGACCTGGTTCAGTCCGTTCGGGTCGACGCGCCGCTCGACGATGCGATTGGCCGCATCGTACTTCAGCGTTGTGACGACGCCGCGGGCATAGGTGGTCTGAGTCAGCAGACCCGAGTTGCTGTCGTATGTGTTGGTGACGACGTTTCCAAGTGCATCGGTCACGGTCAGCAGATGGCCATCGTCGTCGTATGAATACACGTTGGCGTTGCCGCGCGCGTCGGTCACGCGCAGCGTCTGGCCGTTGAAGGTCTTGACGGTGGTGACCGTGTGTCCTTCCGGCGTCGTGACGCTCATGCTGCGAGCCGCATCGTCGTACTCATACACGGTCGCCTCGCCTCTGCCATCGACGTGGCGGATGACGCGTGCAAATGCGTCGAACTCATCCCGCGTCTCGCGACTGAGCGCATCAGTCGTCACGATGGTGCGACCGCTGTCCTGATAATCCGTCCGGGTGACTCGACCGGCGACATCGATGCGCTCGACAACTCGGCCGAAGGCGTCGTAATGCGTCTGGGTGTTGGCGGCGAGGCCGCCGACATCCGCGGTCTGCGACAACAGCAGACCACGCAGGTCGTAGTCGAAACGCGTTGTCACGGACTCCGCCGACGAGATGCTGCGGGTCCGCGTTGCCAGCTCGCCGTAATTGTTATACGTGTTGCTGGTCACATAACCGAGCGCGTCGGTGACAGATGTCACCAAGCCGCGCTGATCGTATTCCGTCGTCGTTACGCGGTTCAGCGTCGCCGACATTTGATCGAGCGCCGTCTTGAGATCGCTGGCCGTTTTGTTGCCAGCCTTCAAGTCGGCGAGCAACGTTGCGTTCAAACGCGTGCCATAACGCCGTGTCGCATGGACCGCGCCGAAGGCGTCGTACTCCATGCCCGTCGCCTCGCCGAGCGAATTGACGGCGTAGGCGAGCCGACCTTCGGCGTCGTAGAAATACATCGAGATCTGCGTGGCGCCGTTGGCATCGGTCGAGATCGCCTGCGTGCGACGGCCGAGGCTGTCATATACATATCGCACACCCGACGAAGCCATTGCCGCGTCGATGTCTGCGTTGTTCGGTGTCGGATGCGCTGCTAACAACGCTGCGTCCGCCACACCACCCAATGTGCCAGTGACTTCATCGAATGCGTTGTAACGAGTGCGAGCGCTGCGCTCGTCGGCCGTGCCTTCGGCGAAGACCTGCCGTACCAAGCGGCCGGCGGCGTCGTAGATGTTTCTGGTGACGCCGCTTGCAACATCGTTGGTCGTGCTCACACGGCCGAGCGCATCGTACGTCACAACGGTCTGCACACTATCGCCGGCGTCCGCACGCGCGTCAGCGAGCGACTCGTCGGCACTGATCTCGACGGCATCGCGATAACGTCGCGTCGTTTGAGTATTGGCCGCGTCGTCGTAGACGGTTTCGGTCAGGAACCCTCGTTCATCCACCACGCCGACCACGCGCCCCTGCGCATCGTAATAACGATACGTGTGCAAGGCTTCGGAGTTGGCCGGACGCAGGTTGGCGAGCACGTCGTCGATCGGAGCGAGCGCACGGGCAAGCGACTGCGCGGGCGCGAGCGGCACTTCGCCGCCACCACCACCTCCTCCTCCGCCGCCGCCGCCGCCGCCGCCGCCGCCGGGAATGTTGCCGGTCAAAGTCAGCACAAACGATTGGCTGGCCGTGCCGCCACGACCGTCGCTCACGGTGACCGTGATCGTACTGGTCGAGGCTGAATCAATCTGGCCGCCGAACGTGCGTGTGGGCGAATCGAACACCAACCCAAACGGCATGCCGCTGACGCTGTAGGTCAGCGTATCGCCGTTCGCATCGGTGAACGGCGGCGGATTGCCCGGCAGCGTCGACAGCGGGAAATCCAGCAGGCGCGGAATGGTGAAGCTCCAGTTGCCAATGCCACCCGCGTACACCGGTCCGGCATTGCCGATCGTGATCTGGACCGTGTTCGTTACAAACAAGCCCTGCGAATCCGTCGCACGCAGCACGACGCTGTAAGTTCCTTGCGTGGCCGCGGGAACACCGAAGATGCGTCCGGTCGCCGCTTCGACTTGCAATCCTGCCGGCAGGCCGCTTTGCGCACTGTATGTAAGCGAGCCGCCATCGGGATCGGCGGCGGCCGCCGGTGTGAAACTGAAGGACTGCCCGGCCACCGCACTCTGCGCCGGCAAAGCGACCGACCAGGTCGGCGCCGAGTTCGCCTGCACATTGATGGCAAATGACAATCTGCTTTCATCGCCGGCCGCGTTCACCGCTTTGAGCACGACGTTGGACGCACCGAGCGCCGGCGGCGTGCCGCTGAGTACGCGAGTGGTCGCATTGAAGCTGAGCCAGCTCGGCAGGCTCAGCGCCGAATAGGTCAACGGCCGCAGTTCCGCATCGACCGCGGCCGGCGCCGTAAACGTCCACGGTGTTCCGATACCCGCGGTCTTCGGCGGCACCGCTTCCCAAGCGATGGAACCGTCGGTGACCAGCAGCGTGAAGCTCCTCTCGATGAACTTGCCGCCCGCATCGGTCACGCGAGCGACGATGGTGTAGCTGCCCGGCGCACTCGGCGTTCCGCTGATCGTGCGCGTGGCGGCGTCGAACGCCATGCCTGGCGGCAGCTGCCCCGACGCAATCGAGTAAGCAAGCACGCCTTGTTCGTTGTCGGACGCGGCGGGCAGCACGATCGTCTGGCCGGCGATGTAGGCCCTGACATTTGCATCCTGCAGCTCGCTCCAGTTCGGCGCCGAGTTGCCGACTGTCAGAACCAATGTCACATCGGACGTCTTGCCGCGTCCGTCGTCGGCGCGCAGCGTGACGGAGTAACTCGTGAGCGTCGCCGGAGGTGTGCCCGTCAGCGTTACGCCGTCGCCATCGTTGGAGACGATGAGCCATGACGGCTTGGCGCCCACCACGCTGCAGCTGAGCGAGTCACCGTCGGCATCGAACGCGGGGACGTGATAACTGAAAGGCTGGCCGCCGGTCAGGCTCTGATTGGTTACGCCGATCCAGGCCGGCGCGCCGACATCGCTCGCAGCCGGGCTGCGCGTCGCATAGCGAAGCGTCTCGACCAGCCGGCCGGCCGCGTCATATTTGTTTTCTGTGAGATACCCGGCCGCATCGAGCGTGCCGATCAGCCGGCTGTCGCGATCGTAGAAATATTTGGTCACCCGGTCGCCGACCTGCGTCGACGTCACCCGGGACAGGCCGTCGTAGATCGTCGTCGTGACGATGTTGGCGGCATCGCGCTTGGTCTCGAGCCTCCCCGCATCGTCGTAGGTGAACGTGGTGGTGCGATCGTTCGCGTTCGTCACCAGGTCGACGCCCGAGCCCGCCGCGGCGGCGACGTTCAATGTGAGCTTCAACACTTTCGTGGGCGTCGTCGCATCGTCGACCCAACCGGTGAAATCCTGGACGCGATTGGCGTAGCGCGTCTGAGTCAGCACGCGGCCGGCATCGTCGTAGGTGAAGCCGGTCACATCGCCGGTCGCGTCGACTTCATAAAGTAGCCGGCCGGCCGCGTCGTAAAAGCTGTAACGACGGTTCTGCTGCGCGCCCTGCGTCATCACCAGGCGGCCCTGCGCGTCGTAGAAATATTTGGTGTCGCGTGCCGTGCTGCCATCTCCACGGCTCACGCTCACCAGGCGGCCGACGCCGTCATAGCTGGTAATCGTGCTGAGCCCCGACGCGTTGGTCACCGTCACCGTGTGAGAAGCGTCGTTGTAACTGGTCGTGCGCGTGCCGTTTGCGTCAGTGCGCGAGATCTCGCGCCCCATGCCGTCATAGGCATAGCTGGTGAGCGTGGCTCGCTGATCCCGCCCGGTGCCGCGCACGGCAATCGTTTGCACGAGCTGGCTGTAGCCGTCGTACACGAACTCGGTGAGCGTGGCCGCCGCATTCATGACTCCAGCACCGGCGCTGTCGGTGGTGGCGTAAGCAATGGTCTTGCTCAGGTTGCCACGGAAGTCATATTCGAACTGCGTCAGCTCGGCGTTCGCGTTGTTCGCAGTCTGAGCGGCCCAGTTGGCAAGACTCTGCTGCGTAAAGACGCCGTCGCTGTAGCGAGTCGCGGTGTAATGCAACGTCCGTTCGAGCAGGCCGTTCGAGCCATAGCGATTCTCGGTGACGCGACGTTCCGCCGTGATCGAGAAACGCAGCCGGCCGCTGCTGTCGTAGACGAAATGCGAGGTCGCGCCGCCGCTCACCGTGCCAGTGTTGTTGGGGTCGGACTTGTTGGTGTTGGCGCCGGTGTAGCGCGTTTCCGTCAGCAGCAGATTATCGGTCGAGTAAGTGCGCTCGATCGTGTCGCCTTCGGCATCCCGCTCCAGGATGCGGTTGCCGCGCGAGTCGTATTTATAAGTGACGACATGGCCCAGCGCATCGGTGATGCGATCGACGTTGCCGCTTGCGCTGTCGTAATGGAACTGTGTCGTCAGCCGCTGGCCCTGGGCATTCGCCGGCGACTCGATCTTGAGCAGCGCGGTCGTGAAAAGATCGTAACTGTAGGTCCAGGTCTGGGCGTTGTTGCCATTGACGTCGCTGATCGTGATGTTGGTCGCGACCAGGTTGCCGGCGTTGTCCTTGATGTATGCGAACGTCTGCTTGCCACTGCCGTCGACGACGGTTTGCACGCGCCCGGACGAGTCATAGGTGAACGTCACCAGCTGCGGCACGCCGCCGCTGGCGCTGCCATCGTTCTGCTTGACGCTGGTGATGCGTGAGCTGGTCGCGCTCTCGTAAGTGTAAGTGGTGACGAAGTACGTCGAGCCCGCCTGGCCCGGGTTCAGCACCGTCTTGACGGTGCCGATGCGTCCATTGTCATAGGTGTACTCGACCTGCTTGACGGCAGCGGTGCCGACCACCGGCGGGTTCTTCACCTTGCCGGTGGAGTCGACTTCCAGCTCGTACGTTTCCACGCGCTGCAATTTGGCCGGCGAGCCCGAGTAAATCAGCTTGATTCTTTGACCGCTGCCGGTGTCGGTAACCGTAGTCAGGCGATTGGCGCTGTCGTACTCGTAAGTGATCGTGTTGCCGCTGGTGTCGGCGGTGCTCAGCAAGCGTCCAGTCATGCCGGTGCCGGTGCTGTCGCCGTAGGTTTCCACTTGCTTGGTGGAACCATCCGTCCACACCCAGCGGCTCACGCCGTTCACGGTGACATACTTGAAAGAATCGTTGGCTCCATCACCCTCATTGCTGACATAGCTGACGCCGTTCCACGCATAATTCACGACGTGACCGTCGCCCAAGGTCCGCTGCACAGATCCCCCGCTGCCGGGCGCGCCGCCGGAAGCGTTGAACACGACAGTGCGTTCGGCATCCCAGCGCCAGCCGTCGCCATCGACATCCGTGCTGAGCGCGGCCTGCGAGTTGTAAGTGCGCAGCAGTTCCAGATCGGCTCCGCGTCCGGACAATCGCTCATCGAGCCCCTGCAGAATGAGGTTGCCGGTGGCCGCGTTGACGTACGAGCGGCCGCGGGATTGTCCGAGCCAGCCTTGTCCGAGAATGCCGGCGTTGCCGAGAATGTTTGCAGACGAATTGAACAGACCGAGACCGGAACCCGCGACGATGGCAACCATGAAACAAAACTCCGCTTCAGAACTGGCGTGCGATACACGATGCGCGCAAGTTAGCGGTGGCTGCTCGACGTCGAGGAGGTGAAATTGGTCATGGTCGTCTGGTCTTGACGGCTTTCGGGGCGGCTTTACGATTGTGATGTTCAGGCCCCGATCGGAGACGACAATTTCAACCCCATGCCTGCGTGCGGCGCTGGTCTCGGAACGAGAGGCGCTCGAAGCGCTGCAAAGGCGCGCCGCCCTCAACAATCCGGGCGATCGCGAAGCGCTGCTTGCCAATCCGGATGCGATCGAACTGCCGGCCGAGCAGATCCTGGCGGGCCAGGTGTTCGTGCTCGAACGCGAACACGTCATCGCGGGCTTTGCGGCGATTCTTCCGAGAGCAGACGGCGACACCGAGCTCGATGGCTTGTTTGTCGAGCCGAGCTGCTGGCGACAGGGAGTGGGGCGATTGCTGGTGGAATATTGCGCTTACATCGCCCGCGCCGCCGGATCTTCCGGATTGCATGTCATCGGCAATCCGCACGCCGAGCACTTTTACGTAGCGTGCGGCTTCGAGCTCATCGGCCCCACCGACACGCGCTTCGGCAAGGGTTTGCTGATGCGAAAAGCGCTGTGACAGCGAAATGGGCCGCGCAATTCGCGGCCCACTCATGCAGCCTGTTACATGAATCAGCGTTGTTTACTGCTGCTGGATACTTCCATCCTCCGTACCGGAATCGAGCAGGCTGGCGCGTTGTTGCTGGCATGACGCCGGAATGTTGAAGCCGTTCTGCGGCGTCGTGCTGTTGGCGCCGCCGCTGACTGCATTGGTGCCCAGCCCGAAACCTGCAAAGGCTCGCCAGATCAGGCATACATCCTGGCCGCCGCGAATGTCCGTTGCCGCTTGAATGATGCCGTCGCGAACCTGCGTGAACGTAGGATTGCAGGCAGTGTTCTTCAGGCCTTCATTCACATACAACATCGCGCGCTGATTGCCTGCGTTGCCGGTGGCGTTGTACAGGTTCGGATCGAAGCCATATTTGTTGACCAGCGCCCAGTACACCTCCCACGCAGCCTGCGCCCACACCGAGCCGACGCCGTGCGGGACGGCCATGCCATTGATACTTGCATACGTCCATGTGTTCACATTCGGATCGGTGCTGTAACGCTGCGTGCGAATGCCGGGGCCTGTCACCGGTTGATTGAGAACGTAAGTTCCCATGCCGCGCCCGTCGGTGCCGCGATCGCCTTGTTTCGCGGTGTATACGAGCGCCCACCAGTCCGAGAGGCCTTCGCCGGGCTGCTGCCGGTTGGTGAGACAGCTGGCATTGGCCGGCCCGCCGACCAGGCGATTGGAAATGCCGTGGCCGTATTCATGAACCACGATGCCCGCGTCCAGATCGCCGTCGCGATCGGGATTCGGTGCGCTCCACGTATACATCTGCATGCGGGGCGCCTGGCCATCGGGCGGTGAGGAGAAGTTGGCGTTGTTGGTGCCGCTGCCATCTTGCGCCTCGGCGCGCACAGCATCGTTACCCCGACCGCCGCGGCCGTAGTTGTTGATCTGAAAATTACCCGCCGCTTCGTTGAAGCCGTACTGATACTGAATGTCATGAATCATGTTATTCAAATAAAACAGATTCGTGACCGTGGCCGGACGATAAGTGTTCGGCGCCTGCTGCAGGTTGAGCGGGAAATTGAAATTGAGCGCCGTACCGCCATTGGGCGAGGAACCAGCATCGGCAGCGTTGTTTGCATCCACGTCCGTATATGCAAGGACGTTGTTGCCTTGAGTTGACGTGGTTTCCGCACCGGCGGCGCCGTTAGTGTCGTGCCAGCCGAACGGCGAAGCGGTTCGGTTCGCTGGGTTGGTCACGAGCACGCGGCCGTCGGCCGGCGCTCGCGGAGTGATGTGATTCGGACTCTCCGCCGGCAGCGGATAAACCCGATACTGATCGGCAGCAGCCCAGTCGAACTGCGTCCAGACCTGGCCATTCTCAGCGTCCACGGTCAGATACCAGGAGTTGCGTTTATCTAACGTATGAATCTGGAAATTCCACACCAGGCGCGCCTCGCCGCGAGCGATCGGCAGAATCATCAGCTTGCCATCGATCGGCGCCAGCGAGATTCCATCGGAAGACACTCTCGTGGCTTGCTGGGCACCGCTGGATGCCTGCAGTTCCTTGGGGCGCGCTGAGAACTTCAGCCCAGCGAAAGTCGCGGCCGCGCTCACCGCCTCGGACATTTTCATCAGCGGCTTCATCGTGTTCACAGAGCTGGCGAGATCGGGCAGGAACGCGTTGTTCACGCTGATGATGCGACCGTCGCGATTCACATTGATCTGCAGCTGGCCGTTGTAGACTGGAATGCCCTGATAGCGTTGTCGCAGATAAATGCGTGTCGCGCCCGTCACGGACGACTTCACCACGTCGGTGACTTCATAGCCTTGCAGATCGGCGGCATTCAGCCCGAGCGCCGCGATGTTCCTGCGAACGAAGTTCATCGCAATCGCCATCGGCTCGCCGCGCGTTGCGCCGGACAGGAATCCCGTCTGATTCGCGAGGCTGCGCACGGCACCGGTGGTGTCGTCCATTTCCACCGTGAGTTCCTGAATGTTTGCTTTCAGGGCCGCCAGCGCCGCGGGTTGCACGGCGGCGTTCGATTGCGACCGCTGCTGCAGGCTCCGTGCTTGATTGTGCTCGATGCGCGCGTCGAAGTGACGTTCACCTTCATCTGCGGGCCGGCCTTGTGCCGACGCGAGGCTGCTCGACAGAATGAGTGCGATCGCAAGCGACAGCGAACCTTTCGTGGCTCTCGAAATCCATGGTTGCATGTGAGTGCTCCGTTGCAAAAGTAAGGAAGTCCTGAAGCAGCTGCCGATCGTCGCGGCGCCGCGTTTGGTCTTCGATGTTCTGCGCAGCTCAGATGCGTTTTAGAAATGTTCTTTTCTGCGAGGAGTTATCAACCGTAGCTAGCGCCCGGAGCGATGATTGATGAATTCGGCGCGCCGGAATCGCAGCGCTGACCAGTCCTCGTCGATCGCTACCTGCCTGACAGTGTCGAAGCCGGCTTGCCGCAAAACATCCCAGCCGGTGTCGCGGTTGAAATCGCACGTGTAGCGGCGTGAAGTGCCTTTGGGATAGGCGAACCAGAGCAGCGCATCGCCGGATGCCTTGCCGACGACAGCGGCAGCTGCCTCGTCGAGCTCCGCCTGTGTCGTGACGAAGATCAGCGCGAAGGTCAGCTCCTTGATGGCCGACAGACGCTGCTGGATGCGCCGATCTCCAAGTGCCTTCAGCTCCGCCGCGAATGAGCTCGGAGCATTGAGGATGACGATCTGCTGCTGATCCTTGAGATTCAGCTTCGCCCACAATCCGCTCATCGTCAGCTCCCCTGCTTTTCTCATGATGAGGACAACACGAACTGATTGCCGTCAGGTTCCTGAAACATCGCGAACTCGCCCCAGGGCTGCTTTTTCGGTTCCGATATGAACGTCACGCCGCGCGCTTTGAGCTGGCGATAGGTGGCCGTTACGTCATCGCAGGCAAACGAACCATTGAAGAAGGTGCCGATGCGATTCTCGTGCCCTTCCGGCGTGAACAGCACCACGCGGGTCGATGAGTTGGCGATGCGCAGCTCGATCCAGCGCTGCTTGCTGTCGAACACCTGGTCGGTGGAAATTTCGAAGCCGAGCTTTTCGGTATAGAACTGCAATGCTCGATCCTGATCCGAGGTCGGAATCCCCACGAACTTGAGTTGGGTGATCATGGCGGTACCTTCGCTGGCTTTCCCTGGCGGCATCCTAGCCTGGCGGCTGTGGCGGCGGTGCTCATTAGTACTATAGTATTTACTACTATGGAGCGCCTGACCTTCGATGCCTACGTCGTGGATGTCCTGATGCCGGACCTGGTGGGGCACGACCGGCGTCCCGCGACCTTTATCGTCTATCTATTCCTGCTGAGGCAAGCCACCAAGGCGCGCCGGGATACAATTTCGGTCAGCCTGCAGACCATCGCTGCAAAGACCGGCCTGTCGAAATCGACGGTACAAACCGCGTTACGACATCTGCGCCGGCGCAAGCTGATCGATCCAACAGTCGCAGCGACCGTGACGGCGCCCGTGCGGCGCGTAATGCGGCCCTGGGTGAAAACAACCTGAAGGCCCGTTGGCAGCGCGAACTGCGTGCCAGAGCATTCGCACTCATTGACATTCACACGCTGCGCGACGCACTCTTGACCCCGGCGCGAACTTTGCGCGCCAGGGTGAAATGGAAATTCTTCCCAACGTTCTTCAGCCATGGAGTGCATATGAACGATTCATTTCGTCGCCTGTTGCCAACGAGCGTCGTCGTCCTGCTGACGTTGACGGCCA
Organism: uncultured Steroidobacter sp.; assembly: GCA_946478975.1. The sequence goes on from CAMLEO010000002.1 coordinate 18,609, forward strand.
CTGTTGCCAACACCCAAAGTAACAGCGTCGACCACGCACTCAAGGTCACATTGAGCAGTGACAGCGCGAATCTGAATGGCACCAACGACGTGACGGTCAACGTCACGATGACGAACGTCGGTTCGGTGCCCGTGTCGGTGCCGAAGTGGTACCTGCCTTCGCAGACCAGCACCTCGGGAGTCTTCACGATCACGCGCGATGGCGAACCGGTGCAGTATCTCGGTGCGCTGGTGAAGCGCAAACAGTTCTCGGCCGCCGATCTCGTGAAAATTGCCGCCGGCGAGAGTTTGTATTTCAAAGTCGAGCTGTCCGCTCTGTATGATCTGTCGGCCACCGGCGTTTACAACCTTCAGTATGACGCGCCATCGGTGCAGGTGTTACGCGGACCAGCCACGAATGCGGCAACGGCCGACCGGCAGGCAGCGCAGGCACAGCCCCAGCCTCAACTGCAGGATCTGGTGTCGAATACGATTGCGTTGACGATCATCGGTGACGCGAACGTCGAAGCGCGTCGAGCGGCCGATCGCGCCGCTGCCAGCTCGAGCGACGCTGCGGCTCCGGCTTTTGCAGCCGTGAGCTTCGTCGGCTGCAGTAACACCCGGCAGACGCAGCTTCGCACGGCGTTGTCCTCAGCGGAATCCTATGCATCGAACTCGCTCGGGTACCTCAATGCAGGCACCCGCGGTTCGCGTTACACCACATGGTTCGGCACTTACGACGCCAGTCGGTACTCGACCGTGCGAGGGAATTTCAGCAAACTCAGTGACGCGACCGCCAACAAGTCCATCACGTTCGATTGCAGTACCTGCCCGGGCACCAGCAATGCGAGCGCATACGCCTATGTCTACGCGAATGCCCCTTATCGCATCTATCTCTGCAATGCCTTCTGGGCCGCACCGAACACCGGCACCGATTCGCGCGCCGGCACGATCATCCATGAGCTTTCTCACTTCACAGTGGTCGCGGGCACCAGCGATTACGCGTACGGCCAATCAGCCGCTGCCAGCCTGGCGACCAGCAACCCCGCGCGCGCAATACGCAACGCCGACAGCCACGAGTATTTTTCAGAAAACAACCCAGCCAGAAACTGATCGACCGACGCTTCGAGCATGGGATGCCGGAAGGCGTCCCATGCTTTCCCGACACGGGCGCCGTTCACGATGAAACGATTTTTGTGCATCCTGGCCGGACTGGCGGTACTGTCGCCTGCGTATGCGAAGGAGCAGTCCGTGCACATCGAATGTGAGTTGAGCATTGCAAAGTCGCTGCGAGCTGCGCAGCCGGCGGAGCTGATGTTCGCTCTGACGAATGCCGGCGACGACGTCGTACAGGTGCTCAACTGGCAGACGCCTTTCGAAGGAATCAAGGCCCCGATGTTCACCGTCGAGCGCGACGGAGTGGAGCTGGAATACCGCGGCCCGATGCTGAAGCGCAGTGCCCCCCGCAAGCAGGATTATCTGCTGCTGAAGCCCGGCGAGCGACGGCAGGTCAAGATCAACCTGGCCGACGCATGGAGCGTCGACGCCCCCGGGGACTACACCGTCGAGTACTCGGCCCAATTGTTTGATGTGATTGCAGGCTCAGCCCCTGCGCCTCGCAAGCTGGATGATTTCCAAGAGGTCACGCCGACCTGCAATGCTGTGGCATTCACCCGGATGCGCTGATTCCCCGAGGTCGAGTTCACGCTGGCGTTGACTTGCAAACGTCATCCGGATCAAAGTTGGCGCGGCGCACGCCTGTGCGCACAACAACGAAAGGCAGGGAATCCTTATGAGCAACGCTCCGCGCCGGCATCGACGCTGGCTACTACCACTTAGTTCAGGCATCTTGTTCGGACTGTCAGCTGCGTCGGGATGGGCGCAGACCGCAGAGTCCATAAAAACTTTACCAGGCGAAGCCCCGCCTCCCGGTTTCACCGTGAAAGGCCGCGCGAACGGCGACGACGTGCCGCATCCCGCCGGCGAACGACGGCGCGAGATCCGCAAGCAAGGCCTGGAAGAAAGAATTCGCAGCCTGGCTTCGGGCCAGCGCCTGGCAGCCACCGCCACCGGCGGCGTGCAGCGGATCGCCAGCGGCAAACATCAAGGAGCATACGTCGAGCTGGAACGCGAGAAGGAAGAATTGATCTTCACCGTGCTCGGCGAATTCGGCACGCAAACCGTTCCGCAGCTCGGCGGCCTGCCCGGGCCGGTGCACAACCAGATTCCCGAACCCGACCGCAGCGTCGACAACAGCACGATCTGGGCGCCGGATTTTTCGCGCGCCTATTTCGAGAAGCTGCTGTTCTCCGGTGAGGAAGGCGCGGTGTCGATGCGCAATTTCTACATCGAGCTTTCGTCGAATCGCTACACGGTCGACGGTACGGTCACGGACTGGATTCCCCTGCCCTACAACGCCAATCGTTACGACGACGATGTCACCTACAACTGCAGCTTCCCCGGCGTGCCCAGAACGTATCAATGCGCCGGCGTATGGTTATTTCTGCGTGACGCGCTGAACGGCTGGTACAACGCGCAGCTCGCTGCCGGCAAGTCTGCGGAGCAGATCAATGCGGAGCTCGCGAAGTTCGACGTGTGGGACCGCAACGACTACGACCATGACGGCAACTTCAACGAGCCGGACGGTTACATCGATCACTTCCAGGCCGTGCATGCCGGCATGGGCGAAGAAGTCGGCGGCGGAGCACAAGGCGGCGCGGCGATCTGGAGTCATCGCTGGTTCGCGTTCTACAACCTGGCCGGCGTGCTCGGGCCCGAAGGCAACAAGGCCGGCGGCTTGCGCATCGGCAACAGCAACTACTGGGTGGGCGACTACACGGTCGAGCCGGAGAACGGCGGCGTCGGCGTGTTCTCGCACGAATATGGCCACGATCTCGACCTGCCCGATCTGTATGAGACCAATGGCGGCGACAATTCGACCGGCTATTGGACGTTGATGTCCGCAGGCTCATACGGCAGCAACGGTCTGACCGACATCGGCAGCAAACCGGTGCACATGGGTGCTTGGGAAAAACTGCAGCTCGGCTGGCTGAAGTACGACGTGGCGCACGCGGGCGTGGCCTCTCAACACAAACTGGGCCCATCCACATTCAATACCGCGAACGCGCAAGCGCTGCTCACGATGCTGCCGGATCGGATCGTCGGGCCGTATGCCGGCAGCTCATTCTATTACAGCGGCAGCGGCGCCAACCTCGATACCACGATGTTACGCACAGTAACATTGCCGGCGAATTCAGCCGCGCTCAACGCGCTGGTTCAATATGACATCGAGGCCGGCTGGGACTACGCGTATCTGATCGTGGTCGACGGCGGCACCACGCACATCGTGCCGACCAATCTGTCGACCACCGCCGATCCCAACGGGCAGAACTTCGGCAACGGCATCACCGGCACCAGCCAGTTCGAATGGGTGCCGCTCACTGCGGATCTCTCCGCCTTCGCGGGTCACACGGTACAGGTCGGCTTCCGTTACTGGACGGACGGGTTCACCAACGGCAAAGGCCTGTTGCTCGACGATATCCAGATCACCGGCCAGCTGACCGATGGCGCTGAAGTCGTCGTTCCGTGGACGTACAGCCCGGCCACCGGCACGAGCTTCCAGGTCGTGCAGGGTGATCTCGGCAGCTTCTTCAATGCATACATTGCCGAGTTCCGCCAGTACCTGGGCTACGACAAGGGCCTGGCCACCAGCCCGTATGTATTCGGCGATGCCAATTCGCCGACGCTGCAGGACTGGGTGACGCACTTCCCGTATCAGGACGGCCTGCTCATCACCTACTGGGATTCGCGCTTCAACGACAACGACACCAGCGTGCATCCCGGCCAGGGCTTGATCCTGCCGATCGACGCGCATCCCGCGCCGCTGCTGCGTGAAGACGGCGCTGCGTGGTCGTCGCGTTATCAGAGCTTCGATTCCACCTTCGGATTGGAAGCAACCGAAAAGCTGAAGCTGCGCCGCCTGGGTGTTCCCTATGCCTATTACCCGCAGCCCGCCGAACCGGTGTTCGACGATCGTTTGCAGTACTGGCGCGCAGCGACGCCCGCCGCTGGCGTAAAGAACCCGAACACGGGCACTTCGATCACTGTGAAATCGGTGCAGTACATCGGCAAGCACGACGGCTCCATCATGGACGTCGAAGTAAAGCCCGCAGCCGCCCCGTAACAACAAATAAACAAATCAGCGACGATCGCCCCGCACGAGCCGATGCTCGTGCGGGGCTTCTCCTCGAATACCTGAGATGAACTCGAACATTCCCGCCGCCCTTCGCCGTGCTCGCTCACGATACTCGCGCCGATCCGTGCTTCGTCTATGCCAACGAAACCGCGCAACGTTGTTTCGAATATTCGTGGCACGAGCTCGTCGGCATGCCCTCACGTTTGTCGGCCGAGCTGCCGGCGCAGGCGGAACGTCAACGCCTGCTGGACTTTGAGGCTCAGGCGCTGATCGCACTCGAAGGCTTCACGCCGCCGATCAGGTGATTCAGCACCAGCCGCGCCTTCTCCCAGTCTCGCTGCACGGTGCGTTCGGAGACGTTCCACAGCTGCGCGATGTCTCGAAACGAGAAGCCGCAGAAGAATTTCAGATCGACACATTCGGCGAGCCGGGCGTCGAGGGTGGCAAGCGATTCCAGCGCATCGCGCAGCTGCTCGAAATCGGCAAACTCCTCGGCCAGCAGCGGGGTTTCATCGTTGAGTGAGGTCATCAGAAACTGCCCGCCGCGCTTCTGCCGCTTGCGACCGCGAAAATAGTCGATCACCAACCCGCGCATCGCTCGCGAGGCGTACGACAGAAAACGTTTGTGATCCAGCTGCACGCAATCGCGGCTGACGTTCAGAAACGTTTCATGCAACAGCGTCGTCGGGCTCAGGGTCGCGGCCGAGTGGCGTCGCAGCTCACGTTCCGCCAGGCGATGCAACTCATCATAGAGCGCGGCAAACAGACGTTCGCGTGCGCACTGATCGCCGGAGTCTGCGGCGTTCACCAGTTCCAAGTAATTTGTTTGTGACATCACCGCACGATCCTCGAACCAACTGCCACTTCCCATCATCGAGCAGCCATGTTTCTCTGGTAAATGGTCCAAGAGGGATGCCAGCACATGAATGTACGTCAGGGGATCGCAGGCACGCTGCTCGATCCAAACCACTGGGCAAGATTGCGGCCGTACCTCGACCAGGCATTTGAGCTTGCGCCCGAGCACCGCGTGCAATGGCTCGGCCGGCTGGAGCAAACATTGCCGCAGCTCGCATCCGAACTGCGCGGCTTGCTCGATGAGCACGCGGCGCTCGATGCCGCTCGCTTTCTCGACACCTCGCCCACCGAGCTGATTCGCACCGAGTCGCTGCTCGGCCGTCAGATCGGCGCCTATCGAATCGAGCACATGCTGAGCCATGGAGGCATGGGCGAGGTCTGGAGAGCTGCGCGCGTCGATGGCCGTTTTGAAGGCCGCTGCGCGATCAAGTTTCTGAAATTACATTTCGCCAGCCCCGAAGCGTGTGCGCGCTTTCGGCGCGAAGGTCAGCTGCTGGGCCGGCTCGAACACGCCAACATCGCGCGTCTTCTGGATGCCGGCGAGACCGAGGAACGTCAGCCCTACCTGGTGATCGAGTATGTCGACGGCCGGCGCATCGATCACTACTGCGACGCCAATCACCTCGACATCCTCGATCGCGTCCGGCTGTTTCTGCAGGTGGTGGCGGCAATCGAATTCGCGCACGCCAACCTGGTCGTGCATCGTGACCTGAAGCCGGACAACGTGTTTGTAACGCGCGAGGGTGTGGTCAAGCTTCTGGATTTCGGCATTGCCAGGCTGGTGACGAGCGACGAACATCATGAAACGGCGCTGACGCGTCTGAATGGCGCGCCGCTGACACCTCAGTACGCCGCCCCCGAGCAGTTCCAGGGATCGCCGCCGTCGACAGCCACTGACGTCTATCAGCTGGGCATGCTGTTGTTTGTTTTATTGACTGGCGAGCATCCCTACAAGGAGGCCCGCACGCATTCGGAACACATGCAGGCGGCACTAGCCGGTGTCACATCGCGCGCTTCGCAATCCGTGAAGGGCTCGCGTCGTCATCGGCTCCTGCGCGGCGATCTCGATTCGATTCTGGCCAAGGCGTTGCGACGCGAGCCCGCGGATCGCTACACCACGGCGGCGGCATTGCGCGACGACCTGCAACGATTTCTGGATGGCGAGCCGGTGCTGGCCCGTCGTGGAGCGACCATCTACACCTTCAGAAAGTTCTTGTCGCGCCATCGGGCCGCCACTGCCATCGCAGGCATCGCACTCGTTGGGCTGTGCGCGACGACGACGTTTTCCATGCTGGAAGCGCAGGAGGCTGCTCGACAACGCGATGAGGCGCAGGCGGTACTGTCGGAAGTCATGCGGCATGCCCGCGCGCTCGAATGTGCTTCTCGAATCGACGATGTCGAAGCGCTGGCGGCACAAACAAAACGCTGACGTCGGTGAGTACCCACCACTGAAGAAAAAGGTTCATCACAAATAAAACATCGACCTCCCCGCCAATCTCATGTCGGGAATCGTCTTCGAATCTCGATATAGGGAACGACGTCAGCTCGACGTGCGCGCGTGTTGTTCTGGAGAGCTCGATGACGATCCGCTGGTTGTTGTTGATGATGGCCCTGCTGACGCTGCCGCTGTCCGCGGCCATAACGCTCCCGCCGGTCGTCTCGATCGACGGCCCGGGCCGCGGCGAGCTCGTTCCCACGCGCAACGGCTTCGAACTGCGACTGACCGGCACCAGCGCCTTGAGCGTCGTTGCCATTGTCACTTCGGACAAGAGTCAGGTCGCACTCACCGGCATCACGACCAACAGCGCGGTCGGCACACTCGACCTGGGCAACGCGGACCTGAGCGGCAAGATCTTCCTGCGCTTCCCGGTCGGCAGCATGGTGCTCGACGAAGTCAGTCATGCGGCGATCGTACTGTCAGGCAGCAACGCCTTCAGTTTTCGCGCCGGTGTGGTCACCGATGCAAGTGTCGTGGCGCCGAACGCCCGCGTCAGCGTGAATGTGACTTCGTGGAGCCACGGTGCGACTGAAACCAATCACCTGGAGGCCGCGCGCCTGACGAGCCTGATCAGCGCCGGCGATTTCGGTGCCGATCTGTTTCTTTCCAACACTGCGGATGGCTTCACGCTCCAGCGCGTTCAGATCGGCGGCGCGATCACCGATGGAGTGTGGATCGTGCATGGCAACGCCGACAGCATCAGCGCCGCCAGCACAGCAGCCGCCTGGCGCATGAATGTCAGCGGCTCGCTGCTGACGTTCACGACCACGGGCGACGCCTCGGGTCATCTGGCTGTCGCCGAGCTCCAGCAACTTCAACTCGGTGGCTCCGCTCGCGGGCTCCAGTTGCTGGTAGGCGCGGACCTCGGTGACGACGCTGCGTTGGGCGGCAGCGGCACATCAGCCGATAGTTTCCACGCCGGCACCCTTGCTCACGTGCGCATCGACGGCGACATGATCGACAGCAGTTTGTTTTCTAGCGTCGATCCGGTCAACGGCGTGCTCAACGACGATGACGATGTTCAGCTGGGCACCGTCGCGCAGCGCTTGCAGGAGTTCGTGCTCGGCGGACAGTTCGTCGGCGCGAGCAGCGTGGTCGCGCCGGCCTTCCCCGCCAGTGTGAGCATCGGCGGAGTGAACCTCGACCCTGCAACGCTGCCACAGTTCTTCAAGAACGTTCCGGGAGGCGGCGACCACACACCACCGACGCTGATTTCTTTTCGACTGGCCGCAGCCAGCGACACGGCGCCGGTCGGAGATCACAAAACCACTGCGAATCCAGTGACGCTCGAAGGCCAGACTGAAGCAAGCGCCACCGTCACACTGCGCCTGATCGGCAATCCCACGATCCTGGGCACGACCACCGCCGGGCCGGACGGCAACTTCAGTTTCGGTGGCGTCGCGTTGACGTTGGGCGACAATAACTTCGAGCTGACTGTGGCTGACGCCGCAGGAAACATCACGACCGGCACTCTGCAGGTCACGCTCGAACCGGGCGACACGGCAGATACGACGGCACCGACCATCAGCGCCACCCTGCTCGACGACACAGGTTTGTCTGCTCACGATGGCATTACACGCGACCCAACTGTCAGCGGCTCGGCCACAGACAACGTCGGCGTCACGCAGCTGCTGGCGACTCTCGACGCAAGCACCTCGCCCACCAACGTCAGTGCGCAGTTACAACCAAACGGCAGCTTCACGCTGGCGCGCAGCCTGCTCGACTCGTTGGCCGGTGGCGTCCTCGCGGACGGCCAGCACACATTGCACCTCGTCGCCCGCGATGCAGCCGGCAACGCCAGCGCTGCATTCGATCTCAGCTTTACACTGGATACTGTGGCGCCGACGGGCGCGAGCTTTGGCATCTCCGCCGTCGATGCTTTGAATGGTGATGACACACACACCGCGTCGGCAATCGTCACATTACAAGGCGTCGCCGAGCCGGCTGCCACAATCACGCTGAGCACGCAGAACCTGCTCAGCACCGCCGGCGGCAACGGTAAGTTTCAACTTCCCGGCGTGGTATTAGCCCTCGGCAGCACACCCATTGCGGTCGACGTCAGCGACACAGCAGGCAACAGTCAAACCGTCACACGCACACTCACGCGTGTGCAAGCCACTCGCAACGACGCCGTGCTCGACTGGATCGACACGGCGCTTCATGCCATCCAATCGGATGTAACTCACCCGCAGATCGCCACGCGCACCCTGGCGATACAAAGCCTCGCGGTCTACGACTCGTTGGCTGCGATCCAGGGCACGCCGGCCTATCTGGTCCAACGCAATGTCAGCGGGCCCATCAATGCCGAGGCTGCAGCGACGCAAGCGGCCTATCGGGTGCTGCATACTTTTTATCCAGCGCAGCGCGCGAACTTCGACGCGCTGCTGGCAACCCGGCTGGCTGCGATTCCCGACGGTGCGGCCAAGAGTGCTGGCCTCGCATTGGGTGACGACGTCGCACGTGCCGTGATCGATATTCGCAGCGGCGATGGCTATCTGAACTTTCTCGCTCACGACGGCGGCACCGCTGCCGGCGAATGGCGCCCGACCGAACCGCTGTTCCTGATCGCCGAAGAGCCGCAATGGGCACTGGTCACACCGTTCGCACTCAGCTCGGGCGATCAGTTCCGCGCGCCACCGCCGCCAAGGCTCGATTCGCCGGCATACGCCGCCGCGATCAATCAAGTGCAAAGCCTCGGGCGTTTCAACAGCACGACGCGCACGGCCGACCAGACACAGCAGGCGCAGTTCTGGGCGGACGGCGCCGGCAGCTTCACGCCGCCAGGTCACTGGAATCAAATCGCCGCCGACATAGCTGCCGCTCGCGGCAATTCCTTGAGCGCGAACGCACGTCTCATGGCGCAGCTCAACGTGGCACTCGCCGACGCCGCCATTGCCGCCTGGGACACCAAGTACAACTATTCCTTCTGGCGTCCCGTCACGGCCATTCACAATGCCGACCAGGACAACAATCCCGCCACGACGCCGGATGTGACCTGGACGCCGCTGGTGATTACGCCGGCTCATCCGAGCTATGTGTCCGGCCACTCGACCTTCAGTGCCGCGGCCGCCGGCGTTCTCGACGCCGTGTTCGGTGCCAATGTTTCCTTCAGCACCACCTCCAGCACGCTGCCGGGAGTGACACGCAGCTATGCGAGCTTCGACGATGCAGCCAACGAAGCCGGCATGAGCCGAATTTTCTGCGGCATTCATACATCGCTCGACAACGATGCGGGCAAGGTGCTGGGCACGCAGGTCGCCCAAACCGTGCTGGCGCGCTTCGCCCAGACGCAGGATTCACAACCGCCGCAAGTGATCTTGGCCGACACGCCGGACGCCAGCCGCACCAATATCACCATCGCCGGCCAAGTGCTCGACAACCTGTCGGGCGTGGCGAGCGCGCAGCTCCGCGTCGATGACGGCTCTTTGCAAACATTGGCGCTCGATGCGACCGGTCGCTTCAGCTTCAGCACCACGTTCGCCACCACCGGTTCGGCTGATGGCGTGCACAGCCTCGCATTCAACGCTCGGGACCAAGCAGGCAACGTGTCCGCCGACCTGATACGTACGATCATCCTCGACACCAAGACTCCGAGTGTCACATTGGACAGCATCGCGCCCGGGGATGCGCTCACGGCAACCAGCCGGCTCAGCGGCAGCGTCGCTGCCAACGGCGGAGATATCACGAGCCTGAGCTATCAATTGGATGACGGCACCACGCGCACCCTGCCCTTCGATGCCGCGAATGGCACATTCGACAGCGCAGTCGTGATCGGCACGCTGACCGAAGGAGCTCACACACTGAGGATCACTGCACGCGACAGTGCAGAGAACGTCAGCACGCTGACACGCAGCGTGCGCATCGATGCGTTGGCGCCGTTCACGCTGAGCGGCGTGACACCGGCTGCCGGCAGCAATCAAGTCGGCGTGACGCAACGGCCGCAGATTATTTTTTCGCGCCCCGTCAATCCAGCCACGCTCACCGGCAATAGTTTGTTTGCAACCGGCCCGGACGGCGCCCGACTGGCGGCCACCATCGTGCCGGCCAGCGACGGCAGCTTCGCCTGGTTGTTTTTCGCAGCGCCGATGCCAGGTGGAGCGCAGATCACCGTGCATGTGGACGGCGGATTGATTCGTGCAGCTGCCGATGGTGCATTTCTCGACGCCGATTCAGATGGTCAGTCGGGCGGCGTACGGACAGTAACCTTCACCACGGTGAGCAGCACTCCTGTCACCGGTACTCGACTGGTCGGGCGGGTCTTCGATCCGGGCCCGGATTTGAAACCCATGACCTTCGACGATGTTCGCCGCGGCCCCGACGGCGTGATCCACACCAGCGACGATGTTTTCCTGCTGCCGATCGCGCACGCCAAGGTGTTCGTGCTCGGTCACGAGGAGCGCTTCGTATTCACCGACGCGAATGGCCGCTTCGAGCTGGACGGCGTGCCGGCGGGCGATGTGAAAGTCGCCGTCGACGGCCGCACCGCCACCGCTCCACCGGCCGGCGTGTTCTTTCCCGAAATGGTGATGGACTCGCAGATCCAGGCCGGCGTGGTCAACACGCTGATGGGCGGCATGGGCCCGCTCGAACAACGCTTGTCGAATGCCGATCGCGATGAAGTGTATTTGCCGCGCGTGCCGAGCAACGTGTTGCAAACAGTGAGCGACACGCAGACGACCGTGATCGCCGTCAACGATCCGAAAGCGGCCTCGCAATTGACCGACCAGCAACGCGAAGCGCTCAAGCTCACCATCAATCCCGGCAGCGCGGTGGGCTCCGACGGCGCCGTCATCACCAATGCACAACTCGGCATCTCGACCGTGCCGCCGGAACTGGTGAAAGACATGCTGCCTGCCGGAGTGCTGCAGCATACATTCGACATCACCATCCAGGCGCCTGGGGTCGCGACGTTCACCCAGCCGGCACAGATCACGTTTCCAAATGTTTTCAACGCCGCACCCGGCACGCAGCTCAGCGTGCTCAGTTTCGATCACACTACCGGTTTGTTAGTTATCAACGGTACCGCCACGGTTGCGCCGGATGGACTGAGCGTTGTTTCCGATCCGGGTTCGGGCATCAGGGCGCCGGGCTGGCATGGATTGACGCCGCCGGGAGGCTGCGGCGGATCCGGAGGTCCGCCGCCGACGCCGATTGAAGATGCGACCAGCAGCGCCGCGTCGCTGACGGATGCAGCCGGTGAGAATGTCATCAAGCATGATCCGGTCGCGCTCAAGTTCGGGACGGGCAACCCGGGAATGGATGTCACTACGCGGCCCGAATGGACGTGGACGGCGCCGCCGGGAGCTTCGGGTAGCGGCGGTGGAGGTGGCGACACTGGCGGTGGTGGCGGCGGTGGATGCAGTCCTCCGCGACGCCCGCCTCCGCCTCCACCCGCCCCCGGCCAGGTCACTCCGTTCGTGCGTGTTGAGATCCAGATCGATGGCGAGTTGTCCGAGTTCGCCAAGCCCACCCAGGCGCCGAACGCGATACCGCTGGAGAGCCACACATTCCACCTGGCCGCGGGCTCGGGTGAGAAGAAGACGCTGGCCTTCCAGGGCAAGAGCTACGTCGAAATGTTTGCTGACCAGTTCTTCACTGAATTTCAGGGCTATCAGCACCTCGGCCGGGACCAGCTCTACGGCGCACGCATCACGCTCAATGTCATCGAGCAGCGCGCCGACGGCGTACGAACCCGCGACATCTATACCTATTATCAATATCGCTGGGTGGACGTCGTCGATCCGGTGGCCGCACTGTCCGTGCGCCTCGATAAACATGACGATCAGGACACGGCGAATTTCCTCAAAGCCATCGCCGATGGACGCAATGGCTTCAGGCAGTTCAAATCGGTCGAGTACCGCCTGCCGAACGACGTCGACACCAGCTTCAGTGCCGACCGGCCCTTCAACGTAGCAGATGAAACGATCTCGGGCCGCGGCGGTGTTTCCTGGACCTTCGATCCGGAAACGGCCGGCGACTTCGCCAGCGACATCGTCATCAACGTCAACGAGCCGCTGACCGAAGGCGGCGCGATCATCCCCGTCGGCCGCCTCAAAGCTCATGGCAAGGGCGCGCCGCCGACCACCGTGATCGGGCTCGACCGGCTCGGGCTCAAGGCCGAGCTCATTCGACTGCTCACCTCGCTGAAGGAAGTCACGATCGGCGCCGGCACCGGCGATCCGGCCGGCTTGCCGGGCAAACCGAATGTCGACGACGATCACGACGGCATCGTCGACAACGATTCCGAATACGGCTTCAAAGACAGCGACGATTTCACCACCGTGCTGTATGAAGTCGAAGGCACGGCCGCGCTCAAAGTCGTGCTCACTTCCGGAGCCGACGGCCGGGCCGGCATCGCGAATGTCGACGACGACCACAACGGCATCGTCGACGATGCCAGCGAGCGCGGCATCGAAGGCAGCGACGATGCCTTGATCTACGTGGCCCCTCGCGGCACCCGGCCGAGAACGCAGGTCGAGCAGGCCGGCCTGCCCTTTCAAGCTCAATTTCACAACTTCATGCCGTCGCAACGCCAGCCGGGCCCGGACGGCATCAAAGGCACCATCGACGACCAGTTCAGTCAGCAGCAGCTGGCGCAGATGGATTTCATCGTCAGCGCCGGCACCCGTACGTTGCTGCCGCTGGTGAAACAGGACTACGACAACATCCTCGGTCCCGCGGTCTCGATTCAGGACGATGTGGCCGGGGCGAATGTCGTCGTCAAGTGGAAACCTCAAGTGCGCCGCGGCGGCGAGATTGCCGGTGGCGTCGCCGGGCTCGATCGTGCCAACGAAGTGCTGAAACTGCTGCTGGGCACGCCGGATCGCGTCAACCCCGTCACCAAGAATCGATTCACCGGCACCATCCCCGACGTCGCGCAGCAGTGGGCACTCGCCGAAAATCTCAACAGAAGCCTTGCCGGCGAGGCCGAGGTTGCGCCGTCGTTTCATATGAATTTCACCGATAGCGCGACCGACTACTTCCAGATCCTGGCCAATTCGGTCAGTCACGAAATCGGCCACACGTTCGGCCTGAACGACGCTTACTGCATCGAGGAGAATTGCGCGTTCGGGACCGCGCACGTGCGTTCGGATGGCGACGCGTTTCCGTATGACCTGATGGGTGCGTACGGCAAGAACGATGCGGATCGCTCCTTCGCATATCCGACCACACTGCTGCTGCAAACCGCCGTCGGCCGCGCCCTGGACTCAACCAAGCTGCAAGACGCGCTGGAGCTGACGCGCGACAATTTCAATCTGCCGGAAAACAAAAACGGCCTGGACATCGACAAGATCAATGAGCTGACGACCCCGGAAATCACCGTGGTTGCGGCTGGCATTGCATACTTCGGAGCGAGCAGCGACGTGCTTGCGTTCGGTTCGGTCGCCGCTGACGGCAGCGGCGGCACCACGCAAGAGCAGACGCTGGAACTGCGCAACGACGGTGTCGAGCCGCTGACGCTCGATGCCCTGCATCTCACCAACGGCACCGCATTCACGCTGATCGATGCGCCCGCCTCCGGCATCCAGATTCCGGCTCACCAGCAACTCACGTTTGCCGTGCGCTTCGATCCGCTCGCGGCAGGAAACAGCGAAGACACGCTGGTCATCGAGAGCAATGCCGGCATGTCCCCGCATTTCGCGCTTCGCCTGCAGGGCACGGGTGCGCGCGTAGCGCCGGGTGCGCGCGTCACGATTACGAATAACAACCTGGGTGGCCTCAGATTGAATGCAACTGCAGCCCAGCGCGATACCATCTTCACCATCACCAACGACGGCCTGCAGCCGCTCGTCATCTCGTCGGCATCGTTCGTCGAAGGCGCGAACAGCTTTGCACTGGTCGGCTTGACCACGCCGATCACGCTGGCCGCGGGCGAACATGCGAGCTTCGGAGCCAGCTTCCAACCGGACCGTCTGGGGCTGCAACGAGCGGTCATCGATCTCGCCACCAACGATCCGAACCAATCTCACCTGCGCGTGAGCGCGATCGGCACCGGCATCGCCGCGGTGCCCACGGTGCAATGGGGCAATGATTATTTCGCATTGGCGAACCCGGAAGCGAACGGCGCGCCGGCCCTGCGAACGGTCAGCGACCATGACGGCAACTTCAGTTATTTCCTCAATGCCCAGACGCCTTATCACATCGCCGGCTTCGATCCCGCAACGGGCCTGGTCACTCACTCGTTCGGCACCACTGCGGTCGGCGGCCAAGGCACCGATCTCACCGCGACGATGGTGTTCCAAGCCAGCACCGACAAAGACAGCGACTTCGACGGCCTGCCCGATGATGTCGAGTTCGCCATCGGCACCGCTGCCGGCAAACGAGACAGCGACGGCGACGGCGTCGATGACTTCACGGAAATCCAGCAAGGTCTCGATCCGCTCGGAGCGCTGCGCATTCCTGTCGGCGTGATGGCGGCAGCTGCGCTCAAGGGCTCCGCGGAAGCAGTCACTGCGTTCGGCTCCTTGGATGGCCAAGCTCGTCTCACCGCGCTGGTTGCTACTGGCAGTCAAGGTCTGGCGCTCGTCGATGTCACACAGCCGACGCGGCCTCGCGTCCTGGCCGAGCTCGATCTGCCGGGCGACAACACCGATGTTGCGGTCGACGGCGCACGTGAGATCGCCGCTGTCGCAGGCGGCGAGGCAGGCCTGCACATTGTCGACGTTTCCAACCCTGCCCTGCCGGTGCTGCGCCAGACGGTGCAGTTCGGCAATCGGGTCTCGCACGTCGTGATGAACGACGGTATCGCGTATGTGACTGCGGGCCGCAGTTTGTTTGCTGTGGAGCTGAGCACCGGCGAGATCGTCAACACGCTGGAGCTGAGCTCCGTCGGCAGCCAGACACTGCGCGACGTGGCGATCTCCGGCAACAGCGCGTTCGTCGTCGATACCACCGGACTGTTCATCAGCGTCGACATCTCCAATTCGGTGCTGGCGTCGGTGAGCTCCCTGCGACTGCCGGCTTCCGGCGGCCAGCTGTTCGTTGCCGATGGCGTAGCTTATGTGGGCGCCGGCAATGCCGGCGGCCCGCTGAGCGGCGGCTATCTCACCGTCGATGTTTCCAATCCGGCGCAGCTGACATTGCTGTCCGGCTCCAATAACAGCGCCGTGGCGGGCGATGCGATTGCGCTCAACGGCTCCGGCCTGGTGCTGGCCGCGGGCGGCACCGACTTCGTCGCCGCGAGCTTCCGCTCGCTGGATATTTTCAATGGCGCCGACCCGCGCCAGACCAACAATCTGATTACGCGAGTGGACCTGCCGCAGATCCCGAAGGATCTGGTGCTGGCGGGCGGGTTCGCGTTTGTTGCTGACGGCGCGAGCGGCTTGCAACTCGTGAATTACCTGGCAGCCGACGTTCAAGGCGTGGCGCCCACCGTCAGCATCGCGCTGGACGCCGTCGACGCCGATCCGGCCAAGCCTGGCGTGCAAGTGCTGGAAGGCCGTGCGGTGCGGGTCGCTGCGACCGTCAGAGACGACGTGCAGGTACGCGGCGTGGAGTTGCTGGCCAACGGTCGCGTGATCGCCACCGATGTTTCTTTCCCCTTCGATCTGTTTGCGCGCGCGCCATCCGTCGCCAGTGCGGGCAACCAGCTGACGTTGCAGCTGCGTGCCACCGACACGGGCGGCAACGTGACACTGTCCAACACGCTCGCCATCGAAGTAATAACCGACACGGCACCTCCGCAACTCGTCGCCTCCAACGTGAGTGAAGGCGCGCGGCTGCATTTCGTGAAGGCCGTCAATCTGTTCTTCGACGAGCCGCTGGATATCGAACGCCTGACGCCGGCGGCGGTCTCGCTGGTACGCGATGGCGGCGCCGGCACAGACGTCGAGATTCCCATCACGCTCGATACTCGCGCGTTTGGACAGGTGATCTCGGTGTTGAGCAACGACTTCCTCGCGCCCGGCGACTACGAGCTGCGCGTGGACGCCGCTCAGATCGCCGACATCGCGGGCAACGTGCTGCCCGAGAACATCGTGCGCCACTTCACCATCCTGCCCGACATCGGCATGCGTGCCACATCCGGCACTGCCGCCATCGGCAACCAGCCCTCTGCCAACCCGGGTCAGGAAATCGGCATCGCGGTGCCGTTCAATCCTTCCACCGCGCGCGCTTCGTTCAATGTCATCGACGGGTCGGGAAACACGAGCCTGCTCGCCGTCAACGCTGCGCGCTGGGACTTCGCTCATGGCATCGCGTACTTCTTCGTGCCGGTCAATGCAGTGAGCGGAGATACGGTCTTCTTCTCGCAGGTCGGCACGGTCATCACCAACTTCCCCGACGGCACAATCCCGCTGCAGGTGATCCCCACGATCGCCGACGTGCAAGTGGTCTCGCTGGCCGGCAACGGCGCGAGCGTCGATGTGCTGATCACCGGCAACGGCTTCGTCGAAGGTAACAATTCCGAGTACCGCTTCGGTTCAGTCACGCTCGTCGATACCAGCATCTCCGGCGGTCCGGATGTGAGCAACAACGGGTTCGACAATCCCACGGGCAGCGTGCGCCTCACACTGCCGCTCAGCGATGCCGCGTTCGGCACGGTGAGCGTGAAAACCGCGGGCGGTACGAGCGCGAGTTTCAGCATCGATATGAATCTCGTCGACGCGATCGCCGTTTCCGGCACGCCTGCCGATGTCACATCGGGCTCGGCGAACGCAGGCCAGGTCCTCACGCTCAGCGGTGCCGGCTTGTCTCCAGGCACGGACGTACTGCTGCGCTTTACCAGCAGCAGTGGAACATCCGGAACGCCGAGCACGGTGCTGATCAATCCCACCGATGCGTCGTTCGACGGTCACCGCGCGCAGCTGACGTTGCCGGCGTTCGTCAACGGTGTGCTCGCGTTGCAAGTCCTCGGATCGAACAACCAGCCGAGAGTACAGATCGTGCCCACGCTCACGAGTGTGGACATCTCCTCCCTCACGGCGCTGGGCGGATCGGGCCTGGTCGAAGGCGCGAGTACTTATAACTTTGCCAACGCCAGCGTCATCGACAACGCCGCGGATACAGGCAATAACATCGATGTCACCAATAACGTCGGCGGCGACAATCGCAACGTCACGATCAACCGGACCGCGCTGCCCAAGCATGGACTCGGCAACGTGACTGTGAGCACCGCTGGCGGCACCAGTGCTCCCTTGCCGCTGAACACGGTGCGCCTGAACACTGTTCCGTCGGCAGTCGCACTCGGCGACGTTGCGGTCGCCACGAACGGCAACCTGTGGGTCAGCGATCAAGCGAGCCCCGGTCATCTGTTACGCATCGATGCGACGACCAGCCAGACGCTGCAGACCATCACGCTCACCAGCGCGTTTGGCTCAACCACTCTATCCAACAATGTGGGGCTGCAAATCGTATCTGCGCCGATGACATTGGGCACGGCCAGCGTGCCCGCCGGCAGCCTGCTCGTATTCAATGGCAACATCGGGGGCAACGATCGCGTGATCGCTGTCGACCCGGGCAATGGCAGCGTGATCACCAGCCTCACTCTGGATGCGCGCTACTCCCTCACCGCGGGTGCATTCAATCCCAGCAATGGCCACCTCTATATCGCGGACACCAGCGTTTCCAATGGACGCATCGTCGAGTTGAATGCAACGACCGGCGCGCAAGTGGCTGCGTTCCCCATCCCGTTCAACGCGCAAGGTTCTTCGGGTTTGGCGATCGATCCCAACACCGGCCACCTGTGGTTTGGCGCGTCGAATGGCAGCTCGCTGCTGGAGGAATATCGCATCGATGCACCCGGCACACTCGTGCACGTCCGCAGCTTCGATGCCACCGACCAGGCGATCAACAACAACGAAGTCGCGGGCCTGGGGTTCGCACCCGACGGCGCGTTGTGGGTGGCATCGACTCAAGGCGAGCTGTATCGCATCGACACGGCACTCGATGGCACCGCTGTGCCCACCGCCACGCTCAGCCAGATCATCGCGAAGGCCGAGTTCGGCGTCGCTGCCAATCCGGCGCTGCCCTCGGCGCACGCAGGTCAGTTGATCGATCTGACCGGCACACGTTTCGGCGCCGGCACTCGGGTGCTGTTCAACATTCGTGACAACAACGGCAACACTCGCCTCGTCTCGCAGGTTCCAGTGTCGATCAACGCAACCGGCACCCGACTGCAAGTGGCTGTGCCCGATGCGGCCACGAGCGGCGACGTACGCGTGGTGAATCAAAGCGCGCGCAACCTGGCCGTCAGCGTCGGCCGCGACGCTCTTTATCGAGCAGTCACGCTCGACTTCGTCGCCAGCGGACCGACGGCGACGATTCGTTTCAGCGACGTCGGCTTGGGTGGTGTGCTGGACGGTTTCAACAGCCCCAGCTGGGGCCTCGACAATGTCGTCGTGCGCCGGGGCAGCGACGTCATCTTCAGCGATGATTTCGAAGCCGCCAACGCTGCAGCTCAATGGAGTGACGGCACCATCCATACCGGAGCGCTGCCAGTGTTCGGTCGCTTCTCCGGTCGTTTCAACACCACGGCGCAGCAGCTGAACCTGAGCGGCCTGACCGGCGGGCAGACATATACGTTGAGCTTCGACGTGCTGGTCCTCGACGGCTGGGTCGGCAGCAATCCCAGCTCCGGGCCGACGTTGTTCGATGTCAGCGTGGACGGCACCCGCCTGCTGCATGAAACATTCGCGAACGATGTCAGCGTCGACAGCGTGCAAACATTCCGGGCCAGCGCCGGCATTCGTTTGCAGATCGTGCCGACGCTGACCCGGCGTGGCGCGGCGTTTTCCCTGTCCGAGCTCGTCGGCTCAGGCTTCATGGAAGGCGCCACCACCGTCCGCATTGGCGGCACGGTGCTCCAGGACACTGCCACCAACCTCACCAACCTGGATGTGGGCGGTGCTCGCAACAGCGTGCTCGACTTCAGCTTGCCGCCCGCTCTGGATGGACCAATCCGCGTCACGACCGAAGGTGGCTTCGCTGAGATACCGGGACCTGACTTCGGCGTGCAGCCTGTCCGAACATTCGCGGGCAGCTTTGCAGCCGTCAACGCGAATCAAGCCATCACCTTGCAAGGTGCCGGACTCGCGTCGGCGCCGGTGCAATTCCAGAGCGTCGACGATAGCGGCGCGCTCGGCACGGTCACTGTCAACGGCTTCACCGGTGGCACCAGAACCTTGGGCGTATTCACGCCATCGCTGGCACGCACGGGTTCAGTCACTGTATTGGGCAGCGGCACCAGCCGGCCGCTGAAGATCGTGCCGACACTGCGTGCCATCGGCGGCACAGTGGCTCCGGGCAACACGCTCATGCTGGAAGGCACGGGCTTGACCGCCAACGATCTGAGCATTTCCATCGATGGCCGCGCGGTCGGCAGCTTCAACGTTCGCACCCTGGTGAATACCTCCACCTTCAGCCAGCAACTGGTGACGCTGGTGGTGCCGACCGGTGTCGGCCCAGGCGTGGTCACAGTCACCACCTCGGGTGGCAGCGATACATTGAGCAGCGGCGCCAGCGATGTTCCGTCGCCGACGGAGTTGCCATTCCAAGAGCGCAATGCAGATGTGGGCGACACGCTGGCGACGGCCTTGGATACGACACTGACCTTGAATCAGAAGCTCAGCATTCGCACCGGCATGGGCGTCGAGACAGGCCAGCCCGACACGCCGCGCGACGTAGATATGTTCGCAGTGGATCTCAACGCAGGCGACGCGCTCACGGTGAATCTCAGCAATATGTTTGTCGTCGCCAACAGCGGCAGCGTCATTACGCTGCGCTTGTTTGCAGCCGACGGCACGCCCATGCTGGGGCCGCAGCTGTTCAGTAACACTTCGAACCCGCCGGTGAACTGGAATGCGCCTGTCAGCGGCCGTTTTTATATCGGCATCAGCGGCGCCGCCAACCCGGATTACGATCCCAACCAGTCCGGCTCCGGCGCGGAAGCCACCGCCGTGGGTTTGTACACCATCGAAATAATCCGCAGCGCCGAGGTCAACCGGCATTTGACGTCGATCTCTGCCACTGCGACCAGCGGCACTCCGGCACGCGCCGGCGTCGCTTCGGCGAACGTGGGCCAGACCATTACGATTTTCGGATCGGGATTGCGGGCCGACGACAGGCTGCTGTTCTCACAAGGCGGCAACAGCAACTTCGGCCCGTTCGACCCCCGGCCCGGCAGTTTCGTCGTGACTCCCGTCGTCGACCTGCCCAACCAGAAGTTGACCGCGGTGGTGCCGAACGATGCGGTCACCGGCAGCGTTCGCCTGGTGCGAGACAATCGAGGTGTGGTGTTACAAATCGTGCCCACCCTCGGCCCGGTCGGCGTGCGATCCAACAATGCCAGCTTCACCAACGGAACGCTGGACTTCACCGGCAGCGGTTTTGCGGACGATGCGGAAAGTATCGTTGCGGGAGCTGTGCGCCTGGACGACATCGATCCGCTCGAAGCTTTCGATGTCACGTTAGGCGGCAACGCCATCCAGCTGACGGTGCCATCGGGCATGTCGACGGGCCCCTTCAGCGTGAGCACGATCGGCGGCACCAGCACGCCGTTCAGTGTTTCATTCACTGCCATCGAAGCCACTTGCGCCGGCGGCACACCTGCAAACATCGCACAGGCGTGCGCCAGTGCCGGCCAGGCCATCACTCTGCAAGGCAGCGGCTTCATTGCCGGCACAGCCGTCGTGTTTCCGACTGTGGATGCTCAAGGGGTGAACGGCGACGTCGCGGTGCGAGTGACCTCCACGAGTAACGGCGGCACGCGGGCGCAAGTCAACGTACCCGCCAATGCTGTCACCGGTCCGGTGCGTGTGATCGGCTCGGCGACTGCCGTGCCGCTGCAAATCGTATCGACCGTCACCGACGCGCAGGTGCAATCGGTTGCAAACGACGGCTCCAGTGCAGTCGTGCTGCTCACCGGCACCGGCTTCATCGAAGGCGCAGGTTCGGAATATCGACTCGGCCCCACGATCATCAGCGATGAAGGCAACTCAGGCCCGGATGTGCTCGGCAACGGCACCGTGCGTATCACCGTGCCGTTGAACAGAGGCAACGCGTTCGGAGCAATCACCGTGAAGACTGCCGGTGGCGTGAGTGCACCGTTCAGCGTGAATCTGGCCGCTATCAACAGCACCGCGCCGAGCGGCACGCCCGCCGATGCCACCAAGGGCTCGGCGAACGCCGGTCAAACCATCACGCTGACGGGCGCTGGTCTCACGACCAACACCGACGTACTGCTGCGCTTCACCGACAACGACGGGGCGCTGCGAATGTTACAACTCAGCCCCGCCACGGCCGACGGCACGAGTGCGACGCTGGCGCTGCCGGCCTTCGTCAACGGCGCCTTCACGCTGCAGGTGTTCGGTTCGGCGAGCCAGCCGGTATTACAAATCGTGCCCACGCTCACGAGCGCGGATATTCAACTCAGCACCGTGCTATTCGGCTCGGGATTCGTCGAGGGGGCGACAACTTATAACTTTGCCGGCGCCAGTGTTGCGGATTCGGCTGCAGACACCAACCGTAACAGCGACGTCGTCAACGACGCCGTCGATCAGAATCGACGCGTCAACATCAATCGCGCTGCCCTGCCACGCCACGGCCTGGGCAATGTGACGATCACCACGGCCGGCGGCACCAGCGCGCCCCTCGCGCTCAACACCGTCCGAGCGAACGTCGATCAATTCAGCCCGAGCCTCGGCGACGTCGCGGTCGATCCTGCCAGCGGCAACATTTGGGTGAGCGACCAGGCGAATCCAGGCCACCTGCTGCGCCTCGACGTCACGACCGGCAGTGTGTTGCAGACGATCACGCTCACCAATGCGTTCGGCTCGACTTCCGTTGTAAACAATGTGGGCTTGCAGCTCCTGTCCGCGCCGATGACTTTAGGAACAACCAATGTGCCTGCGGGCAGCCTGCTGGTCTTCAACGGCAATCTCAACGTTAACGATCGTGTGATCGCCGTCGATCCGGCGAGCGGCACCGTCATCGCCAGCCTGACGCTCGCTGCCCGCTACTCGCTGACCGGCGCGACGTTCAATGCCGCCAATGGACACATCTATCTCACCGAGAGCGGCGGCGCAGGCAATCGCATCGTCGAAGTCAGCACCACCGGCACGCAGCTGGGTGCGATCACCGCTCCATTCAGCGTTACCGGCGCTGCGGGTATCACCATCGATCCCGCCACAGGCCATCTGTGGCTGGGCGCTCTCAATGGCGGCGCCCAGCTGCTGGAATATCGCATCGACGATACCAACTCACTGACCCTGCTGCGCACCTTGAATGCAACGTCGCAGAACATCAATCAGAACGAAATCTCCGGCCTGTCGTTCGCCGCCGATGGCTCGCTGTGGGTCGGCTCCACTCAAGGCGAGGTGTATCGCATCGACACCCACTGATATGCAATCGTTGCAAGCTCAGCCACCGTCTCCCGGCAAATCTTCCGTGAACAATTGCGGCTGCGGGCGTGTTGTTGGTAAAGGACAGCGAACATTGCCGAAACCATGCAGCAAACCCTCTGGACCGTCGGCCACTCGACCCGGACTGCCAAAGATTTCATCGACCTGCTTCAGGCATACGACCTGCAAGCCGTGGCGGACGTCCGACGACTGCCCGGCTCACGACGCCTGCCTCAGTTCGATCAAGACACGCTCGCCGACTCTCTCGCACGCCACGGCATCGCCTACCAGTGGTTTCCGACCCTGGGAGGACGCCGTCGCGCGCGGAAGGACTCAGGCAATACCGGCTGGCGCAATCTGTCCTTCAGAGGCTACGCGGACCACCTGGAATCGGAGGAATTCGCCGCCGGGCTCGCCGATCTGCTGCGCCTGTCCCAGCACGCACGCACCACACTGATGTGTGCGGAAGCGGTTTGGTGGCGATGCCATCGCCGGCTGATTGCCGATGTTCTGTATCTGCGCGACATCGAGGTGATACATATCTTCGATGCCGCTCATTCCGTCCGCCATTCGATCGCACCGCCTGCACGTGTCGTCGACGGCCAGCTCAGTTATCCCGACAACCCGGCGGCCGAACAGTAGACTACCGCTGCTACACGATCCTGCCGCTCACGATCGACATGCGTTCGATCGCATCGTGGTCCCAGGCGATACCGAGACCGGGCGCCGCACTCGGTACGGCACGTCCGTTGTCGACGCGCATGCGCTCTGTCGTAATCGCATCGAGTTGTGGAATGTATTCCACCCACCTTGCGTTCGGCACGGCGGCGCAGAGCGCTACATGCAACTCCATCAAAAAGTGCGGCGCGACCGCCACGTTGAAACATTCAGCGAGGTGCGCCACCTTGAGCCAGGGCGTGATGCCACCGATGCGGCCCACATCGACCTGCACGATCGAACAGGCACCCCGCTGCAAGTAGTCGCGAAAATGCAGCGGGCTGTACACGCTTTCGCCGATCGCAACCGGAATGGAAGTGGACCGTGCCAGCCGCACATGACCGTCGACGTCATCGGCGGGCAACGGCTCCTCCAGCCAACCGATGTCGAGCGGCTCATACAGCCGCGCACGACGAATCGCTTCATCGACGTTGAATGCCTGGTTGGCATCAGTGTGAATTTCGAATGTTTCGCCGACGGCTTTACGAACGGCCGCGATTCGCGCCACATCCTCAGAAGGTGGACGTCCAACCTTGAGCTTGCACCCCGCGAAGCCACGCTCTTTCGCGGCCAACGCACCATCGACGAGCGCGCCCGTTTCCAGATGCAGCCAACCGCCTTCGGTGGTATAGAGCGGCACGGATGTTTGTGCGCCACCGGCCATCAGGTGCAACGGCAGTTTGGCGCGGCGACAACGCAGATCCCACAATGCAGTGTCGATCGCCGCCATTGCGATCGCAGTGATGGCACCCACCGTGGTCGCATGAGTCACAAACAACATATCGCGCCAGATGCGTTCGATCTCGTCCGCTTCTCGGCCGATCAACAATGGCGCCAGCGTTTGCTGGATCAAGGCCATCACCGACCGCCCGCCGGTGCCGATCGTGTAGCTGTAACCGATGCCGACCGCACCATCGGCGTCGGTAATCCGCACGATGGGTGTTTCCTGGCTGACGAAGGATTGAATCGCGTCGACGCGCTTCACTTTCGGCTCGAGGTCGACCATCCTGAATTCGACTTGCACGATCCTCGTCACGCTGGCTGCTCCGAAACTTGATGGGCTGCGGCGAACGCCGCCCCGACACGTCCCGATCGAACCGCGGACATGCAATAGATAAACACGACGAAAAACCCGACCAACGGCACGGCGTAAGCGTGAGCAATCGTGAACGCATCGGAGATTGCTCCCATCATCGCGGTCAGCACCGCTCCGCCGACAATGGCCATGATCATCAAAGCCGATGCGGCCTGCGAATGTTCGGAATTGCCGTGCAGCCCGATCGCGTAGATCGCCGGATACATGATCGACATGAAGAAGCTGGTGAGGATCAGTGCGGCCAGTCCGATGGGTCCCGGCGCCAGCACGGCAACTGCGGCAAGCGCTCCGGCACAAGCCGCGAACACCATTCCGATCTGGGCCGACGACCAGCGCCTCAGCAACACCAATGTTACAAACCGGCCGAGCAGGAACAGCACCAGGCTGATCATCAGATACAAAGCAGCGGTCCGATCCGGCGTGCCCGGCAAGTTGCGTTGGGTGTAGCGAACCAGAAAGCTCCACACTCCTATCTGGGTGCCGACGTAAAAGAACTGAGTGGCAACGCCCGCCACGAACGGCCACGATCGCAACAGCGCCTTCAGCCCGCCGAGCGGCGAGCCACGATGCGGACTCGTCGCGCGCTCAGGGAATCGAGTGTTTGCAACCAGCACAGCCACCGCAAACACAACCAGGCCGATGACCAGGTAAGGTATTTGAACTGCGCTCGCCTCAGCCGTGTGCGACACAACGTCGGTGGTGTGACCGACGGGCGGAGTCGTCTCGGCGGAAAAGATGAACTGGCGGCCGACCAGCACGCCGAGAATCGAACCGATGGGGTTGAACGCCTGAGCCAGATTGATCCGCCACTCGGCACGCTCGGGCGAGCCAAGCACGACGACGATACCCGTCCCGGCCGTCTCCAGGAATGTCAGACCGCTGGCGATTACAAACAACGCGCCGAGAAACGCTCCATAGGCCACCATCTCCGCGGCCGGCCAAAACAGCAGCGCGCCGGTGCCGTAAAGGCACAAACCCACGATCACGCCGCGCTTGTAGCCGAAGCGCTGGATGAACAGCGCCACCGGAATCGGCATCACCAGATAGGCCAGATAGAAACACGATTGCACCAGGCTCGATTGCAGATCGCTGAGCTCGAACGCCTTGCGAAAGTGAGCGATGAGAATGTCGTTGAGGTTATGTGCCATCCCCCATAGGGCATACAGAAGCACCGTCAGCACGAGTGCGGTGCTGGCGAGACCGCGAGTTGCCGCCGTCATGAAACATGGACCTTGAGCACAGTGACCGCCGGGTCGGGAACGACGCCGGCGAGGTCGATCTCGACACTCGTCTGCGACTGTGTGAAGTTGAGCGGACGCTTGTCGGCGAGCAGCCGCACGGCCCGGACCTTGCGCCCCCAGTCCGGCAGCGTGAGCCGGCCTCGTGGCATATCGAGGATATGCACGAACGAGTCGCCGTCCCTGGAGGTCGTGCGATAGCCGGGCTGACCCTGAATCGGTCCATACATCGTTCCGTAGACCGCTTCACCGTTGACGGCCATCCAATTGCCGATCTCCGTCAGCCGTTCGCGGAACTCGGATTGAATCGTGCCGTCCGGTTTCGGACCGACGTTGAGCAGGAAATTGCCGCCGCGGCTGAAGACTTCGACGGCAGTGCGAATGAGATCGCGCGTCGACTTGAACTCATGATCGCGTGAGTTATAAGCCCATGTATTGTTGATCGTCATGCAGGTTTCCCAGTCCTGGAAAGCATCCAGGTCCGGCACACCTTGCACCAGGCGATCCTGCACGCGAACGTCCGTGCCCGCGAAGGGCACGCCCTTGGTGGGAATGCGATTGGGAGTAAATTGTTCGGGCGTGACGTAGTCGCCCACCGTGCCGATCCGATCGTTGACGGTCGCCATCGGCTGCAATTGACGGATCAGTTCGATGAACCGCCGTCCGCCATATTTCTCCTGCTGATGCAGCCCGTCGAACCAGATCGTTTCGACGCGGCCGTAGCGGCTGAGCAGCTCTCGCAGCTGCAGTTCCATGTAATCGAGATAGCTCGCCCATTCGGGCCGCTGCGGCTCTCCGCCCCAGTTGCTCGATGCCAGCTTCGACGTATCGCGAAACCCCGGGTGATGCAGATCCGGCGGCGAGTAATAGAAGCCGAGCGGCATATCGTGTCGAGCACAAGCTTCGGACACCATGCGCACGATGTCTTTTCCGTAAGGCGCCTTGGTGATCTTGTAATCGGTGTACATGCTGTCGAACATGCAGAAGCCGTCATGGTGCTTGGTGGTGAACACCATATATTTCTGGCCGGCAGCGCGCGCCAGCTCGACCAGCGCGTCCGGATCGAACGCAGTGGGATTGAACGTTCGCGCCAGCGCGACATAGTTCTTTTCGCTGATCGGCCACTTGGGACCGGGCTCCATGATCGGCCAGGAGGCCTCGACACTGGCCTGAGAGTACGGCCCCCAATGAACAAACATTCCAAACTTGCGCTGACGGAAGGCCGCGATGCGCGGATCGATCTCGCCGCTTTCCGTAGTCGCCCGAACTCGCGGCATCAACGTGATGATTCCTGCCGCTGCGGCCCCGAGCAGCAGTCGCCGACGATCGAGTAAAGGTTCGTCGGCTCGTGACTTGTCGCGATAGCTGGTCATTGCGTGCACCTTGTTAGAACCGCGCCCGCAGGCCCAGCGTGAACTGCCTGCCGTTCTCCAGCCAGCCGCGCGCCAGGCCGAAGTTGTTCACCTGCTTTTGCGCCCGGTTGAGAACGTTTTCGAAGTTGAACGAGACCGTGGCAGCCGAGGTCAGGTCGTAGCTGATCGAGCCGTCCAGCTGGCCGTAGGCGATCTGGAATTCCCGATCGCCAAAGTAGTTGGACTGGCCGGTCTCGTACTTGTCGCGCCAGTTGTAATAAGCGCGCGCGCCTACGCCCCATTTCTCGAAATAGGCGCCGAAGTTGTAGCTGTATTTGGAAACGCCCGGCAGCGGGAATGGCAGGCCGTTCTGTTCGGCAGGGACTTCCGGAGCATCGATGTAGGTCGCGTTGCCAAACAGGCCGAGGCCGCTGTCGTCGAAGTGCGTGATCAGATCGAGCGGCACCTGGTAGCCGAACTCGACACCCTTGATCTTCACCGTTTCGAGGTTGATTGGCGTGTTGCGACGGAAAGTCAGCGGCACGGTAGTACCGTCGCCGCGCGTCACCAGCCGGGTGTCGAGCACCTGGCCGTTGACGATGAAGTTGTCGACGTTCTTATAGAAGAACGCCAGCGACAGCAGACCGGACTGCGGCAGGTAATATTCGAAGGACAGATCGAACTGATCCGACAGATACGGTTTCAGGTCCGGATTCGCGGACGTGATGTTGAGCACATTCGCATTGACCGAAATGCCGACGCCGAGCTGATTGAAGTCCGGCCGTGCCAGGACGCGCGCTGCTGCGAAACGAGCTGCGAGCTGATCGGTGATGTTGTAAGTCAGATTCAGGCTCGGGAGAACATAGTCGTAGTGACTCTTCTCGGTCAGCGCTCCAGCAGGCGGCACAATGGTCGTCACGCCGTCGCCCGAGAATGTCAGGCCATCCAGGTCCGCGCCAAAGCCTTTGGAAACGAGCCGCGTGCGAACGTAACGCACACCAACGTTACCCGAGAAGCGGTCCTGCGAGTCCGAGAAATCAACCTGGGTATAGACCGCGGTCGTGGCTTCGGTGATATCGAGGCGCGAGCCGAGTTGTTCCTGGTACGGAACAGCCTGCGTGACCGCGGCCTCACCTCCCAGCGCGTTGTAGAACTTGTCGTAGTCGAATGTGAGATACGACCCGAGCCAATGGGGAATATCGGCATTCGAGCTGACCTGAGTCAGGAACGGCGCGGCGCTGATGCTGCCGCCCTCCACGCCCGGCTGGAATGTGAAATGACCCAATCGCGCGGCGGTGGCCGCATCGATATTGCTGGGCGCGTAGGTAGAGAACAGCTGTCGATCGGAATAGTTGGTGCCGGCTTTGAGCTTTCGGATGAAGCCGTCGTCGCTCGCGTCGAACACGAAGTCGACCTTGCCGCTGGCAATACGGTCCTCGCTGTCGTTATGCCGGCGTGAAACGGTGAGAAACGCAAAACTATTCGGATCCAGCGGATCGTAGCCTCGGTCAAATGTGAGAGCTGCCTGACCGCCATAGCCATCGGGCCGCGTGATGCGCACTGAGGCGCGCGAGAACGCCGACGCTTGCGCATCGAACGAACTGAGAACACCGCGAGAGAACGCACCCTCTACATTCGTATGCAAACGGCCATGATCGAGCCTGACCCCCAACGCACCCGACGTTATGGTGTTGCGACGATCAAACGGCTGACGGTCGGCGCGAAAGTCGACGCCATCGGCATCGAGTGTGTCCAGAAATCCCTGCGCGCCGCCCAGCAATTGATCTGCAAAGCCCGTGTTGATCGCGCTCGACACCACGCCGTAATTTTGCCCGGCGGATGCCGGTGCAATGTTTGTAAAGCGAGTCGCCGCGTCCCACTGGTCCGCGCTGTCCTCGAAGCGCGTCCACAGTCCGTCTCCATACACCTCGACCGTGTCGGAAGGCCGCCACTGCACGTTGACGACTGACGAGTAGCGCTCACGAACACCAGTGGTCACGAAATAAGATTGGGCGTGGTCGAACGCGTAGGCATCGTTGAGATCGCCGTCGCGGTTGTAATCGACGCCCTTGCCCGATTCGACACCCGTCTCGGCACCGTAGCTCTGCTGATAGTACGAACGGTTCTTCAGCCGCTCATAGCCGCCGCCGAGGCTGATGCCGAATGTGTCATCGCTGTTTATATAGTTGCCGATCGCAGATACGCGCGGGCTGGTCTGCTCGCGGAGGTCGCTGTAAACGCCCTCAACTCGCCCGGCAACCGTGGTCTTGCCGACGTCGAGCGGTCGAGGAGTACGCACATCGACCGTCGCGGACAAGCCGCCTTCGATGTTCGAAGCAGTCGGCGACTTCTGCACCACCACCGAGCCGACGAAATC
Organism: uncultured Steroidobacter sp.; assembly: GCA_946478975.1. The sequence goes on from CAMLEO010000002.1 coordinate 48,252, forward strand.
GGGAGACAGGCTCAGAAAGTCGAAGGTCCGGCCGCCGCCGCTGACGATCTGCCGGCCATTGAGCTGCGTGTTGACGAACGACGGGCTCAGGCCGCGAACGCTGATCGTGCTGCCGGTGCCACGGCTGCGAGTGATCTGCACGCCGGTCACGCGCTGAAGCGACTCGGCGATGTTCACGTCCGGGTATTTGCCGATGTCCTCCGCGGCGATGACATCGCTGATGGTCGTCTCGCTGCGCTTGATGGCGGCCGCCCGCACCAGCGATTCACGGAAGCCGGTCACGACGACTTCCTCCAGCTTGTCCGCAGATGCCGAAACCGGCGGCTGAGCAGTGGACTGCTCCTGCGCCCCTGCCACACCCACATTAATAAGAGCGCCCAGGCCCACTGTCGCGAGTAACGAAGTCGTCGTAGTCATCGATCTCCCCCCTGTTTGCCTGACTCGATCAGGTCTATCGCAGTTCATAGGTGCAGTATAGTTCATATACGCAGTGACGCTTTATATACGCAAGATACTGCATAGATGCAATAGTCCCGGCCGCATTGATGGGTTAGGCTGGGTCTTTCGAGGGCAAAACTAGGCAAGGAAACGGGCGTGGAGCTGGAAGATGAAATGGAGCCGTCAGCGGACGGCGCGAACGGCAAGAAGAGCTACCGGGCTCCGGCGCTGGAAAAAGGGCTCGACATCCTCGAACTGCTGGCCGAGGAAGGCCTGCCCCTGCCGTTCCCAGTCATCGCGCGCCGGTTGAAGCGGTCGCCAGGCGAGCTGTTCCGCCCGGCGCAGGTATTGGAATCCCGCGGTTACGTCGAACAGGGTCCGAATGGACTGATGCTGACGGCGCGGATGCTTCAGCAGGGGCTCAGCGGCCCGCCCATCCGCAACCTGGTTGAGATCGCGCTGCCGATCATGCGCGGCCTCGCAGCTTCAACCCAGCAGTCATGCCATCTCGTAGTGCCGTCGCGCGGAGACGTGGTCGTCGTCGCACGAATGGAATCGCCTGCGCAGCTCGGTTTTTCGGTTCGCGTCGGTTATCGGCAGCCGATGTATCTCACCGGCTCCGGCGCGGTGCTCTACGCTTTTCAACCGAACGATATCCGCGCCGCCTGGGAAGGAATGTTTCATCCGGCTCCGACCCCAGCCGAGCTGCAGGAATTCCGCGAACGGGCCGAAGCGCTGAAGTCGACGGGTCACACCCTGCAGCCGAGCGCAATCGCAGAGGGAATCACCGATGTTTCGGCGCCGATCATGCGTGGCGAGCGCGCAGCCGCCGCTTTGGCGATTCCGTTCCTGAAGCCCAAGCGCGAATCGATGTCGATCCAGGAAATCATCGCGATGCTGCTGGCGGCCACCGCAGATATTTCTAACGAAATGGTCATCGGCGACAGTCGGGTCTGAGGAAGCTGCCGGCTTCAACCCTGCTCGTCGTAGATCCCGAATTCGCCGATTCCAATTTCACGTCCGGCCAGCACCATGCGCACTCGCTTCGCTTGTGTGCGCGTGATCCGGTGCAGCCCGACGCGATCGAGTTGCTGATCAGGCACGACTGCGACCCAGCGCCCTTCTCGCTCCACTTCCACGCGATATTCGATGGTTGATTTGGAATCGAGAGGCGCCACGACCGCAATCGTGTCGAACCATGTCGGCGTCGGAAAACGTACTTCGAACCAAGCGTTGGCTGCCGCAGGATCGGCGGCCCAATGGCTTTTCGCCGCGTCATCGAGTCCCAGGTCGGGGCCGCTCGTGTCGGCGCTGCTGCTCGCCCAAGCTGGCATGTCGCGCGCGAGATTCGGCGTTGTAATGACGAGTGAGCTCGCGACCTTCGGCGCAGGGCCCGGATTGCGCCAGAGCTGGCCGATCTCCTGCAGCCGCGCGACGGCGTTATCGTCGAAACGTCCCTGGCGGTTGGGTGCAACGTTGAGCAGGAAATTGCAGTGATTGGCGTTGAAGGGCACCAGCCACTCATCGACGATACTGCGCGCCGGGACGAGCTCGGCGGTCGGAAAGCTGGTCTTCCAGAACCAGTCCTTTTGCAAGGTCGTGCCCGACTGTGAAGGCACCGAGCTGTTCGGCGGTATCTTCTGACCGGCACGCTGCTCATATTGTTTGATATCGGTATAGAACAGCGCCGGCGCCGGATACTTATCGGCGTTGTGATCGGTGACGAGACAATCCGGCTGGAGCCGCTTCACGGTGTCGTAAACCTCGCGGAACGGCAGCTCTGCATAGCTGATTCGCGTCCAGCTCGCGGCCCAGCCATCGAGGACCAGCGCTGTGATCGGACCATACTGGGTCAGCAGCTCGGTGAGCTGAGCTTTGATGAGAGCAATCCTGTCGGGCGTGACGTGATGCGGGCGAATGTCCGCGCGCAGATCGAGGATCGAATAGTAGAGACAGACCTTCAGCCCTTCCTTCCGAAACGAGTCGACGTAGCGACGCACGACGTCATGCGGATAGGAAGATTGCATGACGTTGAGGCTGCTCGTGCGCGTCGGCCAGAGGCAGAACCCGTCGTGATGTTTGGTCGTGAGGCAGCCGAAGGCCATGTTCGCCGACCGTGCCGCCCTCGCCCATTGATCGGTGTCCAGCTCGCTCGGATTGAACAGTGATGCCGGCTGCGAAGGATCGCCCCACTCGCGATCCTGGAACGTCGCCATGTTCAGGTGGATGAACATGCCGAAGCGCAGGTCCAGAAATGCTTGTTGTGCGGCGAGCAGGCGTGCCGGGTCGACGTTGGGCCTGGCCCGAACGCCTGCCGCGGTCGAGAGTCCGGCAGCGCTCAACAAGCCTGCGGCACCAAGCGCCTTCGCCGCATCCCGCCTGGTCATCATGCGCAACCCTTCCCGTTCACATCGCCACAATAGTTCATATATGCAGGATAATGCACATATGCAAAGTTGGCTACCCGGGAATTGTTAGGATGCGTCGATTCGCAGGACGCCAGGAGTCTCCATGCCGGGCATGAACGATCTTCGCCGTATCGCCCGCCAAGCGATGCTCCAGCGCGGATTTCTACCGGATTTTTCTGCAGCGGCGCTCCAGCAGTCCGCTTCTACGCCAACTGCACCCCGCGGGACAGAACCTGCAATACGCGATCTGCGCGCCCTGCTCTGGTTGTCCATCGACAACGACGAGTCCCGAGACCTCGACCAAGTTTCGGTGGCCCGGTCGCTCGCTGGAGATGCAATCCAACTTCTGGTTGGCATTGCAGACGTGGACACGCTGATCGAACGTGGCTCACCCATCGACGATCACGCGCGCACGAACACCACCTCGATATATACAGCGGCGCAGATCTTCCCCATGTTGCCGGAACGGATTTCGACCGATCTCACGTCATTGGCGGATCGCCAGGAACGTCTGGCCATCGTGGTGGAAATGACTGTCACCGCAGACGGCTCGATCACGGACACCGACGTCTATCGAGCGCTCGTTTTCAATCACGCCAGGCTCGCCTACAACGATGTGAGCAACTGGCTCGACAACAAAGCACCCGTGCCCGCGGCGATCGGCGATTCGCAGGAATTGCAACAGCAGATACGAATTCAGGAAACAGCTTCGGAACGGCTGCGCAACGTGCGGTATGCGATGGGAGCCATGCGCCTGGAAACGATCCAGGCCGAAGCGGTCTTCACCAACGGCGGATTGAGCGACCTGCGCCCGGCCACCAAGAACCGCGCCAAGGAGCTGGTCGAAGATCAAATGATTGCTGCCAACGGCGTGATCGCACGATTTCTCGAAAACAAAGGGCTGGCATCGATTCGCCGCGTGCTGCAGACACCGAAGCGCTGGGATCGCATCGTTGCTCTCGCTGCCAGCCATGGCGAGCGTCTGCCGGACATTCCCAACGTCGCCGCGTTGAGTGCATTCCTGCAGCGACGCCGAACGGCGGATCCCGCGCGTTATGCCGATATCTCTTTATCGGTCATCAAAATGTTAGGTTCGGGCGAGTATGGACTGGATGTGCCCGGCCAACGAATAGAAGGACATTTCGGCCTGGCCGTAAGCGACTACACGCATTCCACCGCGCCCAACCGACGCTTTCCCGACCTGGTGACGCAACGGCTGGTGAAGGCCGCAATCGCCGGCAATCGCGCACCTTACAGCGCAGATGAATTACGCAGCATCGCCAGCCACTGCACCGAGCGCGAAGATGAAGCCGCCAAGGTCGAACGACAAGTGAGAAAGTCGGCCGCGGCCATGCTGCTCGAATCTCACGTCGGCCGCGACTTCGACGCCATCGTGACGGGTGCGTCTGATAAAGGAACCTGGGTTCGCATCAACAAGCCTGTCGCCGAAGGCAGAGTCGTCCGCGGCTCACAGGGCCTCGATGTCGGCGATCACGTGCGCGTGAAATTGCTCGACGTCGACATCGAACGCGGTTTCATCGACTTCGCGCGCGACGATGAGCCTTCAGTTCGCGATATCCGCTGACGCAAACGGGCACGCCCTCACACAAACGTGTGAAGGCGTGCCGTACTGCTCCTAGAAATCCACGCTCAATCGCACACCGCCATACCGCTCGAAGTCGCGCGGAATGAGGGCCTGCGTCGCCAGTTTGTTACCGAAGTTGCCCGCCGAATTGGCGAGCGCCGGGTAGTACTGCTTGTCGAACAGGTTGTTTACGAACGCGGTGACCTGCCACTTGCCGCCATCTCCGCGAACGCCGAGACCAAGATTGGCGATTCCGTAACCAGGCTGATAGGTCTGCGGATCCTCGGCGACGTAGTACACGCTGCTCTGATACACATAGTTCGCCTGCAGGAAGCCGACCAGGCTGCTGCTGACCGAGTGCGAGTAGTCGGCGCCGACCGAGTACTTCTGCTTCGGTGCCTGCACGGCTCGTTGACCCGTCAGATTCTGACGCGCCGGCGAGCCGCTGCAACCCTGGGCCGCGGTCTGCAGCGGATAGCACTGCGCCACCGGGAACGATGAATACTCGGCATCGAGGAATGTGACGGCCGCATTCAGATTCAAGTTCTCGCCGAGTCGCGCGAAGCTTTCAACTTCGAAGCCCTTGGTGCTCAGGCCACCGACGTTGGTGAGGCGGAAGTTGTTGGTGCCGTCGGCCAGCGTTTCGATGGTCTGCGCCTGCAGGTTCTCGTAGTCGGTATCGAAGTACGTGACGTTGACCGTCACCGCAGTATCCAGGAACTGCATGCGTGCGCCGACTTCCCTATCTTTCGACTCCTCGGGCTTGATCGGACCCGCCGCCGCGCGGTTCGCGTTGAAACCGGTGGTGAGATCGTAAGTCTGACCTTTGTATCCGGTTGCGTAGGTAGCGAACAGCATGATGTCCGGCGTGAGCTGATACTGCGGACTGAATTTATAGGTAGTCGCTGTATCGTCGGCGTCGCCGCTGAAGTAGGCGTTGCCGTTCTGCCGGTCCAGGAACGTATAAGAAACTTTTTCGTTCTGGACTCGGCCGCCGGCGGTCAAGGTCAGGTTGGAAATGACTTCCCAATCGACCTGCGCGAACCCGGCCAGCTGCTTGGACTCGGCAGTCGCGACCCAGCTGGCGAGCGAGAACACCGGGCCGCGAACAAACGGCCGGTCGAACTTCACATCGCCGTAGTACGCGCCGACGGTATAGCGGAAGGGATCGGTGCTCGGCGAAAGCAGGCGAACTTCCTGCGTGATCAGCCGGGAATTGAAGCGTCCGATCTGGTTGTTGCTGCCGACCGCGGCCGACGACGAGCTTTCGTCCTGGTCCAGATAATCGTCCAGGCGGAACTTGTCGTACGACGTGATCGACACCAGGTTCATCTCGCCGATGCCGAACTCACCGCGCAGCGAGCTGCCGTAGCCCTCGTACTCCGTGCGCGAGTTGAAGTTGTTGCTCACATCCGTGTTGTCCGGACTGATCGTGACGCCCGGAAAGATCACCGGAATGGTCTGCCCCGCCGTTCCTCGCAGCAATGCAGTGGGATCGATTCTGATGAACGGCCGCCCCACCGTGGTGCTGCCGTTCACGTAGTTGCCCGACAGCGTCAGAGCAACATCCGATGTCGGTTGCCACTTGAGCTTGCCACGCGTGTTGAAAGCGTCGCGCCCGTTCACATCGTCGCCGGTGAACCGGTTGGTGATATTGCCGTCCCAGTCCGAGTAAGCGGCCGACGCAACGTAGCCGAGCTCGGAGTTGATCGGGCCGGACACGCTGAAATTTGCGCCATATTCGCTATCCGTGGTTCCCATGGCATTGACGTGCGCCTGGAACGAGTCGGTTGGCTGGCGTGTGATGATGTTGATCAGACCGGCAGAGGCGGACTTGCCGTACAACGTACTCTGCGGGCCGCGCAGAACTTCGATGCGCTCCACGTCCGGCAAATCGGTGAACGCGCGTGCCGAGAAAGCGAGCGGCACTTCGTCCACCAGCACCGCGACGCTGGACTCGACACCGATGCCGAAGGCGAACGTGCCGACGCCGCGCAAAGAAATATTCGAATTCACCGGATGCTCGGCCGGCCGGATGGTCAATGACGGCGCGACCTTGCCGAGATCCTGGAACTGCTGCACGCCCGAGGCCTGGAGTGCGTTTTCACTGATCACCGACACGGCCAGCGGAACCTCCTGCAGGTTCTCTTCGCGCTTGTTCGCCGTAACGACGATCTGTTCGAGAATCGCATCGGACGCCGTCGAGCTCGAAGCCTCGGCGGCTAGTGCCGACTGGAACGTGCCGCCCAGGGCCAGCGACACAGCGACCGCGGCCGAGCCCGCGGAAATAACCATTCTGCTCATCTCGATTTCCCCCATGTTTCAAACGTACGGGTCAACATGCTGTACCCTCACATAAAGGCCGTCGTGCGGCCGCCAGATCAAGCGCTCATCGAGAGCTAATCCAGAGCGATCGTGATGCCACGTCGCCCTTCGTATTCGATCGGTTGTCCGTTGCCGCCGCCTGCGACGCTCAGCGGGCGCATCTCGCCGGGCGGCAGCAGGACCGTCAGATTCTCATCACCAAACGTTCCCGGCCCATCGCGGTAAACGCTGACTTTGATTTCGTCGGCGCTGCTGTGGCAGCTGCCGCGCCAGGTATCGTGCGGCCCCGTGCCTTCGCCGTCATCCTCGTAGAAACTCCACGCGAACTCTCCCGCTCCCGCGTGAGGAAACAACCACAAGCCGCGCCGAAACGGCTCGGGCCGAAAGCCGCCACGGGCGAGATCGACCGGAATGGCTGAGCCTGCCCGCGCAAACAGCAGCGGAGGACCGTCGAGCGGCGCGTTCACCGAAACCTCGACGCCGCCGGTCATGCGCTTGCCGCTCCATACATCGATCCAGTCCGCGCCGGCCGGCGGCCGCACCGCTCGCACGGTGACAGCGGGATCGCAGATCAACGCAACCAGCAAATCACGTCCGAGCAGATAATCGTCGCCATCGCCCCAGGCAGCGGCATCGGCCGGGAAGTCGAACCAGGTGGGACGCACGACCGGCTCATAGCGGGCGTGATAGCGCCACAGCAGGTCGTAGAGATGAGGAATCAACCGCTGGCGCAAGGCCATCAGCCGCTGCACCGGTGCCAGCAGCTCCGGATACATCCACGGCTCATTGACGCTGCCGTCGTCATTCCAGCTGTGGATGCTGAAACGCGGCATCAATATTCCCGCCTGAATCCAGCGCAGGAACAGCTCAGGTTCGGGTGCGGGTCCGGCAAATCCGCCCACGTCGTGGCCGCTGTTAGAAACGCCCGACAACGCGAGCCCGAGCCCCATCTTGTTGTTATAACGAATCGTCTTCCAGGCAGTGCGATTGTCGCCGCTCCAGGTCTGCGCATAACGATGGATTCCAGTCATGCCCGAGCGCGTCACCAGGTAGGGTCGTCGCTCGGGTTCCTGGTCCATCTGTGCGGCCCGGGATGCGCGACTCATCAACAACGACTGCAGCGGCCGCGCGTCGGCTGCCGGCCGCGGCGAACCGAAGAAAGCAAAGCGAGCCCGCGCATCCCACACGCCGAATTCGTTGTTGTCGTTCCACGTGGCGCGTATTCCGAAATTGAGCAGCGCCGATCGGACCTGCTCGCGCCACCACGCCGCGGCTTGCGGATTCGTAAAGTCGACGAGCGACCCCAGCTCGTCCCAGAACTGCACTTCGATGGGCTTGCCTGAGTCATCGGCAACAAACAAACCGGCGTCGACGAGCTCGGCATGACGCGGATGGTCGCGCAGCAGCGCCGGTTTGATGTTTGGTACCACTTCTACGCCGGCGCTGCGGTAGCTTTGGATGAAGCCGGCGGGATCGGGAAACTTGTCGTAGTTCCAATTGAAAACGTAGCGCCGCGCGCCGATGGATGTATAGCCCGATGAAAGATGGAACGAGCCGCAGCCGATGTCGTGCTGCTGCAGTTTCGCGACGAAATCGGCGAGACGCGCCTGGGAGTTGGGCTGATCGGTATAGCTCATCGTCGAGCCGGAATATCCGAGCGCCCAGCGAGGCATCAACGCGGGCTTGCCGGTGAGCCAGGTGAAGCGTCGCGTCACCGCCGCGGGATCGGGGCCCGCGATCATGTAGAGATCGAGGTCACCGCCCTCCGCCACCACGTAGCGATACAGGCCGTGATAGTTGTCGAGCTCACATCCCAGATCGAATGTGACATCGGACATCGTGTCGTAGAAGGCGCCATGGCAGGCGCCTTCGGCATCGGCCACGAGCAGAAAAGGAATCGACTTGTACAACGGATCCGACGCTTCGGCGTCATAACCCATCGGGTCCACGTTGGTCAGCCGAAAGCGGCGGCCCGCACGATCCATGGCGCCAGCTCGCTCTCCCAAACCGTAGTAACGCTCGCCGGCTTTGCGTGCAGCGTAGTGATAAACACGGCCGTCCCACCAACCGAACTCATACGCTTGCGTCGGCCGGTCCATGGACATCAAACGCCAGCTCTCGCCGTCCCGCTGCCACCATTTGCAGCGCAAGCCATCGAGAACGACTTCCAGACGAATGCACGCCGTTTCGAGCGTGAGCACGCCGTTGCTGTTCGCGAGCTGATACGCCGGGCAAGAGAAACCCGCGACGCTCATTCGATCACGCCCCGGCTCCTCCACATCCACGGCACCGGGAGCAACGGCCCAACTCGGCGGGCCCTTGATCGCGCCCTCGGGCAACAGCAACAGACGAACGATGTCTTCTTCGAGAATAAACAGATGCGCGCGAGCGCCAGTGTCACTATCGAGCGTGACTCGATTGGCCGCGCGCTCGGCGAGGACGAAAACCGGAGGAGTTGAAAGCGATGCCCGACGCATTAGTGCGCCTCTGCCATGATGAGATGCCGCCGGCCGACGGTTGCGATCAGCAACAGCGCGGCAGTCAGGTCGAAGGCCGTCAAACAAGCGAAGATCGGTGTGAAGCCGATGCTGTCGACCAATTGTCCGATCGCGAGTGAGAACAACAGTCCGCCGAGCCAGCCGGCCTGGCCGACGAAGCCCACCGCAGTTCCCACTTCCGCCGCAGAGAAAACATCTGCATTCAGCGTGACCAGGTTCACCGAGATCATCTGGTGAGCGAAGCCGCCGATACAAAACAGCACGATCGCCACGTAAGGGCTCGCCGCGAGTCCAATACAACCGGGCGCGATCATCAGCACAGCTCCCACACTGACGCCGGCCACTCGCGAACGCACCAGATCCAGGCGGAACCTGCGCACTAGAAAAGGCGACAGATAACCACCGAGCACACCGCCGAGGTCAGCCGCAAGGAATGGCAGCCAGGCGAACATGGCAATCTCCGCGAGATCCATCCCGCGCCCGTGCAGATACAGCGGAATCCAGAAACTAAATGTCTGCCACGCCGGATCGATGAGGAAACGAGGCACCGCGAGCGACCAGAACCGCGAACTGGTGACGATATCGCGGGCACTGGCGCGAACGGTCGGCGTCAGCGGGCGCTCGGAAGTGATATAGGCCCGCTCTTCCGGCGTGATCGCACGATGTTGCTCGGGAGCGCGATAAATCAGGTACCACGCCGCAGCCCAGATCAACCCCAGCACTCCAGTGACAACGAATGCCATGCGCCAGTTGGTTGCCAGCGAGACGCCGATGACGATCGGTGGCGCGATCATCGCACCGAGTGATGTGCCAGCATTGAACCAGCCCGTCGCCACGGAACGCTCACGCGCCGGAAACCATTCCGCGATCGCCTTCATGCCCGCGGGAATCACGGCGGCCTCGGTCATGCCGAGCAGCCCTCTGAAGAAAGCCAGCGAAAGCCACCCACCTGCGAGCGCATGAACCATGTTGGCAACAGACCATGCAGCAGCAAATAGCGCGAAACCGAGCTGCAGGCCTATGCGGTCGACGATGAATCCGCACACCGGCTGCATCACCGTGTAGGCGAGCTGGAAAGCACCAACGATGTAGCTGTACTGCTGGGTCGTGATGTCCAGCACGCCCTTGAGCTCGGGCGCCAGCGCGCCCAAAGAATTGCGCGCCAGATAGTTGAGAATCGTGCCGCAGCTGATCAGCGCCACGATGAACCATCGCAGCCCGCGGGGGCGTTTCATTCGCCAGCCTCGCAGGCACGCGCCGCTCTGATCCGCATGAATCCTACCCCCGGAGCGCCTGTCGTTAAGATTTGTCGGCCCATCCTAATTGGCCTGTCCAGCCTTGTCCAGATTGGTCAATCCAATTTGGCCAATCAGGCGACTTGAAAAAAAGCACAACTATCCGCACGCTCGCGGCATGGATGCCACTTTGCCCCGTGCCGAGCTTCGGCTTTACGAACGCGTCGCCGCCGACATTCGTCAGGCGCTGAGCAAAGGTCGCTATGCGGTGGGCGACCGGCTGCCCTCCGAGCGTCACCTGGCGCAGAAATACGGCGTCTCCCGCCCGACCATTCGCGAAGCGATTTTTGGCCTGGAGATCGACGGGCTGGTCGAAGTGCGAACCAATTCCGGTGTTTATGTCACCGCACTCGCCCCGCGAGGCGGCGCGCCTGCCGAAACCGGTGTGGGGCCGTTCGAGCTGCTCGAAGCGAGGCAGGTCTTCGAAGGTGAGATCTGCAGTATCGCCGCCCGGCTCATCGACGACGCCCGGATCGCGCGGTTGCGCCAGCTCGTCGACGATATGAAAAGCAAGGACCTGCTGCGAGCGGAAGCCGCAGATCGCGAGTTCCATCTGGAGATTGCCCGCGCCACGCAGAACAGCGCGATGGAAAAGACCGTCGCCATGCTCTGGGACTCCCGCGACCAGTCGCCTCAATACAAACTGCTCAGCGAGAAAGTGCGGGCTGCCGGCGTTGCGCCCCGGGTCTCAGAACATCTTCGAATCGTCGATGCACTCGCCCGCCACGATTCCGATGCCGCGCGTGAAGCCATGCGCAATCATCTGGGTCGTGTGATCAAACAACTGCTCGAAACAACCGAATCCGAAGCGATAGAACGGGCGCGCGCCGAGATCGAAGCGAAACGTCGCCGCGCTAAATTGATTTCGGTGCGCTGAATTGATCATGTAACCAGATTGGCCAACAATTGGCCTGTCCAGTTGGACGCTAGTTCACGCAGACAGGTGCCGCGGCACTCCTGGCACGCCGAGCGTGCACTCCAGCGATTCGCGGTCCCATTGAGCGCACGTCGCTGCCGCCTCGTAAGTGGATTGCAAAAAACTCAGCAGCTCGGCCTCTGGATCTTTCGCCGCCCTGACCTGCGCATAGGGCAGTAAAAATTCACCCAGTGAGTCGCTGAAAAACGCGCCCTGCGGCTGGACTCGATATTCCTTGAACCCCGGCGGCGCCGGATAGGCATATGAATAAAACGCCGCATCGCTGCCCGCGCCGCCCGGCCAGAAGCCCGCACTGCTGACTTCATGCGAGTACGCTTCCTGTATCACATTCTGGCCCAGGCCCGGTGCCTTGCCAGTAAACAACGGCGCACGCCGGCCCGAAAAGCGCGTGACTGCCAGGTCAAAACTGCCCCAGAAAAAATGCACCGGGCTGCTCTTGCCCAGAAAGCCGGTGCGGAACTGCTTGAATATCCGATCGCACTGGCGCAGCACCTGTGCGAATCGCTCGACGTAATGCCGGTCATACGCGGCATGGCTGCGATCCTGTGAGAACGCAATCGCATTGGGAATCTCGCTCGGCCGCTCATCGATCTGCACTTCTATGCCGACTGCGCCGAGCTCCGCGAGCACAGCCGAATAGAAATCCGCCACGGACATGGGTTGCAGCGGAATGCGCCGCGCCTGACCGTCGCTCACCGCGATATCGAGATGGTGATGCAGCAGGTCGAAGCTCAGCTCGAAGGTGCGCTCACCATATGGAATCGGTGAGGTCGTCAGGCCGCTGGTCGTGACATACAGCGCCACGTGCCAGCCATGATTGAGCCACGGCGTGCGCACCAGGCGGATCTTGCCGACGATCTGAGTCCACAGCTGCAGCGTAGCGCTGGTTTCGCTCCATGCGGCGTAAGGCAGTTCGGGCCAGGGATCTGAGCTCATGAGAAGCCCTCCGTCACAGGATCGTTCGACACATCCTCTTGTAACGCTGGCCAAAGGATCCGGTTCGACTGTCCGATGGAAGTCGCAGATCACCTGCGTTCAGGGATTGCCTGATCCGCTTGTGAGCCGCCGAGGCCTTAATTTGTGCCGCCATTGTTCCGTCTACTGGCCTGCACTGCGCGACTCAAGGTTCGCGCCTCAAGGATCAGGAAATTACGCGGTTCGAGGCAGCGGCGTCGAATGATCGAGTTTGCAAAGTTGCTTCGTCTCATCTGCGTCGGCGCCGTGGCGATTCTGGCTGCTGCCGTGTCGGCAGCGGCGGCCGAGCCCGACCGCTGGGCCGCATTGGTCGACACTGTGTTCACGCGTGTCGGCGGCAACGAGTTGCCGGCCAGCGCGGATGTTTCGGCGCTGGCCGAGGACGGCGATGGGTTCCTGTGGGTGGGCTCGCAGATCGGCCTCGCTCGCTGGGACGGATATCATTTCCGAATCTACCGACCCTCGGCGGACGTTCCGGGCGCGCTGCCGGACACCTATGTCATGGCGCTCCACACCGACCCGCAGGGACGACTGTGGATCGGCACCAACTCCGGCGGTCTCGCCCTTCACGACCGGGATCGCAATCGCTTCATCGTCTACGGCGCCGGCAGCAACGGCTCGAGTCACGTCAGCGTCAACGCCATCGCCGACGATGGCGCGGGCGGCTTGTGGGTGGGAACCGGCGCCGGTCTCGATCACCTCGATCCGGACACCGGCGTGGTCCGTCACCTGGATCACGAAGCGAATGACTCCGGCTATTCGCCGAACCACCGCGTGCTCGCGCTGTGCCTGGACCGCAGCGGCACACTTTGGGTTGGCACTTCGATCGGACTGGCGCGCTTGCCCAAGGGCGCGAATCATCTCAGCGCGATGTCGCTGCCGTCGAAATCGGACCAGGCATCTCGCGTGTCGGCACTGTTCGAAGACAGCGCCGGCCGGATGTGGATTGGCACTCACGGCCACGGCGCCTCCCTGATCGATGTCGGCGCGAGTGCTGCCCGGCCGGTGCAGGAAACAAGTGATATTGCGTCATCCACGCTCGCGGGCGAATCGGTGCGGGCCATCGAGGAGATCCGCCCGGGCATCATCTGGCTCGGGACGGACTCGCAAGGCATCGTCGCGGTGGACACAGACGGCTTTCGCACACGTCGCATCCGCCACGACGCCGCTCTGCCGAGCAGTCTTGGAGACGGCGCCGTATTCGCCATCCATCGAGACCGCTCCGGCCTGGTGTGGGTCGGCACTGACCGCAGTCTCAATCGTCACAACGCCGCGCAAACTGCCGTATCGACGATATTCGGTGCGGCCAGCCGCAATGACGGAATATCCGTTGCGGATGTTGCCGCTGTGCTGGAGATGCCGAACGGCCTCATCTGGCTGGGTTTAGGTAACAACGGCATCGATGTCATCGATCCTGCCGGCGCACGGGTTGCGGCCTTGCGTCCCAACCCGGAGCAGCCCGAGCGTGCGCTACCCAAGAAATATGTCACTGCTTTCGCGCTTGCGAATTCAGATGTTTATATCGGCACCCGACAAGGGCTGTATCGCGCGGACAGCGCGGCGCGCGGCGTCGTTCGCGTCTCGGTGCCACAACGCCTGCCCGCCGACGATGTTTCAACACTGTTGAACGACGACGGTGTGCTGTGGGTCGGTGGCATCGGCGGGTTGCGCGCTCTCAATCTCGGCGGTGACAACTCAGCAGAGCGCATTCGCTTCGCCACCACGGCAGCGTTGACCGATCAGCGCATCACCATGGTCGCTCGGGCTGCGGACGGCGGACTTTGGGTTGCCACCGAGAACGGGCTGAATCGGCTCGATTTCCACTCGCGCACCGTCGAGCACATTGCGGCCGATCGCGCCGATCCGCAGGCGCTGCCGGTGGGCTATGTTGCTTCGCTGCTGCTCGACCGGCGCGGCCGGCTCTGGGTGGGCACGCTCGGCGGCGGCATCGGCGTATTGCAAGTCGATGAGCACAATCGTCGCCCGCGCTTCCATCGCTTGGGGCTTGCACAAGGCCTGCATAACAACAGCATCGATCAGCTCCTCGAAGACGCGCAGGGCCGCATCTGGGCGAGCACCGACGACGGCATTGCAGTCATCGATCCAGATACGTTCGCCATCCGTGTACTGCAGAACGCGGACGGTGTCGCGATCCAGGTTCACTGGGCTCCCGCCGGCGCACGCACGTCTGCGGGCGAACTGCTGTTCGGCGGCGCCGGCGGCGTGACGCTCATCCGGCCAGATCGGCTCACAGAATGGAGCTATCGGCCGCCGATCGTGATCACCGGCGTACGCGTCGGCGGCAAGCCGGCAGCGGCACCGCTGACCATCCGGCCCGATGCAAACAGTCTGGCTGTCGAGTTCGCTGCGCTCGATTACTCCGCGCCGGAACGCAACCGCTACGCCTATCGTCTCGAAGGGTACGACAAGGATTGGGTCGAGACAGATGCAAATCAGCGCGTGGCCGCGTACACGAACCTTGCACCAGGCAACTACATCCTGAGATTGCGCGGCTCCAACCGCGATGGCGCCTGGACGGAAACGACGGTGCCGCTGCCGGTTCAGGTGGTGCCCGCATGGTTCCAGACGCTCGGCTTCCGCATCCTGCTGGGACTGACGGGGCTCGCATTGCTCGCCGGCTCGATGCACGTGCGGACGGCCTACTTGCGTCATCGCCAGCGCGAGCTGGAACGGCAGATTGCCGAGCGCACCGCTTCTTTGAATCAACGCACCGATGAATTGCAGGAAAGCCAGCGGCAGCTCGAGCTCATCGCCTATTTCGACACGCTGACGCGCCTTCCCAACCGGCGCCGTTTCAAGGACGAGCTCGGTCGCTTGATTTCCTCCATGCAGGGCACGCGGCGCGGCTTCGCGCTGATGATGATGGACCTGGATCGATTCAAACAAATCAACGACACGCTCGGCCACGAAGCCGGCGACCAGCTGCTGCAGGAAGCCGCGGCAAGATTCAAAACGTGTGTGCGTGAAAGTGACGTCCTGGCCCGACTGGGCGGCGACGAGTTCGTAGTGCTGTTGCCGGATGCGCAAGGCCGAGAGCGCGCCGAGCGCGTCGCGCGAGAAATGCTCGCCGTGATCGGTCGCCCGTTCGCGCTGGCGGGCCACGACTTCCGTGTCACCGCGAGCATCGGCATCAGCCTGTATCCGCTCGATGGTGCCGACGAGCAGACATTGATGAAACAAGCCGACATCGCGATGTATCACGCCAAGGCGGAGGGCAAGAACAATTTCCAGTTCTATTCCGACGCGCTGAACCGCCATACCCTCGAACGCTTGACGCTGGAGTCGAGCCTGCGGCATGCGCTGGAGCGCAACGAGCTGCAGCTGCACTATCAAGCTCAATGGGACATCGCCAGCGGCCGGATGAGCGGCGTAGAGGCACTGCTTCGCTGGCACCATCCGCAGCTCGGCAGAGTGCCGCCGCTGCGGTTCATTCCAATCGCCGAAGAAACGGGCTTGATGCTGCCGATCGGCAAGTGGGTGTTGAGAACGGCCTGCCGTCAGAACGTCGAGTGGCAGCAGCAGGGACTGCCGCGCTTGAATGTTGCGATCAACCTGACGGAGCGGCAGTTTGCCGACGACCGCCTGCTGGAAGACATTGCCTCGATCCTCGCCGAGACCGGCATGGACGCCAGCCTGCTGGAGCTCGAAGTGGCGGAGAGCCTGCTGATCCGCGATGTGGAGAGAACCCGGCGCATCCTGACAGCGCTGAAGTCCATGGGCATCCGGCTCGCGATCGACGATTTCGGGGCCGGCTACGCGTCGCTCACCACGTTACAACAATTCCCGCTCGACGCGATCAAGATC
Organism: uncultured Steroidobacter sp.; assembly: GCA_946478975.1. The sequence continues at coordinate 64,538 of CAMLEO010000002.1, forward strand.
GACCGATCTTTCATTCGCGACATGACCGACGTCGCGGCATGCAGCGAGCTTACCGACGCCGTCGTAGCGATGGGCCGCAGCCTCAGTCTCACAGTCGTTGCCCAAGGCGTGGAAACGCGCGACCAGGCGGAATTCCTGCGCCAGCATGCCTGCGACGAGTTGCAGGGATTCTATTTCAATCGCCCGCTGCCGGCCGATCAGTTCGGCCAGCTGCTGCACGCACAGGCTGCCGGCACAACATATGTTGGAGAACGCTCGCGGCTTCGCTCTTGCTGACCGCTGCTTTCTAGTAGCATCCGCGGCCGAGTCAACGGACTCTCTTTCTCCTGACATAACAAGGATTACCCCGGATGGTTCGTTTCGCGCGCATGCTCAGCGGAGTGCTGTGGGGCGTCTTCACGATCGGCGCCATCGCCAACCTGATCGCAATCGCCCAGGGCACTCGCATCGGTGCGACCGGAATGGGAATCGCCAGCCTGGCCGCGTACTACTCGTATCGCGGTCTTGGAGACGACGGTGACCAGCGCTCCATTCGGATAGCCTGGTTCGCGAGCGCCGGATTTGCAGTATTGACCGGGCTGGCGGCGCTGTTCGTGCTGAAGCTCGCCGCCAATGGCCAGGCATCGATGCTCAGAGGAATGGTGTTCGCGGCGGTGGCAGCGTGTTTCGTTGTCATCGCAATCGGTGTGCACCTGTGGCGCGAGCAGCTCGAAGCGGCCGTGCAGAAACTCGAGAGCGACCGGCGTTTGCTTGCGCTCGCCAAACAAGTGAGGTTTGCGACCGGCGAAACGTTGTTGGATCGGCTGCGCGGTGTACCGCCGCCCTCGCCACCCGAGCCCACAGAGCCTGCCGAGACACGACCTGCGTTGTATGTATCGCGCACTGGCTTGCCGGTGCCTTTGAATCATCCTGCACGCTCCTACTTCGGCGGCTTGCCGAAGCTGCCGCCGACGCTCGCCTGGCCCGAACGATCCAGCGGCGATGAAAACGTCGCGTACCTGTTCGTCGCGCAGATCGATCTCGAGGAACTCGCCGGTGTGTTGCAGTCCGGACTTCCAGAGCGCGGCACGCTGTATTTCTTCTTCGACGGCAACACCGAGTATGCCGACGTCAATAGCGCGCGCGTCCTTTACTACGACCAGCGAGCCGATGAGCTGCCTCTGCAATCGCCGCCCGAGACCCTGCAACCGTATGGTTTCGGTGCACAGACGTGGCCATGGCTCAATGAGTCGGATCCCGCAGCTCGCGTGGCATTCAAGTTTCCACTCTCGTTCACGCCGTTTACGTCGGTGTGCGATTACGAAGGGATTGGCAGCGACCAGGCACACGAGCGGATGGATGCGGAGTTGCGCACGAAGGCGCCGGTCTACGACGAATCGATTACGTCGCTCAATGATGCGCTCCGCGAGGACGGGCCCGCGTGGCCATTCAACTATGCGTCCATCACGCACATATCGAGAGCATTGATACACACCGTCGACGACCGGTATGGCTACAGGTTGAAAGACAAGCCCGCAGAAATCGTTGCGAAGATCGAGTCGTTCCGTCAGCAGGCTGCCGTGTGGCTCGAACGCGTTGCCGACAAAGATCCGCTGTCGGCGTGCGATCCCGCTACTCGCGAGAGCTTTCGCGAGCACTGGAGCACGATGCGCAGCGATCTAACAACGATCGGCCGCGAGTCCCGAATCTACTCCGGCGATCCTCGCTGGCTGCTTCGCGACGCGCTGATCCTGTCGTGCTGTCTCGCTGCGAGCGATGAGGATGAGACGAAACGGCGCGTCATCCCGAATGAATATCGAGCCGCTCTCGAAAACGATCCGTTGTGGCATTCCGATCCGCACCGACATCAGATGCTCGGGTTTGGGTTGTCCGTGCAGTCCGGGCCGCGCGATCACGCGAACGATGAGTTGCTGCTGCAGATCAGCGGCGATGCGCTCCTGAGCTGGTTTCCAACCTATGGTTGCGTGCTGCAGTTCTGGATCGAGCGCGAAGCGCTCGCCGCCGGCAACTTCGCCGGTGTGCAGGCGACCATGGACTGCGACTGAGGCGGGAACCGCCCTGGCGCTGGGGAGTTGCAGCTTTAGACCTGCAGAACCGCAGTCGCGAACCCATGGGTGATCGTCATGGATCTCATCAGCGTGCTCCGCGGAATTCATGAGAGCGAGATCGATGTCACATTGAAATCCCGTGGGGATCTCGGCTGGCAACTGCAGCTGGAAATTGAGGATGGGGAAACTGCTCGCGGCATCGTGACCTCGATCGACCAGGCCGCGACATGGCTCCACGAGCAGGTGCTCGCTCATTATCCCAACTCGGTCTATGCCCAGACGGTCCGCGGCGGGATCAAACAAGCCGTTTCCGAAGACTTGGGCGTGCGGCAGCTCGATGGCACTTGAGAGCGCACTTCCACAATAATACCAATCAAATACCATTCAGTTAGAACCGGCGCTACTGCGCCGCCGTTCAGGCTCGACATTCAGCTTGGACGTGCTAATAGCACGCATAAAAAGCCCGTTTACAATGGCCTCTACTGGTACTACATTGGACCTGTATTGGTATTTGTTGGGACGGAAACGCTGCTTAGGGAGATTGAGCATGAGCGCACGACCGCGGCTGGCCTGGCTGGCCACCCTGTTCTTATTGTTTGTTTCGGCGACTTCTTCGGCGCAGGCAGTGAACTGCACCGGAGTCGCGCAATGGAATGCTTCGACGATCTACAACCCCGGCGATCGCATGGTGTATCAGAGCAGCCTGTACGAAGCTCTGATCCAGATCTGGAATGCGCCGCCGACTCACTGCCCGGAATGCAATTGGTATCGACTGCTGGGCACCTGCGGCGGCGGAGCCAACATCGCGCCGACTGCACAGATCACGAGCCCGGCCAACGGCGCGACGCTCTCGGCGCCAGCAAACATTTCCATCCTGGTGACTGCCGGCGATAGCGACGGCACCGTTGCCAAGGTCGACTTCTTTCAGGGCGCGACTCTGTTGGGAAGCGACACCACGCCTCCGTACAGTTTCAACTGGACGAACGTGCCCGCCGGCACTTACTCGCTGACCGCAGTAGCCACTGACAATCTCGGTGCAACCGGCGGTTCGTCGGCTGTGAGTATTACGGTCCGCTCCAACGGCCAGCTGCCGACTGTCGCCGTCACCACGCCGACGAATGGTGCCAGCTTCACCTGCGGCGCTTCAGTACAAGTCGCAGCCAGTGCCTCGGACGCCGACGGATTTGTTTCTCGCGTCGAGTTCCTCGACAACGGCGCGACGATCGGCTCGGATACAACGGCGCCCTACTCCGCGACCTGGGTGGCAAGTCCAGCGGGCTCGCATGCGCTGACTGCAAGAGCGATCGACGACACCGGCGGCAGTGCAACTTCACCTGCGGTGAACGTCACCGTCGGTTCGTGCGGAACCAATTCCAGCCTGCCGGCGCGCGTATTGGTTGGCTACTGGCACAACTTCGATAACGGCTCGGGCTTCATCAAGCTGCGCGATGTTTCTCCGGATTGGGATGTCGTCAACCTGGCGTTCGGCGAGCCGCTGGCCGGATCGACAGCAAACATCGGCTTCACACCCGATGTGCAAACGTCGGTCGCAGAGATTCAGTCCGACGTCCAGATCCTGCACAGCCGCGGCAAGAAGGTGCTGCTGTCGGTCGGCGGCGCGAACGGCCACGTCGAGCTGCGCAACGCGACCGAGAAGCAGCAGTTCGTGGATTCGGTCACTGCGATCATTCGTCAGTACGGGCTCGACGGGCTGGACGTGGACTTCGAAGGCCAGTCGGTGCACGTCAATCCCGGCGATGCAGATATCACCAATCCGACCACGCCGGTGATCGTGAACCTGGTCGCAGCGCTGCGGCAGATCCGCCAGAACATCGGAGCGAACTTCGTCCTGACCATGGCGCCCGAAACATTCTTCGTGCAGGTCGGCTACCAGTTCTATGGCGGGACCAGCAACGGCGACTCGCGCACCGGTGCGTATCTGCCGGTGATTTACGGCGTACGCGACATCCTGACGCTGCTACACGTGCAGCACTACAACACCGGTTCGGTGACGGCGCTCGACAACCAGTTCTATAACTCCGGCAACGCCGACTTCCACGTCGCCATGGCCGAGATGTTGTTGACCGGCTTCCCGGTGGCGAACACCGGGCACACGTTCCCAGGGCTGCGGCCGGATCAGGTTGCGATCGGTCTGCCGGCGAACATCAATGCGGCCGGCAGCGGCTTCACGCCGCCGGCGGAAGTTCAGAAGGCGCTGAACTATCTGATCCGCGGTCAATCCTTCGGCGGTCGCTACGTGATGCGCAATCCCGCAGGCTATCGATCGTTCCGAGGACTCATGGCCTGGTCCATCAACTGGGACCGCTTCGCGAACTTCGACTTCTCTCGCAACCATCGGGCGTATTTGAATTCACTGCCGGCGCCGTGATGAGCGCGTCGAGATCGTATTGAGTCTTAGCGACACAGCCAGGCACTTGCCTGGCTGTGTTCTAGTGGACACCTGTACGAGATACGGACGACGTCAGCCAACCGCCGCTCGCCCCGCCTTGGCCGCGGGCGGCACCAGGACGACTTTTTGTGACGGGGCGTTGTCGACCTGGCTGACGACCGCGTCGCCGCTCATATCGATGCGGCCGTTGAAGACGGCGCCATCGCTCAGGATCACGCGGGGTGCAAAGATGTTTCCGTTGACCCGCCCGGCCTTCTGCACGATGACCGACTCCATGCCGTGCAAGTCGCCTTGGACAGTGCCGTCGACCACCACCACGCGTGCGTAAACAGTGCCGACCACCGCGCCGCCGGCGGCGATGACGATTCGCTGCGCCTGGCGAATCGAACCTTCCACCCTGCCCTGCAGAATGAAATCTTCCTGCGCACTGATATCGCCCTTGAACCGCAGCGTCGGCCCCAGCACCGCCATGCCCAACTCTGCCGGCGACTCCGGAACGAAATTGGCCGGCAAGGAAGGCAGACGAACCGTATCGTCGCTCGTGTCGTAACGTTCGTCAGCGACCAGGCTGCGCATTGCGTGACTCCAGATGTTTTTGTCCCGACAAAGAGGTGGTGTCGCCCGCCTTGACAGCTCCCGCGCCCGTCTGCAGCGCTCACCTCGACTTCAGTCACTCACTTCGCAGCACATGCTCAAACCGTTGCGCTCGCAAGGCGAAGCTTTCGGCCCGAGGCTCCGCAGACGGCCAGCGCATTGTCGGTGTCACATCCGGTCTATAAACTTCGGCCGTGACCGCGAACAACCCATCGGATTCTGCCCAGCCCGAGCCGCCGCTGCGGGTGCTGATGTTTCCAAAGCATGGCGACAATCCCTATCTGCGCAGCCTGGTGGAGAATCTCGAACAGCGAGGGGTGTGCGTCGAGGATTTCAGCTTTGCGCGAGCGCTGAAACGACGTTACGACGTCCTGCACATCCACTGGCCCGATCTGCACCTGCACGCCAGATCGTCCCTACGAGCCGTCGTCAAGCACGCACGACTCGCGCTGCTGTTTGCCTTCCTGCGTTTGCGTAACACCCGCATCGTCTGGACGATGCACAACCTGATGCCGCACGAACGCCACTTGCCGGTGGGCGAGCGCCTGTTCCCGCTGTGGTTCCCGCGTTTGTGCACGCACATCATTGCGCTCACGAAGAACGGGCTGTCTGCAGCGCTGGCCCAGTACCCGGCGCTCCGGAACAAGACCGCCGCCGTGATTCCTCACGGGCACTATCGAGATGCTTATGGAACCGCGCTCCCGCGAGCGACGTGCCGGGATCAGTTGGGCCTGGAACATCGCTTCACGTTCCTGTTCTTCGGCCACATCCGCCCTTATAAGAATGTGCCGAGGTTGATCGAAGCCTTCCGGCGGTTGCCGCAGCAGGCGGTGCAGCTGGTGATCGCGGGCCAGCCCGGCCACATGATGCAAACCGACGAGTTGCAGCAGCTGGTGGCCAATGACCCGCGCATCCGCCTGACGTTGCGGTTCATTCCCGACGATGAGGTGCCGCTGTACGTCGGCGCATCCGATGTCGTGGTGCTGCCGTTTCGCAGCGTCCTGAATTCCGGCACCGTGTTTCTGGCGCTGTCCTTCAATCGCGCAGTGCTCGCGCCGAACCTGGGTTCATTGCCCGAGATACAAAGTCACGTCGGCGCGCATTGGCTCACCCTCTACGACGGCGAGCTGACGACCGAACATCTGTTGCAGGCGATGCAGTCCACCCGCATCGGCGAGCATGAAACAACCGATCTCAGCGCTTACGACTGGAAGGCGATCAGCCAGGCGACCGCCGAGCTGTACGCAAGTCCGATGAAGAACGCTGCTGGCGGCATCAATTCGTTTTCAATCTCGCCGCGCACTCGCTGAACGTGGCATAGGCGAAATCGAAATCCACACGGCTGACTGGAATGACATAACTCGGCGCACCCACGCGCTGGGCGGCCAGCTCGATCGGTCGCGAGCGCAAACCCTGCAGCGCCACTTCTGCACCCTGACCGAGCAGCATGTGTATCTGGCGCGGCGGCTGGGCAATCAGCGTCAGGCGATTCTGGCCAAAGCTCACCAGCAACGGTTGTTCTCTTTGCTGATAGAACTGCGCGATGAGCGCCAGCTCGGTGGTTGCAAACGGTGGCACCGCAGACGCCTGCCGTCTGAATTGCAACAGCACGTCGCCATCTGCGCCCGCAATGTCCTGCTTCAACACGCGCGCCGTCATCAGGCACAGGCCTGGTCGAACATAAGCTCTCCAGGCCCCGACAGTCACATTCGATGGCAGCGCCTCCGCGAGCGTCGGACTGCCTCGCGTCTGTGGCACGCATTCCACCGGCGCCGGATCGTTCTTTTTTCGTGACGCGAAGCGCACTTTGACGCTGGAGCCTGCGGGCGCAGCAGCGTTCCTGATCTTGCCGTCCACCAGAATGTCCAGCTCGCGATCGCTCCACCAGCGCAGGGCAACGCGAGCTTCCGGGTCCGGCACACCCACCCGCGACGTGAGCACCCGCCCATCGTTGCGACAGTTCACCTCGACGCTCGCACGCTGAGGTTTTGCCGAGCTCCCTTCGGCGGTGTAAGTCGCCAAACAAACATTGTCCGGCGACGCGACCGGCCGCGCCTGGCAGCTCTCATTGGGAATGCCGCGCTCCAGGTCGCTCTGCCGGCGAAACGCACAGTCTTCGAGATGGCGCTCGAGCCGCGCCATCGCTTCGGCCTGCGCCGCCGGATTCTTCAGTATGAGATCTCGAAACAGCTTGCGGCCGGCCGGCCGGCGCTTGAATTTTTCGAGCTCGGTTTGATCCGCCGTCGTGAAGGGACCTTCACTGCTGCTTCCCAGCTCACGCGCAACGAGCCTGCGACCGCTCGCGCCCTGGAAAAAACCGAGCGCGTCGCGCACCTCGACCGCTGTCATCCTCGACTTGACCTGGTCCGCGACGATATCGGTGATCTCGGGATACTCGAAACGATCGAGGCATTCCATGTCCCGCTCGCTCAGTCCGGTGCGGCGTAACCGCTCCGACAGCGCCGAGCGCAACAGCCGCTCGTCCTCGCGCATCGCGCCTACCAGGCGCAGCGAATCGTAATCGATGAGTTCCTCAGCAATACCGGGTCCCGCCACCAGCAACAACGTGGTGACATAAAGCGAACGAAGACTGAGCATGACGTCCTTGTTGTGCCTAGCCTGGGTTGTACTCGCAGCATATCGCTATTTACGCGACGCGACTCCTGTTGCGATCGGCCGCAAAAGCAGATCCTGCTGCGACAGGCCTTGCGATAAGCATTTTTTATCGCCGCCCTTGTGACGGTGATTGGCTTGCCGCTGTTGGCTCGGGCAAGATCGGCATCAGCGCGCCACGACGGGAGGGTTGCGCATGTCGACGCTCAGGATCAGCCGATTGCTGCTCGACCTGTACTCGTGCCCGGCGGAACAGAGCCGCTGGCCCGTTGTGCTCGATCAGCTATGTCGCTCGCTGCACGCACGCAGCGCCGTGCTTCAGGTCATCATCCCCGAGCGTGGACGGCTGCGTTCGCGCTGGATGGTGCGCGACTCCAGCTCCCAAGCCGCCGCTGCACTTCACGATCGATATTTCTCCGATGCAGTCAACCCGCGCATGCTGGTGACGCGGCCGGCATCCACGATGGGCGAAGGCATCTTCCGCGATACCGATTTCTTCGCGCCCGACGATCCGCTGTGGCCGGATCTCAGAATGCGACTGGCCGCGACCGGCCTCGGACATTTCATCAGCAGCCGCGTGCGTCTGCCGGACGGTGAGGCGCTGACGCTGGTCCTGCATCGAGACGCGCACGACGAGCATGATTTCAGCGGCAGCGACGAACGCCTGGCGCTACACCTGATGCCTCACTTGCGCCAGGCGGTAGAGCTCACCGGCACGATGCGCGAAGCCCGCGGGCAAGTCCGTTATCTGCAGCAGGCCATGAACAGCCTGCGACTCGGGCTCGTGATATGCGAAGCCGATGGTTCCTCGTGCTGGTCGAACGAAGCGGCGGAGCAGTTGCTCGCTCGACGCACCGTGCTGTCGTTGAACCATGATCGGCAGCTCACAACGAGTTCGGTCAGGGAAACGCAGGCACTACGCGAGGCGATCGCCGCAGCCGCGCAGAACGTTTCCAGCAGCGGCGATCCCCACGTGTTCGTCCTTCGCGGCAATGGCCAGGATGCTGTGCAGGTGAGATGTCATGGCATGGAAGGCCGTGCGTTGCTCATGCTGCGCGATCCGAACAGCGACAGCACCCTGGCGCCCGAGCTGCTGCGTCAGCTGTTCGGCCTCTCCCCCGCCGAATCCCGACTCGCGGCCGCCCTGTGCGTCGGCTCGACGCTCGACGAATACGCCGAGCGCGCCGGCGTCGCAATCGGCACCGCCCGCTATCAATTGAAACAAGTGATGGCCAAGACCGACGTGAGCAAACAATCGCAGCTGGTTCAACGGCTGTGCACCTCGGTTGTGTTTCATATGCGGAATCAGAAATCCCAGCCCATTCGCACACCGTACTCGCGAGGCGCGCCGTAGAACTCGTTACGTGATGCCGAGGCATGGCCGCTGACGTACTCCCGGTCCGCGAGATTCGTGCCGTAAGCGGTCACGTGCCAGTCGCCCTTGCGGAACATCAGCAGCGCCGACACCAAGCCGAACCCCTCGATCCGGTCGGACACCGGTGAGTACGCAATGTATGTATAGCGTGAGCCCACGTACGAATAGTTGACTCGCGGCGTGAGCGTTGCGCCGTCGCCGAAGCGAATTGCGTACTCCGCGCCCAGGTTGTAGGTCCACTTGGGCGAATACAGGTTGGGCCCACCCGACGTGGTGGTCATGAACGGACCGTAGTCGAAACACAACGGCGGGCTCGAAGGCAGGCCACTCGGGCATTGCGGTCCCAGGTTGCCTGGCGGCAGCACGCGCTCGTTCACGAACGTGAAACCATCCAGGCTCGAATCGACGTAAGCGAAGCCCGCATCGAATGCGAACGCATCGAAGCGCGCTTCGATCTGCGCTTCCACACCCTGGATGGTGCCGTTGGATACATTGCGAATGCCGGACTGCCCGGTCGACGGTTCCAGCACGTCGAACTGAAAATCGGCGTAGTCGTTGTAGAACAGCGCGACCTGCGTTCGGGCCTTGCCGGCCAGCAGCGTCGCCTTCCAGCCTGCCTCGTAGTTCATCACGATTTCCGGATCGAACCGCGAGGTGACGGAGTTGAAGCCGCCAGGTTTGTAGCCTCGCGCAGCGAACACATACAGCAGATTGTCGGCGTCGAGTTTCCAGTTGAGTGCGATCTTTCCGGTGCCTTGATTCTCGCTGTAATCTCCGGACAGGTCCGCCACGGGCAAACCTCCCGGAGGGAATCCAGGAATGCCAGAGCCCATCAGCACAGCTCCCTGCCCTTCGACTTCATATCGCGAATAGCGCGCGCCGACCTGCAGTTCCAGCGCATCCGTCAGCTCGATGTTTCCTTGCGCGAACAACCCGAGCGTAGTGCGTTTGTTCTGCGGCAGGATGTCTTGCGGAAACCCCGCCTGCGTTTCGCGAATCTGCACGTCAATATCGTTGCGCTGATAGTAGGCGCCCAGGATCCAATCGAAACGTCCTTCGGTGGGCGAGATCAGATTGAGCTCCTGGCTGTACTGCTTCTCGCCGGCAAAATAATCCCAGCGAATGTCGCCGCCGACCGCAGCGCTGGCGGTAGTGCCGTCCAGGTCGTCGACACTGAAGATGCGCTTGTGCTGATAGCCGCTGACCGAGCGCAGCACCACGCCGCTGTCGAACTCCTGGTTGAGCTCCAGGCTCGCGATCAACGCCCGCTCACGATGTGACGTTGGAGTGTCGTAGCTCAGCGTTCGAATATCACCAACGCGATAGCTCTCGAATGCAGTGCCGCGAATCGGTCGATACGCATAGCCGCCGGTCTGCTGATCGTTCAATTGTAACTTCGCGAGCGCGCTGAACGAGCCGGGCTTCCACAGCAGGCCGATTCTGCCGCCGGTCTCATCCAGCCGGCCGGCTTCGTTATTGAACGGCCCGACATCGTCATAGTAGCTGTCGCGCTCGCGGTGAAATCCGGCGACACGCATTGCCAGCGTGCTCGCAATCGGCAGACCGATCGCGCCCTCCGCGTCGATCGCATCGTAGTTTGCCAGCCCGATCTGCGCATAGCCGTCCGATTCTCCCAGCGCCGGGCTGCGTGAATTGATGAAGATCGCGCCGCCGGTGGAGTTGGTGCCGACCAGCGTTCCCTGCGGCCCGCGCAGCACTTCGATGCTGCGCAGGTCGTAGAAGGAATTGAATTGCACGATCGGCGGTTGAAACAATCCATCGACATACGTCGCAACGCCGGCAGTGGCGTTCGGCGAGTTGCTGGCGAGCCCGATGCCGCGGATGTTCACCGATTGGGTCTGCCCGGCATTGGTGATGGACAAGGACGGCGCGGCCGTTTGCAGATCGGCCAGCTGCACCACCACTTTTGTTTCGAGCGCATCGGCATCGAGCGCCGTGGCGGCGATCGGCACATCCTGCAGATTCTCGGCGCGTCGCTGCGCCGTCACCACGACCTCCTGCAACACATTCGCAGGATCCGATTCGGCGACGGTCTGAGCGAAGGTCGCATGACCGAGGACAGTCGTGAACGCCACCCCATAGTAGAAACGGCCAGGAATCGACGGCATATCATCTCCCCCGAATCGTTTTGTAATGTTCAGCGCGCCTGCCAGCTCGACACTGCAGAGAAAAAGGCCGCAGTCTCCGCATCCGGGGCCTGATCACCGGGCGGGAAGTAACTGAGCTTGACGATGACGGTGCGCGTCTGCGGATTGACGTAGATGTATTGGCCCTGCAGGCCGATGGCCTGAAACGATTTGCCATCCGGCCCGATCCACCATTGATAGCCGTACCCCGGACCAGGACCGCCGGTCGCGCGAGTCGAATCGCGCACCCAATCCGTCGGAACGATCTGGCGACCGTTGGCTTTGCCCTCGCCCAACATCATCAAACCAATGCGAGCGAAGTCACGCAGCGTTGCGTTGAATCCCGCGCCGCTGAACTCACGTCCTGTGCCCGGCTCGCCGTCCATGATGAAAAAGCCATCGCGCTCCGTCCCCAACGGTTCCCACAAATGTTGGGCGGCGTATGCGGCGAGCGTGCTGCCGCTGACGCGTTCGATCAGCCAACCCAGCACGGCGGTGTCGATCGTCTTGTACTGCCAGACCGCTCCCGGTGGATTGGCGCGTTTGATCGTGCGCGCCGCGTCGGCGAACCGAACGACGTTGGTCACCAGCGCCTGCTCATGATTGCGGGCCGCAATGCCGGGATGGCCAAAGTCGTAACGTTCCTCGTAATCCACGCCGGAACGCATCTGCAGGATTTGTTTGATCGTCACGCCGTCGTAGCCGCCGCCGCGCAGTTCGGGCAGGTACTGAGCGATCGGATCGTCGATGGATTTGATGCGTCCTTCGTGCAAGGCGCAGCCGACCAGCAGGCTGACGATGGACTTGGTCATGGACCAGCCGATGAATCGCGTCGAGGCATCGGTGCGGTTGCGGTAGATCTCCGTGACGATGCTGCCGTCTTTGACGATGAGCAGCGCGTTCGTGTACGTGCGATCGAGGAACTGCTCCGGCGTGTACTCGCGGCCTTCGTAACTATATTTGAAGTCCAGCGCCCGGTCGGCGTGCGGCAAGGACCACACCTGCCCCGATCGCGGCACCGACCGGGTGGTGAATATTTCGTCCATGTTGTGGAACGTGAGCGCGTTGACCTCGGCGTCGAGCATGCTCCGCCGGACCTGCTGGATGGCCACCGGAACGTTCGAGGGCGGCAAGTTGGGATCGGGCGCCGGCGCCGGATAGGCGAACAATGCCGTGGGCAGCAGACCCAGCAAATAAATGAACCTCACTCCATCCCCCTGGTCGTTGTCGGCCCGCGATTGCGGGCCTCGTTGGGGGGAATTTATGGATTCGAGGTGCTCGACTTCATCTCCCATATGGGAGATACAGCCATGACCGAACCGCTGTAGACCAGCTCGATCACCTGCGTCGGAGACGCCGGCAGCGTGGCAGGCAGAGAGATCTCGATGTCGCCGTTGGCAGTTTTCTTCCAGGCGACACGGGCCCGCGTCGCCAGCATCCGGGCGGATTTCGCAGTCGGCCCGTTCGTCAGCGCAGGCAGCGTCACACGTTTCGGCCAGCCGCCGCTTTCGCTCGGCAACAGGTGCACGAATACGCTGTTGCCCCGGCGAGTGGAAGTCACATTCGCTGTCGGCAAGAACGGCCCGCCGCGCGTGTCGTAGATGGCACTGCCGTAAGTGTCCAGCCACTGGCCGAGCTCACGCAGCCGTGCGATCTGGTCGGGAGCAATGTTTCCTTTCGGATCGGGCCCGACGTTCAGCAGCATGTTGCCATCGCGAGATGCCGTGTTCGTAAGCATGCGTACGAGTTCATCGAGCGAACGTGGTTTCACGTTCGGCTGATAGCCCCACGCGCCGGCGAGCGTGAAGCAAAGCTCCCACGGCTGTTTGTTGTCGAAGTCGCCGAGCGCTGCTGTGCCCTCGCGTGTACGCCAGTCACCAATCGTCGACGTGCGGTCGTTGAAAATGATGTTCGGCTGCATTTCACGCAGGCGAGCATTGACGCGGTCGTCCTGCCAGCTGAATTTTCCGTGGTACGGCGTCTTCGCGTCGCGCGTTCGCCAGCCGCCTCCAGCCCATTCGATGCCGCCGAAGCCCAGCCAGTTCTCACCGCCTCCGTCGTACCACAACAGATCGAGGTGCCCGTAGTCGCTCGCGAGTTGTTCCATCTCCTGGTGGTACTGAGCGCGCATGGCCTCGGCCGATTCGCGATACAGATCGGGCATGAAATAACCGGGAAAGCGCCAGTCGAGCGGCGAATAATACAAGCCGACGCGCAGGCCCTCAGCACGCACCGCATTTGTAAACGTGCGCACGATATCCGTGTGAGCGGCGGTCTTCACCGAGTTGAATGCGTTCGCGTGGGAGTCGAACAGTGAGAATCCGTCGTGGTGTCGAGCGGTCATCACCACGTATTTCATGCCCACTTGCTTTGCAAGCGCCGCCCAACGCTTCGGCGCGTCGGGATCGGGCGTGAACTCGTCGGCGAACCTGGCGTATTCGACGTGGGGAATGGACTCGCTGTACATCACCCACTCGCCGCGGCCCGGAACGGCGTACACGCCGAAGTGAATGAACATTCCGAAGCGCGCCTGCCGCCACCACTTCACGTGCTCGTCCGCCGCTGCGCCGACACGCACCGGCGAGAGGCCGAGAATGGGTGCGGCCACCAACGCCTCAGGCTCTTTGTCCGCCAATGCCTGCCCGGCGAACGTGAGCAGACCGATAGCCAATAGCGCAATTCTTTTTGTCATCAAAACCTCTCTGCCGCACCCACGAGAGCCAGCTCCGCATCGACACGCTGGCGCGCATCCCCTGCAAGCGTGCTCGCCCACTGCCGCGCCGACGTTGGATCGCGTGAGCCCCAGCTCGACGCGATGCTTGCAAGCGCATCGGCGCGCTGGTCCGTATCTGAGAATGTTTCTTGGGCAAGCTGCGCGGCATCGATTGGATTCTGCATGGCGCGCACAAACACCAGGCGTTGCAGTACCCGATCGTGTCGTGCTCCGGGCGGGAGAGCTTCGCTCCACGCGAGCGCATCGTCATAATTTCTCTCGGCCCACTGCTGTACGACGCCTTCGAGCACGCCGGCCGGAATATCGGCTGAGAATTGCCGTTCGATCAGCTGGACTGCTCGCCGTGGCTCGCTCTGCGCCAGTTCCAACACCACGTTCACGATGGCTCGATCGCGTTCGCTGGTATCGCCGAGCGAGACCGCCCAAAGAGTCGCCGCCTCGGGGTCGATGTGAGCCCATCGTTGCGCGACGACGCGCAGTGATACTTCACGCAAGTCAGCCTCGCTCACGTGTTCTGCGAACTGGGCAGCCGCCCTGCTGTCGAGCTCGACCAGGTGTGCGAGCAGGTTTTCGATCATGAGCTCGCGCTCGGAGACGTTGGCGTTCTCTTGAGCATGGATCAGATCCTCAACCAGATTGCGCCGGTCTGACGTATCGACCGCACTAACGCTGGCGCCGCGTCCGGCGGACGGCGACGCATCGACCGCACTAACGCCGTCGGCATGCCCGGCAGGCGATGCTGCCTGTGATGGCGGAACATCACTTGCATCTGTGCGAGCGCCACGTTCGTGACGACTGATCGTGGCGAAGGCGACCGCCATGGTAATGACGGCCGCCCCCAGCGTGAGTCGAGCCAAATTGATAGGTTCGTTGCTGCTCACGGAGCCTGTATAGACCACTGCTGGTTGTTGGCGCCGGTCCAGCTCCATTGATGGACATTGGCGCCATCGGCGGTCGATACCCCTGAAACATCGAGCGCCGATCCGCTGCTGCTCACGGGGGTCAACCGATAGTACCCGCCGCTGATCGCGGCGATCGTCCAACGTTGATTGGTCGCACCGCTGTAGCTGCGAATATCGACGTTGGTGCCGTTCGCCGTCGAGGTGCTGGCGACTTCGAGCGCCTTGCCGCTCTCGACGCCGACAATCTGGTAGACATTGTTGCCCAGGTGCGTGAACGTCCAGCGTTGATTGTTGCCGCCGCCGTAAGTCCACTGGATGACGTTCGAGCCGTCCGCCGTGCCGTGGCCATAGACATCCAGCGCTTTACCGCTGTGTCGGGCGATCACCCGATACGTGCCATTCGCGATGATGCCGGGCGAGGCACCGCGCTTGATCGCGTTCACCGCACCCTGATCGACCACCGCGCCGGTGCTGCGATTGAACAGTGCAAAGCCACCCGTCGAGCTCGGCAGCACGCCGTTGTCCCAATAGAACGTCTTGATCCCGGCGGTGCGGGCGGCACGGTTGATGTATTCGAGATAGTACTCGCGCGACGGCAGATTGAGATTGGGCCGCGTCGCCACGCCGTACTCGCCCATGATCACCGGGATGCCCGCGTTGATCCATTTGCTGCGCACTTTCCCGAACAGATCGTCGACATAACTTTCCTGCGCCCAGGTGCAGGCGCTCTGCGACGGATAAGGCGCTCCCCAGTACAGGCAGCTGCCGTTCTCGTTGAGCGTGTAGTCGTAAGGATCGTAGAAATGGATCTCGACCACCAGGCGGCTGGCGATCGAGTCCGAAGGCATCGAAAAATAGTCCAGCCCGAAGTGCGCGTTGGTGTTGTACGTTTGCACGATCAGCGTACGCGAGGCGTTGTTTCCGCCGGTCGCGCGCACGGCGTCCACGAATGTTTGATTGAACGACTGCTGTACCGTGATGTTTTCAGCGGTCGGCGTGTTGTAGTCGGCGTGCACCTCGTTGGTTCCCGCAAACAACATGCGCTCGTTGTAGCCTTTGAAGGCGTTGGCGATCTGCGTCCAGTACGCGCGCTGCTTGTCGTTCACCGCCGCTTGATAGGAATACAACGGATGGTTCTCCAGCCAGCCGCCGTCCCAATGGATGTTCAAGACCACGAACATGCCTTGGCTGTAGGCGTAGTCGACGACCTGTTTCACGCGCCTCATCCAGGCCGCGTCGATCGTCATCGTGGACTGGTTAGCGTGGCAGTCCCACGCCGCAGGAATGCGAAAGGCATTGAAGC
>CAMLEO010000003.1 GCA_946478975.1 uncultured Steroidobacter sp.
GGTGACACTCGTTGAGCTCATGGCTCGCGAGTCGGCGCGCAGCCGCTGGAAACTACCTTGGCGGTCGCGAAACTATAGCGAATATGATCCAGTTGGCCATTCGGGACCACCGGGAATATTAACGGCGCCTCGGTGCTGCGGATCGCGTCCAGGTGCTCGGCGACCTGTTCGATCGTCCACTCGGGGCGATAAACGCCTCGCGATTCTGCAACGTAGGCGCGCGCCGTGCGGCCGGCCATGGAGCTGAGCATCTCGCCGGTGATTGTGCACGATTCATGCGCGAGCCACGCGACTACCGGCGCAACCATGTCGGGATCCATCGGCGGATAAGCGCTGGTGTCCAGCCCTTCGGCCATACGCGTGACGGCGCCTGGAAGAATGACATTGCTTTTCACACCCTCGTCGGCACCTTCCAACGCGGCGACGTTGGACAGGCCGATGATGCCAGCCTTGGCGACGCAGTAGTTCACGACGTTCTTATTGCCATACAGCCCATTGATGGACGAAGTCAGCACGATGCGCCCGTAGCGCGCTTTGCACATCAGCGGAAATGCCGGACGAACGACATGAAACGCGCCGCGCAGATGCACGTCGAGCACCTGCTCGAAATCTTCGTAGCTGAGCTCCTTCAGCGAGCCGCGACGAACGATGCCCGCATTGTGAATCAGGATATCGATGCGGCCGAAGTGATCCATCGCCGACTGAATGATCGCCCTACCGCCCGCGGGCGTCGCGACGGAATCCGTGCAAGCGACCGCCTCACCGCCGGCTGACTCGATCTCATTGACGACCTGCTGCGCCGGCCCGCTGTCGCTGCCTTCGCCCTGCAAACTCGCCCCAGGATCGTTGACGACGATCTTCGCGCCCCGGGAAGCCAGCAGCTTTGCGTAAGCGCGGCCGAGCCCGCGGCCCGCGCCCGTAATTACAGCGACGCGACCATCGAATCGAAGTTGCGACATAAATGTTTCCTTCAGGCCACGACTTTGGACGCGCGCAGCCGCTCGATTTGTTCAGACGTGAGCCCCAGGATGTCGCTCAGGATTTCATCCGTATGCTCGCCGAGCACCGGCGGCGCGGTCGGCACCGGCTGCGAGTCTCCTGGAAATTTGAGGGGGCGATTCACGATGGGAATCTTTCCCAGCACGGCATGATCGGTTTCCACAACCATTTCGCGTGCCTGTACCTGCGGTTGTGACAACGCATCCTGGATGCCAAGGATGGGTGCATGCGGCACCTCGTGTCGGGTCAGCAGCTCGACCAGCTCTTGCACGCTCTTCTGCCGGGTGATCGCGGCAATCATTTCGTTCACGACGCTGCGATTGTCACGACGACGTTCCAACGTGTCGAAACGCGGATCGGCGATGGCGTGCTGCATGTCCAGCGCGCGGCAAATGCGTTCCCAGAAGCTGTTGGTGAGACACGCGATGATGATCGAGCCGTCGCGCGCCGGAAATGTTCCGTACGGAACCAGGTTCGGATGCTGCGAGCCCTGCGGCTGTGGATCCTTGCCGGTAAAGAATGCGAGCTGTGCGAGGTAGCCGAGCATCCCGATCATGCCGTCGAGCAAGCTCACATCGATCAAACGTCCCCGGCCAGTGACGCTGCGCTCATATAACGCTGCGAGAATGCCGATCGGGCCGTTGATGCCGCCGACCAGATCGCCCAGCGGAATGCCCATCTTGATCGGCGCGCCGCCAGCCTCGCCATTGACGCTCAGCGCACCCGACAATGCTTGCAGCACGATATCGAACGACGGCCGATCGCGCAGCGGCCCGGTCATTCCAAAACCTGAAATCGCGCAGTAAATCAACCGGGGATTGATGGCTGACAGCGCTGCGTAACCCAAGCCGAGCCGATCCATCACGCCTGGGCGATAGTTCTCGATGAGAATGTCACACTTCGCCGCGAGGTCTCTTGCGAGCGTCACGCCCGCGTCGGTCTTCAAATCGATGACGATGCTTTTCTTGCCGCGGTTCACGCTCAAGAAATAATGGCTCACCTCATCGCGGAACGGCGGAAACAGGCGCGTGTCATCGCCTGTTTCCGGCGGCTCGACCTTCAACACCTCCGCGCCCAGATCGGCAAGCGCCAGAGATGCAGCTGGACCCGCGAGCACGCGAGTGAAGTCGAGTACGCGAATTCCTTGCAGCGGACCGGCCCAGCTCGCGGCACTCATACTTCACAATCAGCGTGCAACAGCCCGCGTCGGCAGCTCGACGACCGCCGAACCGTGAGCAGACACTTCGCCGCGATGGGTTTGTGCATTCTGGGAAATCTCCACCAGGTGCCTGCCGCCTTCGACGAACTTACGGCTGACCACGCCGTCGATGAAAATCACATCGCCATCCGGATTGTGACGACGGATCTGGCACTTGGCCTTGCGCAGGAAGCCATCGTCGCCGATCCAGTTGGTGACCTGGTGCGTCAGCCACGAGCAGCGCTCCGGGCCGTAATCGTAGGCGCCCGGTGCGCCGACTTCCAGCGCAAAGGCCTCGTCCCAATGCACGCGCTCCGGGCAGTCGGGCACGTTGAAACGATTCTTGATCCCCAGGCCCGGATGTTTCGACTGCATTTTCCACGCGAGCTTGTTGGCGCGAATGTACAGCCCACCCCAGCCCTGGGCGTAGCAGATAAAGCCGGTCACCGTCATCGGGCCTTTCATCATGCGAGGCAGCTGCTCGCCTTCCTGCACGTCTTCCCAGTAGCGAGGCGTCGCACCGCGAATCTCTTCTTTCTCGTAGAGCTTGTAGAACTCGTTGAGCTGTTCAGTCGTGAACTTCTCGACGCGGCCGCGAGCCTCGGTGTATTTCGTGCCGCGTTCACGGGCTTCATCACGATCGGTACGGAACACCCAGGAGTCGCACTCGGCAACCTTGTCGCCGCCCTGCTTGTAGAAATCCACGTGATAGATCTGCTGGAACGCGCGACCGGCGAAGCGCGTCTTGTGCTCGATCAAATCTTTCAAGTACGACTGCGTGGAGATCGTGTCCCCGCGCAGCACCGGCTTGTGCCAGGTCCAATCGGCGCCCGCCCACATGGCATGAACGCCGGACAAGCCGCCGACGTAGCCTGAAACGATGCGGCTGGTGGAGAACAAAAAGCTCGGCAGCGCGACGATCGAACCGTACTTGGTCTTGCTCGCGTAGGCAGGATCGCTCCACAACGGATTGTCATCGCCGATGCCGTGCGCGTAATGACGAATCGCATCGCGCGTCGCTTCATAGTTCCAGGGTTCGACCGTGTCCGTGATCGGCACGCCGATGCGTTTACGCAGATCCTCCAGGCCCTCTTCGGTGATCTTGGGGAAGCGTTGGGTCACGATGCGTTCAACCGTCGACATTCATCTCTCCTGCAAATCAAGTGTGGGTGGCGGCCGCGGCTTCGCGATCGCGCAAGACCTTGCGGTGAACCTTGCCCGCCGGCGTTTTCGGCAGCTCGCTCACGAAGGCGATGTGGCGTGGGAATTCGTGCTGGCTCAGGCGATCACGCGTGAACTGTTTCAGCTCATCGACGTAGTCGTCGCTCGGCGAACGGTCGCTGACGATGAAAGCTTTCGCGACCTGCCCGCGCGTGGCATCGGGCACGCCGATGACGGCGGCTTCTTTGACGTTGGGATGTTTGAGCAGCGTGTTCTCGATCTCGACCGCGCTCATGGTCCAGCCGGCGGAGATGATCACGTCGTCGGCGCGGCCGGCGTGATAGAAATATCCATCGCTATCGACCTTCGCGAGATCCTTGGTCGTTTCCCAACGGTCACGCCGCCACAGCATCAGCTCGCCGACGACGCCCGGCTCCGACGGCGTGCCGTCCGGCTTCTGCACCTGCAGCTTCAAGCCCGGAATCGGCTTGCCCAGCGAACCCGGCTTCACGGTGTAATCGTTTGCGCCCGGATAGTTCACCAGCACGACACCGATCTCGGTGGTGCCATACATGCTGCACGCGGGCACATGGAATGTTTGATCGATGAACTCCAGCGTCGCCGGATCGATCGGCTCGCCGGTGTAGGACAGCTTGCGGATCGCGAACATGAACTGCGATGCGCGCTCGGAGTTTTTCATCATCCGGTAGTGCGTCGCCGCCGCGGACATATTTGTGATCTTGAAGTCCTGCAGCGCCTTCATCAGCCGCACGGCGTCGAAGCGACCGGCGAACGTGCCCGTGGTCACTCCCAACGCCAGCGGCGCCAGCGTGCCGTGCCAAAGACCGTGGCCCCACGCAGGCGACGACGGGCAAAAGAACTCATCGCCCGGACGAATGCCTGTGCCATAGAGCGCAGCAAACATCAGCGTGACGATGGCCCGATGTGTGTGCTTGACTGCAGCGGGAAGCTCGCGCGTGGTACCGGACGTGTACTGGAACACTGCCAGGTCATTGGCGCGTGTCTTGGCTTGGTACGTTCTCGGAAACTTCGCGATCTCGGCCAGCAACGCGTCATCGGCAACGACGACGCGAATGCCCTCGACCTGCCGGGCAATGCCCAGCTTTTCCGAATTGGTGATCAGCAGTTTGGGTTTGCAATCGTCGACGCGCAGTCGCAAACCGTCGAGACCGAACAGCGTAAACAGCGGCACGCTGATCGCACCCGTCATCATCGCGCCGAACAGGCTGATGTAGAACGGCAGCGACGGATCGAGCATGAAGGCGATCCGGTCGCCGGGCTGGATGCCGTTCGCGATCAGCCAATGTGCGAAACGTGCGGAGCCGGTTGCGATGTCATCGAACGAAAGAATCTCGTCCCTGCCATCGGCATGTGCAATGCGAACTGCGGTGCGCCCCGAGCCATCGGCGTGCCGAGCGATGCACTCGTGCGCGATGTTCAGATAGTCCGCATCGCCGTCGAACAATTCCCACAGCGCCTTGGAACTGGCGAGCCGTTGAGCATCCGCATAACTGGTGGTGTCGGTGAGCTTCGCCATAGAAATATTTCTTTCCGGTGCGGACAGCAACTTGCCACAGGGAGTAAGCTATTGCAAATATAGAATCTTATTCGATATATAGAACGCTACCGGAGAGCACAGGTGTCCACCATGACCAGCAAAAGCCCCACTGTTTCGACTCGTGAGCTCGCCAAAGCCATGGAAAGAAGCAAAGCGCCGGCGATTTCACGCGCAGCCGCCGTCATGCGTTTGCTTGGAAAGAGCGATACGCCGCTGGGCGTGCAGTTCATCGCACGCGAGCTCGGGCTCGTGCCGAGCACGTGCCTGCACGTATTGCGCGCACTGGTGGCCGAAGAATTTGTTTCCTTCGACACCGACACCAAACGTTATGCACTCGAAGCCGGTGTGCTGACGCTCGCGCGCCACTGGCTGCGTCGCAATCAGTTCACCGACCTGGCGCAGCCCGCGCTCGATCGCATCTCGCAAACGTTCGGCGTGACCGCCATGGGCGTGCACATCGTCGGGCTGGATCACATCATCGTCGTCGGCCTGTCGCAGTCCGGCCAGAGCTTTCATCTCAGCACGCAGATCGGCAGCCGCTTTCCGGCGCTCATCAGCGCCACCGGACGCTGCATCGCTGCGTTCGGCGACATTCCCGAAGCGCGGCTGGAAACAAAATTCAAATCGCTGCGCTGGGACGATCCGCCGAGCTTCGATCAGTGGATGGCGCAGATCCGTCAAACGCGCGAGCGCGGCTACGCGGTGGACGACGGCAACTACATCTCTGGCGTGACGGTCGTCGCCGCGCCTGTTTGGAAGGCACGCGGCAAACTGAGTCACGCGCTGGTCGCAGTCGGCATCGGCAATGCGCAGCGAGCCGAGCTCGATTCGCTTGCCGAAGCGCTGCGCTCGGGCGCGCGCACGCTCTCCAGTCAGCTCAGCGGCGAATCGCTGTCGGAGTGGGGCTAGGACCTCCTAGCTCTCACCCGGCGCGTAGCCGAGCAACGATTTGATCTCCAGGTACTCGTGGAAGCCGTATTCCCCCCATTCGCGCCCGTTGCCACTCTTTTTGTAGCCACCGAACGCGGCGTTGAAATCGAAGCCGTCGTTGATCGACACCCAGCCGGCGCGAATCTGGCGTGCGACGGCGCGGGCTTGGTCGAGGTCGGCGCCTGCGACATTGCCGGCGAGGCCAAACTCGGAGTCGTTGGCGATACGGATCGCGTCGTCGACATCGTCGTAGCCGATGATTGCGAGCACCGGGCCGAATATTTCCTCGCGAGCGATCACCATGTCGTTGGTCACATTCGCGAACACCGTGGGTTTGACGTAGTAGCCTTTGCTCAACCCGTCCGGTCTGCCAGGTCCGCCCGCCACCAGCGTCGCGCCTTCGGCGATGCCTTTGTGGATGTACTCCTGGATGGAATTGAACTGAGCCTTCGAAACCACCGGGCCCATCGCGACATCGCTGCCCGGATCACCGACTGTCACTGAAGCAGCAGCTTCACGAGCAGCAGCGATCGCGTCCTTCATGCGTGCTTTGGGAACCAGCATGCGCGAGGTCGCGCTGCACGTCTGGCCGGAGTTCACCATCATGCCGGCAACGCCTTTGGCGACGTTCTTGGCCAGGTCGGCATCGTCGAGCACGATGTTTGCACTCTTGCCGCCCAGCTCCTGGCACACGCGCTTCACAGTGCTGGCCGCATTCCTGGCCACTTCGATGCCGGCCGCTTCCGAGCCGGTGATGGAGATCATGTCGATGCCCGGATGCGTCGACATCGCGGCGCCGACCACCGAGCCTTTGCCCTGGATGAGATTGAACACGCCCGCCGGCACGCCGGCCGCATGGAAGATCTCCGCGAGGATGTGCGCCGAGAAATGCGACTCTTGCGACGGCTTGAGCACGACGGTGCAGCCGGTCGCGAGCGCTGGAAACACTTTGACCGTGACTTGGTTGATCGGCCAGTTCCAGGGCGTGATCATGCCGCACACGCCGATCGGTTCTTTGACGAACAGCGTGGCGCCGCGCCGCTCCTCGAACTTGAAGTTCTTCAGGATCTCGATGGCGGTGGTGAGATGTCCGAGACCCAGCCCGACCTGGAAGCTGTTGGCCAGCCCCTTCGGCGCACCCATCTCAGTCGTGACCGCCGCGGCGAGATCACCGACGCGCTTCTGGTATTCGACCAGGATGCGTTCGAGCACGCGAAGCCGGTCTTCGCGGCTGGTCCTGGACCAGCTAACAAACGCATTCCTCGCGGCCTTGACGGCTTTGTCTACATCAGCGGCCGAACCGAGCGCGATCTTGCCGCTGACCTCTTCCGTCGCCGGATTGATGGTATTCGCGGTCTTGGACTCGACCGGATCGACCCACCGACCGTCGATATAAAACTGCAGATACTCGCGCATCATTGCGTCCCCTCGGCGTACCAGGTGCGGAACTCCTGGTAGTTCGGCATCTCTTCGGAGTTCACATTCGGATCGATGGCGACGTGAATCACCGCCGTCTTGCCGCTCGCGTAAGCGCGTGCGATTGCGGGCCCGATGTTTTCAGCTTTGTCGACATACTCGCCATGACAGCCGAAGCCTTCGGCAATCTTGTCGAACCGCACATCCTTGCTCCAATGCACGCCGGTCTCGGCCGAGCCTTTGCCGAACGTGCGCTTGTACACGCCGACTTCGAGACCCCACTGGTGATCGACGCCGACGACGCAGACCAGCGGCAGCTTGAGGCGCGCGGCAGTCTCCAACTCGGACACATGAAACAAAAATGCGGAGTCGCTGGTCAGCAGCATGCCCGGACGTTTGCCGCCCTCGGCCACCATCGCTCCCACCGCGTACGGCAATCCGGTTCCCAGGTGGCCGAAGTTTTGATTCCAGATCACATCGCGCGGCGTGGCCTGCGAGTAGGTCCATTGGAAGATCACGGTCGCGCCGCCATCGCGAATCATGATGCCGTCCTTCGGGAACGCCTTGGTCGCTTCGACGACGAAGCGCGCGGTGTGCACACGCTCGCCGCCTTTCGGCGCCGACTCGGCCAGATCGGCGAGTCGCGCCTGCTCTTGCTTCACCCAAGTCGTGAGCTCCGGCGACGCCTTGCGCGGGAACGGCTTGAGAGCTTCCGTCAGCTGCGGAACGATGGCACGCAGGTCGCCGACCAGCGGCACATCGAAGCGCCGGTTCACACCAATCGCTTTGGGATCGAGCTCGATGTAGATCCATTTGCGGTTGGCATCGTTTTCTTTCCAATGCCGGCCGACGCCGTAGTGCACGGGCTCGCCGAGCTCGGTGCCGATCGCGATACACAGGTCCGATTTGACGACCGCGTCCACTGCTGACGACGAGAAGCCATAAGGAACCGTGCGATCTTCCAGGCCGGCAATGAACGAGGTGCCGCCGGAGGTCTGGATCACAGGGCAGTTCAGCACATTCGCCAACGCCTTCACCGATTCTCCAGCGCGCGAGCAATGCACGCCGTGGCCAACGAGCAGGATCGGTTGCTTCGCGGCCTTCACCAGCTGCACCGCCTTCTCGATCATCTGCGCGCTCGCGCCCTGCTCCACCAGTCGATATGCCGACGGCGGCAGCGCCTCCGGAACATCCAGCGCTTCTTGAATCACATGCGCCGGATATTCGATGTAGGCAGGTCCGGGCGTGCCGGTCTGCGTCGCACGCAGCGCCTCGCGAATGATCTCATCGGTCTGGTTGGCGTACTCGATGCTCGCGCAATACTTGACCGACGGCTCGAACAGGCCCGATTGTTTGATGAACTGAATGCGGCCACGGCGCACTCGCTGCTCCGTGATACGTGCGCGCTGTCCGCCGAGAAAGATCACCGGCGAGTTCTCGACCTTCGCGCACATCATCGCGCCGGCGAGATTCGCGACGCCGGGGCCGAGCGTGCCGATGCACAGCCCGGGCTTGCCGGTCATGCGATACGCCGCTTCGGCCATGAAACCCGCTGACTCTTCGTGATGAGGAGCAACCACGCGCCAGCCCCGCTGCTCGGCGGTGATGAACATATGCACGAAGTTCGGATCGGGAATGCCGAACAGCGTGTCGATGCCCTCCGCTTCGAACAAATGCAGGATGCGCTCGTAAACTTTAACGGCCATAGTTGAGAAATCTCGCTGCAGTGATTCTGTTACTTGATCACGCTGGGCGCGCCGGTGCGCATGTAATGCGCCAGGTTGCGATGGAAGTTGGTGACCTTCCGTTCCTGGTGCGGATTCGGCAGCGTGCCGCGGAAGCCGCGAGAGCGCATGCCCTTCTGGACCGCCGCCATGTTCGAGAAGTCCTGCGACAGCACCAGGCCCCATTTCTCCTGCGTCGGCTCGGCATAGACCCACTCGGTCTTCGGCTCGCCGCCTTCGGGAAAACGCTCCAGCGCGTAGGACTCGAACACGCATTTGTGAGGATCTTCGCCATAGGGACGCGCGCGATAACACAGCGCGAACGTCACACCTTGCAGGATCGCCATGTTGGGAAAGACGCTCCATGCGAGGCCGGCCTTGGACATTTGCTCCGGCGTGATCGAGGGCCAGATCACTCCGCGCGCGGCATCGTCCGCCTTGGCGGATGCAAGCCAATGTTTGATGACCTGGTCCGCCGGCGTGCCTTCGGGCAGCTCATCTACCAGCCGCTTGGCGGCATTGACCAGCGTTTCGGTGGTGCTGGCCTTGTTGACGGTCGTGTAGATCTCGTTCTGGAGCGCATACGTCGAGGCACGCGGATCCTTGCCTTTGCCGGCACGCGTGACCGTACTGCTCTGCTTCATCTTCAGGTTGGGATCGCGCTCGTCGAATCCGCTGACGCCATGCAAGCCGTAAGCAGCGCTGTAGGCGTAGTACTGGCCGTGTTCGAGCATCTGCGTGTGCGTGCCCGCGACGTGATACGGCTCCATGAACGCTTCGATGGCGGTCTTCCAGTTGCAGTCGAACACGATCCACTGGCGCCACTTGTAACGCATCTTCGCAAACTCGAAAGGATCGAGAATCGACGCGGCAGGTTCCAGATATTCGCGCAGCGACACTGCGTCCGGATCCATGTTGATGAAGATCCAGCCGCCCCAGGTGTCGACCTTCACTTCATTCAAGCGCGTGCGTTCGGGCGTCAGCGCGCCTTTCCAGTCCGACTCATCGAGCTTGAACGTGCAATTGCCGTTCAAGTCATAGCGCCACGCGTGGAAGCCGCAGACGAAGCCATTGCGATTGCCGTGCGCACATTGCGCACCCGCCGGCGTATCGACGAGCCGGCGGCCGCGGTGCGAACAAACATTGTGAAACGCTTTGATCGTGTCCGGCGCCGAGCGCACGATCACGAACGAGTCCGCGCCGATGTCATAGGTCAAAAAGTCGCCGACTTTCGGAATCTCCTCGACGCGGCCGGCGTGCTGCCACACCTTCGGCCACAATCGATCGCCCTCCGCGCGCGCATACTCCGGCGAGATGTACGCATCGACCGGAAATGTGAGCGGCTCCGACAGCTCTTCGACACTGACGTTAGCTAACGTATCCACGATATCCCCCTCAAGCCTGATCTATGCGCGTTACATCCGCGCTAGCGCGAGAGCACCAAGCCCTCCATGTCACCCTTGTCGCGCCATTCCTGCAGCAGCTTCTGGAAAGCGTCCCAGCCCGGGCCGTAGCCGCGGAACAGGCCCCACTTCGGTTTCACTTCACCTTCGTTGTTGAAGTAGCCCGGCGGGCAGGTGCGCTGGAACTCCGACAGATCGATCTCCATCGCGCGGAACGTGCTCACGTACGCGTCCTGAGCTTGTTTGCTCGGCTCCACCGACGTGACGCCGCGTTTCAACGCCTCGCTGACGATGTATGCGATGTGATATCCCTGCTTGCCGAACTGCTCGGTCACCGAGGCGTTGAGGCCGCCCTGGATGTAGCCGATATAAAACTGGTTCGGAAACTGGTGCGTCATCGTGCCGTGGAGCGTCTCGTAGCCGTCGGGCCAGTGGTCGTAGATCGACTTGCCGTCGCGACCCTGCACTTCCATTCCCCAGCGACGCCGCAGCTCGCTCGTGACCTCGAAGCCGCTGGCGAAGATGATGCAATCGACTTCGTGCTCTTTGCCGTTGGCGACGAAGCTGTTTGCAGTGATGCTCTCGACACCCTTGGTGTCCGAAACATCCACGAGCTGGACGTTCGGCCGGTTGAAGGCCGGATAGAAGTCGTCGCTCGACAGCGGTCGTTTGCAAAGGAAACGGTAGTAAGGCTTCAGCGCCTCGGCGACCTGTTTGTCATTCACGATGTGCTCGACACGCTGGCGCAGCCGCTCCATCACGCGGAAGTCGATCACTTCACGCCGGGCCATGAACTGCTCCAGCGTCAGCTGCGGCCAGCCTTCGGCGGCGAGCTCGGCGTGCAGGTTGCGAGTGATCTCGGTCCAGATATCGCACACCAGGTCCACTTCACCGGGCTGCAAGAACTCCATCGCAGCCCGATGGAAGTTCGCCTGCCGTTCCTTTTGCCAGCCGGGCTGCAACGACTTCGCCCATTGCGCATCGGTCTTCGGATTGGGACGTTCGTCGACGCTCGACGGCGTGCGCTGGACGACGTACAGCTGCCTGGCGTACTTCGCGAGGTGCGGCACCGCCTGGATCGCCGTCGCGCCGGTGCCGACGATGGCAACGCGCTTGTCGGTGAGCTTGTCGAGCACCGGGTTGCCGTAGCTGCCGCCGGTGTATTCGTAATCCCAGCGCGCCGTGTGAAAGATCTTGCCCTTGAAGTCATGGATGCCGGGAATGCTCGGCAGCTTCGGCATGTTGAGCACGCCGCACGCGACGATCACGAAGCGCGCGCGAATGTCATCGCCGCGATTGGTGCTGATGCGCCAGCGGTTGAGCTGATCGTCCCAGCGCAGCGAGCGGATGTGAGTATGAAACAACGCCTTGTCGGCGAAGCCGTACTTGGTCGCGATCGACTTGGCGTACTGGAAGATCTCCCAACCGTCGGCGAATTTCTTCGAGGGCATGAAGCCCATCTCTTCCAGCAGCGGCAGGTAACAATACGATTCGTTGTCGCATTGAATGCCGGGATAGCGGTTCCAGTACCACACGCCGCCGAAATCGCCGGCAGTGTCGACGTTCCGGAAATTTGTCACACCCGCCTGCGTCAGGTGATACGAAGCCATGATGCCGCCCCAGCCAGCACCGAGCACGATCACGTCGATGTCTTCCGAAATCGGCTCGCGCGGCACCATGGGCTGGTGCGGATCGACGGCGTAGCTGGAAACGACTTCGCCTGTCGGTCGAAAGTATTGCCGGGCCCCGTCGGCGCGCATGCGCCTGTCGCGCTCGTGGCGATACTTCTCTTTCAACGCGGCAATATCGAGGTCGGACGGGGTCTGCGTCGGCTGACAAGTCATGTATTTCCGCCCTTTCGTTAATCAACGCCAGTGTTGATTAGAATGCTGCGCTAGTCAACGGCGCGGGCGCATTTCATTTATCGAACGGCAGGGTTCGCTGTCGCGCGCGGTCAAGACTCCTCCGCGCTCACTGCCGAAAGTGCCTCACGACCTCGAGTGCCAGCACGACCAGACAGGACGACCATGCCCAGGTTCGATTCGCAGACCGCGCTCATCGCGATGGAGTTGCAGCAGATCGTGGCGGAGTTCGCCCACGAGGTGGACGCGAACGGCGGCGCAAACATCGCCGAGTTCTACGCGGAAGACGGCGAGTTTGCAGTGGGCGACTACACCCACAAGGGCCACGCGGCGATTCGAAAGTTCTACGCAGATCGCGCCCAACGCATTCCGGCAAGTCACAAAGACGGCGTGCGCGTATCGGCGCACACGTTCCTCAACGTGCGCGTCCACGTCGAGGACCCGAATCGCGCGACGGTGTACTTCACCAATGTGAATTACGCCGGCGAAGGACATCCGCCGGTGCTCGGCACCATCAATCCGGCGATGGTCACGGATTGCCGCATGGTGTTTCGGCGCGAGGCCGACGGCAACTGGCGCATCGTGCTGTTCGGCGGCAAGCCTTTGTTCGTCGGCAACGATCCGTTCTTGAACAAGCAGCTGCTCAAGAGTTGAGCGCACTCGCCGCTTGAATGTTTGCTCGTGGCGGGCTCAGCGTAAACAACGCGGCCGCAGCCGCGGCTGTCAGCACAGTGGTGAGCATCAGGAACGGCGCATAACTCGCGTAGCGATCGAACACGGCGCCTGCGGCGAGTGGGCCGAACGCCGTCCCCAACGCGAGCGCCATCTGTAACACGCCGTACAGCGCCCCGAAATTTTTCAGACCGAAGTGTCTGGCCGCAAGGTAGGCGATCACATCGACTTCCGAGCCGAGCGTGAGCCCGAAGATCGCCGCCGCCGCTGCCTGGCTGACTGCGCTCGACCCATCGACCAACAGCAGCGCACAGGCGCCCATCGGAATCAGGAACGCGGCCGCGCCGACGAGATGAGCCGGAAACTTGTCCAGCAGCACTCCGGTGCCGAGCCGCCCGACGATCGAGAAAACGCCGATCAACGAGGCGATGCCGGCGGCCGACAGCGCGCTTGCGCCGCTGTCTTTCAAGATGGGCACGAAATGAACGACCACGCCGATGGCAGTGAATGCAAACAGGCCGGCGGCGAGCAACAGTTTGTATAGCGTCGGCGAGCGCAATCCCTCGCGGAACGTCATGCCGGGCAACGCACTCGATGGGGTTGCATGCGCCGCCCTATCCTGCGCGCCGCGAAAGAACAGGAACAGTATCGGAAACACCACCACTGCCCAGATTCCGGCCATGCCGGCATACGCCGATCGCCAGCCGTACGAGCCGATCAACCACGTCGCCAACACAGGAAATACCGTTGCCGCCAGCGAAGCGCCCGACAACGTGATCGCAAATGCCAGCCCTCGGGAGACTTCGAAGCGACTCGCGACGCCGCTGGTCCAAACCGTCGCCTGGACGAAGAACGTGCCGACGGCGATCAACGCCCACAGCGCGAGCCAATTCGCAGTCTGTCCGTTCGCCGTGCCGGCAAACGCGAACGCACCACACATCGCGAGCACACCGATGAGGCCGACGCGCCGCGGCCCGATGCGATCCACGATCATTCCAACCGGGATGCAACCGACGGCGCTGATCAACGCAGAGATCGTGAGTCCTGCTGAAGCTTGAGCGCGCGACCAGCCAAACTCCTGCTGCAAAGGCCCGATGAACGCGCCGAGCGAATACGAATGAAGTACAGAAGTCGCATAGCCCAGCGAGGCGGCAAGCGGCAGTACGCCAAACTTGCGCCATTCCGTTGCGGCCGAGCTCATGCGAACGCTTCCTCGCCCTCCAGCTTCGTTCGATGCAACAAGCGGCCGGAGTTCGGATCGTACGGCGTCGCGCGATGCATGGTGCCGGTGTTGTCCCAGATCACCAGGTCGCCGACCGACCATTGATGGCGATACACGAACTGCGGCTGCGTCGCCCAGTCGCGCAGCTGCACCAGCAGCTCGGCGCTCTTTTTGAAATCCATGTCGATGACGTGACGCGCGGTGCAGCCGATGACCAGCGACTTGCGGCCCGAGCGATGCGTCCAAACCAGCGGCAGCTCGCGATCGCCGATGCGCATCATGTTCCGCAACGCTTCGATGCTCGGCTCGGGATCGTAATAAAACAGCGTGTTCCAGGCGGAGTGCATCACGCGCAGCTTGTCGATCTTGCGCTTCTCATCTTCGGGCAGATCGTCATAAGCGGCGTACGTGTTGCAGAACTCGGTGTCACCGCCGCCGTTCGAAGGCAGCACGCGCATCGACAGCAGCGACGCGAGAATCGGCACCGCGTTCATGGTTCCGTCGATGTGCCAGTACAGGGAGCCCTTGAGATAGTCGGCCATGTCATTGACCTTCGTATCCAAAGTCACCTTGTACACGCGGTCGCCGCGCATCTCGGGAGCGAACGTGCCCAACGTCTGCGTGAACGCGATCTGCTCTTCATCCGTGAAGTCGATGCGAGGGAAGACCAGCACGCCCCGCAGCTCGAGCAGCTCACGCATCTTGGCGGCGTACTGGCCGCTCAACAGGGTTTTCTTGTCGGCGCGGATCTCAGTGGCGATCCGCGGCGTGATATCTCGGGTCGTGAACGTCATCGCAAGTCTCCTGCCCCCGCACGATCACTCCTATATATAGAGCCGATCCAGGGCGATCTTGACCGTAGGCGTCGCGCTGTCGAGCGTCTGAGCCGCTACGACTGCGTTTCCAGGCCGCTCATCGAGGTCCAGCCGCCGTCGTTGATGAATGGCACGCCGGTGGCGAACGAGGAATCGTCGCTGGCAAGAAACAACGCCATCTTTGCCATCTCGATGGGCTGCGCCATGCGGCCCAGCACGCTCATCTTGTCGACCGAAGGCAGCCTGGCCTTGCGGGCATCCATCTCGGCCTTCACCTTCTCGCCCATCGGAGTCCTGGTGGCGCCGGGGCAGAGCGCATTGACCCGAATGTTGTAACGGCCGAGCTCGACTGCGGCGACTCGGGTCATCGCGACCACGCCGGCCTTGGCACCGCAGTAGCCGGCGGTGTTGCACGCGAAGAACGCCGCAATCGAAGCCGTGTTGATGATCGAACCGCCGCCCGCTTCGATCATTCGCGGCACCACGTACTTCATCATCAGCCAAGGACCTTTGAGATTGACGGCGACGGTGCGGTCGAACGCTTCCTCGGAAATATCGATCAGCGGCTTCTTGCCTTCCGTATCGATGCCCGCGTTGTTGTAAAGAACATTCGGCAGGCCGAGCTCGCTGACGGTGCGCTCGACGATGCGCTTCACATCGTCGCTGCGAGTGATGTCGGCGCCGATGGCAATTGCTTTGCCGCCGGCGGCGCGAATCTGATCGACAGTCGGTTGTGCCGCACTTTCATGCAGATCGACCACTGCGACCTGCGCTCCTTCCTGCGCAAACAGAATCGCCGCGGCCTGGCCCATGCCCCCGGCAGCACCCGTGATGATCGCAATCTTGTTGGCGAGTTTCATGATTACAGCGCCGCGACGTCGATGGTGGGACGGATGAGCAGTTCCGAAACGTTGGCCCGGCGCGGCAGCGACACGACGAACACGACAGCAGCAGCCACGTCCTCCGGTTTCATCGCGCCCTCCTTGCCCACGTGCGCCTGCATGGCCTTGCGATAGTTCGGATCCGTGATCGACTCGGCGACTTCCGTCGTCGTCGCGCCCGGCTCGACGATGCACACGCGAATGCCGTGTTTGCCTGCTTCCTGGCGCAGCCCCTCGGTCATGCCGGTCAAACCGAATTTGCTGGTCGAGTACGGGCCGAAGGCGGCTGCGGCGCGCCGTCCCGCGACGGAAGAAACATTGATGATGTCGCCGCCGCCTTGTGCACGCATGGGCGCGATTGCGGCCGAGCAGGTGTAGAGCGAGCCGAGCAAGTTGACTTCGATCACCCGGCGCCATTGATCGAGATCGGCATTCTCAACGGTGCCGGCTTGAATGATGCCGGCGGAGTTCACCAGGATGTCGAGCCGGCCAAAGTGCTGCACGGTCTGCGCAACCATGCCTTTCGCAACGTGCTCGTCGACCACATCTCCCGGCAGCGCGAGCGCTTTGACGCCGGTGGCTTCGATCCGGGCGACGAGCGCATCGAGTCGCTCCACGCGCCGGGCAGCGACGGCGACCGCCGCTCCTGCTTCAGCCAATGCGACAGCAACACTCTCACCGATGCCTGATGAGGCTCCGGTGACCAGTGCCACCTTGCCTGCAAGCGTTCCAGCCATCGCTCGACCTCCTTGCGTTGGGAGTCAGTGCGTCGTCAGCAGCGATTTGAGATCGAAAGTCACATCCGCGGCCTGCTGCGGCGTCACGGGAATTCGTTGCGCGAGCAGCCGGCGCGCCAGCATGTGATCCGCCGGACGGTTGAGCGTTTCAACGCACACGAGCCGGCCTTCGCGAAACAGAAACACCGAACATTTGGTCCCGCTCGCATCGCCCCGGAGAATTTCTTCGCAACCGCTGCTGGGCAGTCCCGCCATCTGCAGCTTCAGCGGGCCTTGATTGCTCCAGAACCACGGCAACGCGTCGTACGAGGCAGGCTTGCCGACGATTCTCATTGCCACGCTGCGAGCCTGGTCACAGGCGTTCTGCACCGATTCCAGCCGCACGCGCGCGCCGTTCGCGTAAGGATTCGAATATGCGGCGACGTCGCCGATGGCGCTGATGTGAGGATCGCAGGTACGCAGCAGCTCATCGACGATCACGCCGTTCTCTACCGGCAGGTCGCACGTCGCCGCGAGTTCGACATTCGGAATCACGCCGATGCCGATCACCACCAGGTCGGCCGGCAACACCTTGCCATCGACCGTTTCCACCGCGGTGACCTTGCCTTCGCCGAGCAGATGCATGACCTGCGTGTTGAACATCAAACGCACGCCCATCTTCTCGTGCTCTCGCGCGAAAATAGCGGACATGGTTTTGGACAGTGCGCGTGCCATCGGACGATCGGCCACGTCCAGCACGGTAACGTTCGCGCCCTGCTTGTGGGCGGCCGCTGCGAATTCGAGGCCGATGAAGCCGGCGCCGATCACGACGACGTTCTTCGCCGCAATCATTCGCTCGCGCAATGCATTCGCTTCGTCCAAGGTGCGAAGGAAAAAAACATTCCCCAATTGAGCGCCCGGCACCGGCAGCGGACGATTGCGCGCACCGGTCGCGAGGACCAGGTGGTCGTACTCGATCACGGAATCGTCGGCGAGTGCCACCAGCCGCCGCGTGCGATCAATCGCCACGGCGCGCTTGCCCGTGATGAGCTCGATCTGATGCTGTGGAAAGAAGGTTGCCGGCCGCAGCGAGATCTGGGCCTCGGTGGACTCACCGAGCAAATATGCCTTCGACAGCGGCGGCCGCAGATACGGAATGTGCGGCTCATCGCCGATCAGGACGATGCGGCCGGCGTACTGCTGCTCACGCAGCGTCTCGGCAACCTGCAATCCCGCCTGCCCGCCACCGATGATTGCGACCGTCGGCTGCGTCATGATCAACTGCTGTAACGACCGCCGTTGACGCTCAGCGTATGACCGGTGATGTAGTCCGCGTCATCCGACGCCAGGAACGCAATCGCTGCGGCCATGTTTTCCGGCCGGCCCGGACGTTTCATCGGCGAACGTTCCGCAATCGCATCGACCGTGGCGCCCAGGCCTGCGATGCCTTCATTCCGCAGCATCGGTGTATCGACAAAGCCCGGAGGCACGTTGTTGACGGTGATGCCCATCGCGGCAACTTCCTGCGCGAGAGCCTTGGTGAATGCAATGACGCCGCCCTTCGACGCTGCATAGGCTGTCATGCGAGCAGAGCCCGTCTGCGCACTCGACGAAGAAACATTGATCACGCGACCCCATTTCGCCGCCAACATATCGGGCAGCACGGCCTGGGTGCAGATCAGCATGCTCTTGAGATTCACCGTCATGACGCGATCCCACATCTCCTCGGTCGTTTCCATGAACGACTGAAACAGCGTGATGCCGGCGTTGTTCACCAGAATGTTCACCGGCCCGACCTCGCGATGGAACTGCTCGACGGCGGCATTCACGTGCTGACGATTGGAAACATCGACGCGGCTTGCGACGGCCTTCACGCCGAGCGATCGCAGCTCGGCCGCTGCGCGCTTCGCGCCGTCTTCGTTGAGATCCCACACGCCGACATTCGCGCCTTCGCGCGCGAGGCGTTGAGCGGTGGCCAGGCCGATGCCCGACGCGGCGCCGGTCACAATCGCGTTCTTACCCGTCAGCGGCATCTGCGTACGCCTCGTTACTGCAACACTCGCGCAACGCTAAAGACCGCCCGGCCGTAAGTCAACAGTACTGTTCATTAGCGGTCAGAATCTTGTCGCGAGCGGTCAAGCGCCGCCGGCAGCCTTGCGACGTTTCTGGGCAACGGCGGGCACTTCCGGCGCAGGACTGCTGATGCGCGCATCCAGCTCGGTGTATCTCTCGGGACGCAGCGTGCCATGCAGGCACAGCCGCAGGATCTCGCGTGAGAAACGCGCCGACATTTCCTGCCGCTCGCTGGCCGTACGCGCATGCGCCCTCGCCCACACCGGCCAGATGAAGCTGCCGGCGAGAATCAGCACCGACAGCACTTCGACGTCGATGCCCGGCTGCGCCGATTCCGTCCTGGCG
This sequence comes from uncultured Steroidobacter sp., assembly GCA_946478975.1. The sequence continues at coordinate 18,997 of CAMLEO010000003.1, forward strand.
AATTGTTCGAACTTGGATTCGTACTGCTGCCAGAACAGATCGTTGGCGGGCCGGCGCGAGCTCAACACTTCATACAACCACACACCGCCCAGTTCGGGATTCTCCATCGCGAACTGCGCCAGGTGCTGGTTCACCGATTCGATGTTGATGGTCTCGACCGGCTGATCCGCGACGACCGCCGGATCGCCGAACACGGCGCGAAACAACTTTTCGCTGACCCATTGCGCGGTGGCTTCGATCAACTGCTCGCGCGTCTGGAAATGTTGATAGGCGGTGCCGCGATTCACCTTGGCCCGCTGCGCGACCCGCGCGACGCTCAGTCCTTCCTTGCCGTCCTGTGCGAGTACTTCGCGTGCGGCTTCCAGAATCGCTTCGCGGGTCCGCTCGGGATCGCGTTTCTTGCCTTGCCGCCGGTCTGCCATGTACCTGCTCTCAATCTTCCGGGGCCAGCGTCACCCTCAATCCGTCGAGCGTGGGATGCCATTTGATCTGACACGACAGCCGGGAGTTGGGCTGCCGATGCATCGAGCTGTCCAGCAGCTCGACCTCTTCTTCTTCGGCCGCCGGCAGCCGGGCCTGGAACGCCGGATCCACCCAGACGTGACAGGTCGCGCACGAACGCGCCCCGCCGCACAGCGCAAGCAGCTCGGGCACATCGTTCTCCCGCATCAACTCCATCACCGACGCGCCGGGCCGAGGCTCCGCAATCACCATCTCGTCACCCTCGCGAGTGACTACAGTCAATTTGGACATCGTCGTTGGTTACTCGGGCTCATCGAACGCACACCGGCACGCAATTAAAGCTATCGGCATACGCACCGTTAGTCAACATTGATGTTGATTATCGACGTCGGGCAAGCGGGCTACTTCATCGTCGGCATCGAAAACTCCGCGCCCGGCCCGGCCTCGCGCGGCCAGCGCTGAGTCACTGCCTTCAAGCGGGTGTAGAAGCGCACGCCCTCGCGGCCATAGATGTGATGATCGCCGAACAGCGAGCTGCGCCAGCCGCCGAAGCTGTGGAACGCCATCGGCACCGGCAGCGGCACGTTCACGCCGACCATGCCGACTTCGATCGCCGATGTGAACACGCGAGCGGCATTGCCGCTGCGGGTGAAGATCGCCGTGCCGTTCGCATACGGATGCGCGTTGATGAGCTTGATCGCGCTCTCCAGGTCGGGAACGCGCACGACGCCCAGGACCGGTCCGAAAATTTCCTCGCGATAGATCCGCATCTCGGGCCGCACGCTGTCGAACAGCGAGCCGCCGAGGAAAAAGCCGGGGCGGCCGTCGCCGAAACCGACGCGGCCATCGATCACCAGGTTTGCGCCCTCGCCCAGCCCCGACTCGATGTAGTCACAAACCTTCGAGCGATGCTCACGGGTGATCAATGGCCCCATATCGGCATTGGCATCGGAGTAGCCGCCGATGCGCAGCGCCTTGATCTTCGGCGTGAGCTTTTCAATCAATCGATCCGCTGTGCCGTCACCGACCGCGACAGCAACAGAAATGGCCATGCAACGCTCACCGGCCGAACCGTAGGCTGCACCCATGAGCGCATTTGCGGCGTCGTCGATATCGGCGTCCGGCATGATGACAGCGTGATTCTTCGCGCCGCCCAGCGCCTGCACTCGCTTGCCCTGCTTGGTGCCTTCCAGGTAGACGTGCCTGGCGACGGGAGTCGAGCCGACGAAGCTGATCGCCGCCACGCCAGGATGATTCAGCAGACCATCGACGATCTCTCGATCGCCATGGATCACGTTGAAAACACCGGCGGGCAAGCCCGCCTCGTGCAGCAGCCGAGCGAGAATGACGGACGCCGACGGATCGCGCTCCGACGGCTTCAAGATAAACGTATTGCCGCACGCCAGCGCCAGAGGAAACATCCACAACGGCACCATGGCCGGAAAGTTGAAAGGTGTGATGCCTGCCACCACGCCGAGCGGCTGACGAATACTGAAAGCGTCGACGCCGGTGCCGACGCTTTCGTTGTGCTCACCCTTCAGCAGATCGGGAATGCCGCAAGCGAACTCGACGACTTCCTGGCCGCGCACGATCTCACCGCGAGCATCGCTCAGCGTCTTGCCGTGCTCTCGTGAGATCGCTTCGGCCAACTCATCGCTGGCGCGTTCCAGCAGATCGCGGAAACGAAACATCACGCGAGCACGTCGCAGCGGCGGCATCGCGGCCCAAGCAGGGAACGCAGCTTGCGCCGTGCGCACGCATGCATCCAGCTCTGCAGTGGAAGCATACGGAACGCGAGCAGTCACCTGCCCCGTGCTGGGATCGAAAACATCGCCGGCGCGCGCTCGCGCTCCTGCAGTTGCCTGACCGCCGATCCAATGAGAGACCCATGCAGACATATAAACCTTCCCCAAAACTGCAACGTCAGCGCGACGGTTCGCTGAACTGATACGTACTCAACCAATCCGCGACCGTGCGCACGAACCTGGCGGCATCTGCGCCGTTGATCACCCGATGGTCGTAGCTGAGCGAAAGCGGCAACAGCTGTTTGAGCACCGGATTGCCATTCGCATCCGGCACGAACCGCTCCTGCGCACGGCAAATGCCGAGAATCGCCACTTCCGGCGCATTGATGATTGGTGTGAATCCTGTGCCACCGATGTGGCCCAGCGATGACAGCGTAAAGCACCCGCCCGACATCTCGGCCACCGACAGACCCTTGGTCCGCGCCTTCTCCGAGATCTGCGCCAGCTCGCGCGCCAGCGTAGCGACATCTTTCTGATCGCAGTTCCGCAGCACCGGCACCAGCAAGCCGTTCGGCACGTCCACCGCCACGCCAATGTGGAAATATTTCTTGGCGAACAGCGTGGCGCCGTCGGCACTCAGCGAACAGTTGAAGTTCGGATGCTGACCCAACGCCGCGACGCTCGCCTTGATGAGCACCGGCAGCAGTGTGCGCTTGTCATCGGGATGCTCGGCATTCCAGGCTTTGCGACGCCGTTCGAGCTCGGTAATGTCCGCTTCGTCCTGATGAGTGACGTGCGGAATCGACACCCAATTGCGATGCATGGCGCGCGCGACAAAGTTCTGCACCTTGCCGACAGGACGCGCCTCGACAGGGCCGTACACCGAGAAATCTTCCGCCGGCCACGGCAGTGCGGTCGGCGCTGGGTTGCTCATGATCTACATCACCTTCCAGAACACCGGCATGGAGTTGCCCAACGACTGGCTGATGGGCATGCGCTCGGTGCCGGCGCGCGTGGTCAGCTCTTTGATGAAAACCTGCAGATCCTCGATCTCGATTTCATACAAAGAGAAATACTTGAATGGTTGCGGGCCGCCGTGCAGCTGCTGATCCGCCAACGTCAAACGGCGCGCCGAAATGACGCCGGGACACGCGAGCACATCCTTGAGGTGATGATTCGAGTACCAATCGTTGTACTCGTCCTCTCGCCCCTCGGCGGCATTACTGTGAACGGCGAAGACGTAGCGGCCCATCGGCAATCTCGCTAAACGATCTCCCCGATGAGCGAACCGACCGGATACGCCTGGCCAACCGCCGCGTGCACTTTCAACTTGCCGGCCGCAGGCGCTGTCACCTCCTGCACGGCTTTGTCCAACTCTAACGTATAGAGCGGCGCGCCGTCGGTGACTTCGGCGCCATCGGCGACCAGCCACTCGACCAATGTTCCTTCCTGCATCGAGAAACCGATCTGCGGGATGCGAACTTCAACGCTCATCGGGCTGACCTCGCCCCGGCGCTCCTGGCGTCGAGGGTTTGACGAATCGCGGCTTCCATCGCGGACCGCTTGTATAAAAACTCTTGCTCCAGCACCTTGGTAAACGGCACTGGAACGTCGCGAGATGCGACGCGCAGTACAGGCGCCTTCAGATCGCCGAACAAATGTTCCTGAATTCGCGACGCTACTTCGGCGCCTACTCCAAAACTGCGAGGCGCCTCGTGTGCGATCACTGCACGCCGCGTCTTGGCCACTGACTTCAGCACGGTCTCGGTATCGAGCGGCGACACCGTGCGCAGGTCGACGATCTCCACCGAGATGCCTTCTTTCGCCAGGTTATCGGCGATGACCTTTGCGTCCTGGATCGGGCGGCCGTAGCTGATCAAGGAAACATCGGTGCCCTCGCGCAGGATGTTCGCTTTGCCCAGCGGCAGCCGATGATTCGGCGGCGGCGCCGGGCCTTGCAGCGTGCGCGTCATTCCGTCTTCGATGAACAAACACGGATCGTCATCGAAGATGCAGCCGGCGAGCAGGCCGATCGCGTCTGCGGGCGACGAAGGCACGACCACTTTCATTCCCGCCACGTGCGCGAACCAGGCTTCCAGCATGTCCGAATGCTGGCCCGCCGTTCCGCCGCCCGCACCGGTGCGCGTGCGAATCGTCAGCGGTACCGAGGTCTGACCGCCCGACATGAAGCGCAACTTCGCCGCGTGATTGACGATCTGATCCATCGCCACTGTGACGAAGTTCATCAGCATGATCTCGGCGATCGGGCGCATGCCGGCGAGTGCCGCGCCGACAGCGGCGCCCATGATGGCTTCCTCGGAGATCGGCGTGGTGCGCACACGATGCTTGCCGTACTTGGTCGACAGGCCCTTGGTGACTTTGAAGACGCCGCCGCCCTCGTCGTCGCCGATGTCCTCGCCCAGCATGATGACGCTCTCATCCAGCGCCATCGACTCATCCAACGCGATCCGATACGCGTCGGTGAACGTGATCGTCTTGGGCGCGTCACTGGCCGACGTCATACGTGTGCTCCGGTTGCATAGATATCGACATCGATTTCGCTGACATCGGGAGGCGCACTGTCCAGCGCAAACTGCAGCGCCTCGTCGATTTCCGCATTGATCTGTTTGGCGAACGTCTCCAGATCCGCCTCTGTAGCGGCGCCGGACTGCAGCACCTGCGCCCGACAGCGCGGCATCGGATCACGCGCCAGCGCGGCCGCGTATTCCTCTTTCGGAATGTATGCTCCGGGATCGCCGAAGTAGTGGCCCATGAAGCGGAACGTTTTCGCTTCGAGCAGCGTGGGGCCCTCGCCCTTGCGCGCACGCTCGACCGCCTCGCGCATGGCTTCATACATCGCCTGCGCATCGTTGCCATCGACGGTGACGCCACGCATGTTGTAACTGGCGGCGCGCTCCGCGATGTTTTCAACGGCAGTGGCCTTCTCATACTTCGTGCATTCGCCGTAGCCGTTGTTCTGGCACAGGAAGATCACCGGCAGCTTCCACAGCGAAGCCATGTTCAGCGATTCGTGGAAGGCGCCAATGTTCGAAGCGCCGTCGCCGAATGTGACTACGGTGACCCGACCATCGTTCTTGAGCTGCGACGCCAGTGCGAGCCCATTGGCGATCGGCAAACCCGCGCCCACCACGCCGGTGGTCACCATGATGCCGGCCTTGGGATAGGTGATATGCATCGGGCCGCCCTTGCCTTTGCACGTGCCCGTCACCTTGCCGTAGTACTCCGCAAACAACTGCTTCAGCGGAATGCCCTTGGCGACCTGGTCGTGCACGCCGCGATAGGTCGTCACCAGGTAGTCGGTTGGCTGCAGGTTGGCGCACATCGCTGCCGCCAGGAGTTCCTGGCCGCGCGGCGAATAAAACACCGCCGCCATGCGCCCCGACATCAGCAGCCCGCGCACCTTTTCGTCGATCAGCTGGATCTTCAGCGCCGTTCGAAAGATTTCGAGCAGCGTTTTCGGCGGAAGCGTTCGTGACGCGCTCATCTGCGCACTCCAGGGACGGAATTTTCCCAGCATTTCTACCGCACTCGCCGCTGTTACGCAACGCTGTTGTTCATTAGCGGAGCGAACGCAAAGCGGCAGCGCCGCTCGGCCGGCGGCCAGGAATCGATCAAACGGCTTTTTTCTCTTCGGGACGGCAGCGCGACAGCGCCAGGTTGCCGGACAGCTTGTCCAGGATTCCGTCCAGCAGCGCGAGCTCCTGCTCGGTCAGGCCGGCGAACGTCTCGTCTTCGTGGCCCTTGGCCACATCGTTCAACCGGCCGAGCAGCGGCTGTGCTTTCGACGTGAGATAGACACAATGCGCGCGCCGGTCTTTTGGATGACGGCGGCGTTCGAGATAACCGTCGGCGCACAGGCGATCGATCAGCTGCCCTGCGGTGACTTCGGTGACTTCCAGCACCGTCGCGACCATACGTTGAGTCGTGCCGGGATTGCGCGCAACGGCGACGATTACTCCCCACTTGCCGCGAGTCAGACCGTCGGATTCGACGACCTGGTCGAAGCGCTGCCGGAGCTGCCGGGCAATCACGGTCAGTTTGATCGCGATCGCGCGCTTGCGACTTTCCGGCGCCTTCAAGCTGCTGTTCGCCGAACCGAACACGGGATCGGCTTTGAGATCGTCTGCGGAATCACGAGGTTTGGTCATCGGACTCGTTCGATAATGATGGCCGGTGCCATGCCGCCGGCGGCACACATTGTGATCAGGCCGCGCTTGAGATCACGACGCTCCAGCTCATCCAGCACTGTGCCGATCAACACCGCGCCGGTGGCTCCAATTGGATGACCGAGCGCGATGGCGCCGCCATTCACATTCACCTTGTCGCGATCGAGCTTCAGGTCGCGAATGAATTTCTCGACCACGACCGCGAACGCTTCGTTCACCTCCCACAGATCGATGTCTGCAGGCGTGAGCCCCGCCCTCGCGAGCACTTTTTTGGCGGCCGGCACCGGGCCGTTCAACATCAGCGTCGGATCGTCGCCAATGTTTGCTGTCGCGATCACTCGGGCGCGCGGTTCGAGACCATGCGCGCGCGCATATGAATCGGAAGCCATGAGCAGCGCCGCCGCGCCATCGACTACACCGGATGAGCTGCCGGCGTGATGCACGGGCTCGATCTGCAAATCGGGATAACGACGATTGATGAGTTGTCGAAACGTCGGCCCGCCGTCCAAAGAAAAATCGGCGATTTGCGCAAAGCTCGGCTTGAGTGCGGCCAGATCCTGCGCAGTCGTTTGCGGGCGCGGATGCTCATCCTTCGCCAGAATCACTTTGCCTTCGTCGTCGACCACCGGAATGATGGAACGATCGAAGCGACCTTCGCGAATCGCGCGCGCAGCGCGCTGCTGGCTTTCGAGCGAAAAAGCATCCAACTCTTCGCGCCGGATCTTTTCCATCGACGCGATGGCATCGGCGCACACGCCCTGATGCGATTGTGGATGCCGTTGCTGAAGCCGCGGATTGCCGGTGCCGATGCCCATCGATTTGAAGCCTGCCGCTCGCTCCTCTTCACCGAGCGAAGCGATCAGCGACATCATTTCCGTGCCGCCGGCGACAATCAGATCTTCCATGCCAGATTTGATCTGTGCGGCTGCCAGGCTGGCCGCGGTCAAACCACTGCCACAGAAACGATCGAGCGTGACGCCGCTGGCGCGAACGTCATAACCGGCGTCGAGCGCAGCCATGCGACCGAGATCGCCGCCTTGCTTGCCTTTCTGCGCGCTGGTGCCCCAGATCACATCGTCGACATCGGCCGTGTCGAGATTGTTACGCTGCTGAAGCGCTTTCAGCACTACGACGGCCAGGTGCTGGGGATGCATTTTGGACAGCGCGCCCTTGCCGGGCTTGCCGATGCCGCGCGGCGTGCGGACAGCATCGACGATATATGCTCCAGCCATGCATCCCCCTCATTGTGTTCGAGCATGCGGCGGAAGGTTGTTATAAACCTTCCGCCGCCCGACATCACTTCAGCTTGCGCACTTCGCTCTTGGAGAGCGTCGTCGTCAACTTGCCGTCGACCACCGACAGCGTCGACGCCGGCACCGTCACCATCTTGCCCTCGACGATCAGCTGCGCCGAGCCGTCATCCGTCACGCGATACACCGCACCGAGACGAGCGCCGTTGGCGCCGACCAGCATCTTGCCCTCTTGCGCGACTGCCTCTTGCGCGATCGCCGGCAAGCTCATGACTGCAACCGTGATCAAGGCAACCCAGGACTTCCTCACGAGACTTCTCCCACGTTTGAAAAACAAAAGTACTGCCATCCGCCGTGATATCGGGTCCGATATAAAGGCCCGATACAAAGGCCCCTAATATCAAGGCACCTAATGGATAGCTACCTTAGTACTTTGTCGGCCAATGATCAACAGTGGTGATGGGAAGCCGTACACGCGTCACACAATCTCCTGGACTTTCACCCAGCGGCGCTCGGCGCTCGAACGCCGTGCCGCCTCCAGCACTCGCTCTACCTGCCAGCCCTGCTCGAAGTCCGGCGCGACCGAACCCGGGCTCCGGATCGCCTGCACCATGCGGTTCATCGACAGCGCCATCGGGTACACGGGCTGCGGTTCCACCTCGGCTCCGACCGAAACATCAGGCGACGCGAGCAGCTTTGGCGGAATCTGCACCGGCTCCAGTCGCCCGCTCGCAAGCGTTCCTGTTTGCAGCGTGGTATCGCGGCTGGTCGGAAAACTCGGCGCGCTCGCCACGAATCGGCCATTGCTCCCGAATGCTTCGAATCGCCATCCCTGCGCGACGGTCGCACTCCACGACACCTGCAACTGCATGAGCATTCCGTTCTTCATGCGCAGCAGTGCCGTGGCGAAATCGTTTGTTTCCGGCTTGATTACCTTGCCGTCGGGAAAGCGCCACGCGCTGAGCAGCTGTGCATCGTGAGCAACGACCTCCTCCACTTCACCCAACATGAACATGATCATGTGGAGCGCGTGACTGCCCAGGTTGCGCAGCGCCGAGACACCGAGGCCGCCTTGCGCAAACCAGTTGTATGGAAACTGCGGGTGCGGGCGATTGAACAAGGAGAGATTGAAACAACACGCACCGCCGAACGGCTGGCCGAGCAGGCCTTCCTGCAGCCATTCCTTCGCCATGCGATGCGCCGGCAGCCATTGTGAGAAAGCGTCGACGACAGCGACTTTGCCGCTGGTTTTCCAGGCATCGCGCAGTTCACGCGCGTGATCGATGTTCGCAGCGAAGGGAATGCCGTTGTAGACGTGCTTGCCGTTGCGCAGGGCCGACAACAGCATGGCGTGTCGAAGAATCGGGCGTGTGCCGCAATCGATGATGTCGATGTCGGGATCGGCGGTCATGAGCTGCGCATCCCAAAACGCGCGCTCGATGCTGTACTTCTTCGCCGCCGCCTCGGCGGTCTCCCGACGCGAGGTGCAAATCGCAACCACCTCGACGCCGGGCACTGCCCGCCAGGCCGGCAAGTGAGCCAGCGCTCCCCAGTTGGCGCTGATGATTCCAACTCGGAGGGTCATCGGCTAGCGCATCCTCTAACGTTTCTCGTAACTCCCCAGAGTCGTGACAGGAGTCCGATCTCGCGCTTTCAACGAGCCTGCATTCGGATCGCGCCGTCGAGGCGCACTGTTTCGCCGTTGATATAACCGTTGCGAACGATCTCCAGCGCCATGCTCGCGTATTCCGAAGCGTGGCCGAGTCTCGGCGGGAACGGCACCATCGCGCCGAGCGCCTCCAGCATCTGGGGCGTCGCGCGGGCCATGGCCGGCGTATTGAAGATTCCAGGTTGAATCGTGTTGACGCGAATGCCTTCACGCGCCAGATCGCGGGCGATCGTCAGCGTCATACCGACGATGGCCGCTTTGGCGGCGGAGTAAGCCGCCTGCCCCATCTGACCTTCGGTCGCCGCCGCCGACGATGTGTTGATGAGCACACCTCGCTCGCCATCGATGGGTTCCAAAGTCATCATGCCCGCGGCTGCGCGAGTGATGCAGCGGAACGTGCCGACGGTGTTCAACTTCAGCACCCACTCGAATTGCTCGGTGGGAAATATCTTGATCTCGCCGGTTTGTTTGTCCCGACGCGCTGTGGCGATCGCGTTGCCGCCACCGGCACAGCTGACGAGAACGCGTTCCTGCCCATGAGCCGCGCGGGCCTTGGCAAAAGCTTCGTCCACGCTCTCATCCGACAGGACATCGCAGCGACAGAAGATCGCGCCAGTGTCGGCCGCGGCCCGCTCGCCGGTTTCCGGATTCTGGTCGAAGATCGCGACGCGAGCGCCGGCCTCGCGCAGTGCTTTGACGGTGGCCAATCCCAAGCCAGACGCGCCGCCCGTGACGACGGCCGCCAGTGCCGAATCGATCTTCATCTGATTCCCCCCGGTCGAGGCTCGATTTCTACCGGACTCCCCGCCACTATGCAACACCGGTGTTGATTATTAACCGTCGGGTCGGGGTATGATCGCGCCCATAAGCAAGCTGTCGGGGGGTCGCTGAATGCAGGTCATGAAAGGGGTGCGAGTCCTCGAAGTCGCGCAGTTCACGTTCGTGCCCGCCGCGGGGGCGGTGCTGGCGGACTGGGGCGCCGACGTCATCAAGGTCGAGCATCCGGTGCGCGGCGATACGCAGCGCGGCTTCTTGAACATGGGCGGCGTGTCGCTCGACCCGAACCGTCACACGCTGATCGAGCATCCGAATCGCGGCAAGCGCAGCGTCGGCATCGACGTGTCGACTGCGCAAGGCCAGCAGCTGCTGTATGAAATCGCCAAGACCGCCGATGTGTTTCTAACCAACTATCTGCCGTCGGTGCGTCAGAAGCACAAGTTCGATATCGAGCACATTCGCGCCGCCAATCCCAAGATCATCTACGCACGCGGCAGCGCTTACGGCGACAAAGGCCCCGAGCGCGACGTCGGCGGATTCGACGGCACCGCGTTCTGGTCGCGCAGCGGCATCGCTCATTCGATGACGCCTGCGGAGCTGGAAGGGCCGCTCACTCAAGGCATACCCGCGTTCGGCGATTCCATCGGCGGCATGTTCATCGCCGGCGGCATCTCCGCCGCCTTGTTTCATCGCGAACGCACCGGCGAAGCGGCAGAGCTCGATGTTTCATTGTTGAGCACCGCATGGTGGGCTTCCGGCGCGCTGATCTCACAAGGCATGGAAAAAGGCGTGATCACGCGCAATGCCATGCCCGCCTCCGGCGGCTCGGCGAAGAATCCGCTGATGGGCAACTTCCGCACCTCCGACGGCGGCACCATCAACTTTTGCATGGTGAGCCCGACCGGGTTGATCCGCGACACGTTCCAGCATCTCGGCATTCCCGAAGCCGGCGACGATCCGCGCTTTGCCGACGTTCACAAGCTGATCGAGAACTCCAAGGCCGCGAGCGACCTGATCGTCAAAGCGATCGGCAGCAAGCCGTTCGCGTATTGGCGCCAGCACCTGAAGACCATGAAAGGTCAGTGGGCGCCGATCCAGAGCCTGATCGATCTCGCCAGCGACGAGCAGGCGCTCGCCAACGACATGATCGTCGAAGTGGAAGCGGTGGAAGGTCCGCCGCTGAAACTGGTGCGCGGCCCGGTGCAGTTCAATCACCAGCCGCTCAATACCACTCGCGCTCCGCAAGCGTCCGAGCACACAGAAACGTTCCTGATGGAGCTCGGCCTCGATTGGGATCGCATCGAGCAGTTGAAAGCCGCGGGCGCAATCGCCTGAGCAGGTAGTCCTATGAAACCCGGATCAAAGTTGAAAAGTGCCGTGTGCGACACCGAAGTCATGGTGGTACGCGCGGTGAACGCAGTCGTCGACTGTGGCGGCATGCCGATGTCCGAAGAGCGCCCGGCAGAACGCAAGCCGGTCAACGCGGCCTTCGCTGAAGGAACAAAGATCGGCAAGCGTTACGTGAACGCAGCCGGCACGGTGGAGCTGTTGTGCGTAAAAGCCGGCCAGGGCTCGCTGTCCATCGCCGGCGAGGCGCTCAAGGTGAAGGACGCGAAGCCCCTGCCCGCCTCGGACTGAAGTCATGAATATTTCTTTGGTGCTGCAGATGGCTGCAGATGCCGAGCCCGAGCGCGTCGGCTTGGTGTGCGATGGACGACGCTGGTCGTATCGATCGTTGCTGCGTGCCGCGCAAGGTGCGGCACTCGACATTTCCAACAGCGGTGCTGCACACGTGGCGCTGCTCGATCACAACAGCGAGGCCGCGGCGATTGCATTGTTTGGAGCCGCGATTGCCGGTGTTCCTTATGTGCCGCTGAATTATCGGCTGGCTGATCCAGACCTCGCAGCGCTGCTGCAGCGGATCGCTCCTGCGTACATCATCGGCGATGTCGAACGTGTGCAGCGGCTGAATCCGCAAGGGAGTCACAAGGTGCGTTCGCGCGCGGCCTTTGTGACCGAGGCAGAAAAACTGGCCTCAGATATCGAGCCGGCCGACCAAAGCATCGCCATTCAACTCTTCACCAGCGGCACAACCGCTGCACCCAAGGCTGCACTGCTCCGCCACGCCAACCTGCTCTCTTACATTCTCGGCACCGTCGAGTTTGGCTGCGCCTCGGAAGACGAAGCCGCGCTGGTGAGCGTCCCGCCGTATCACATCGCAGGCATCTCGGCGCTGCTGAGCTCCATCTATTCCATGCGACGCATCGTGCTGTTGCCGGCGTTCGATCCCGACGAATGGCTGAAACTCGCCGCGTCCGAGCGCGTCACGAACGCTTTCGTGGTGCCAACGATGTTGTCTCGAATCATCGCTCGCATCGATGCGGGCGCGAGTGCCGATCTGTCTTCGCTGCAAGCCGTCGCGTATGGCGGCGGACGCATGCCGATGGAACTGATCGACCGCGCACTGGGATTGTTTCCACGTGTCAGTTTCACCAACGCTTATGGCCTCACCGAGACCAGCTCGACGATTGCGCTGCTCGGCCCGGAGGAACATCGCCAGGCGCACGGCTCCGCCGATCCAACGATTCGCGCCCGCTTGGGCTCCGTGGGCAAACCGCTGCCCACCGTTGAGATCGAGATCCGCGATGAAGCGGGACGCGTCCTGCCCGCCGGCGAGCGCGGCGAAATCTATGTTCGCGGCGAGCAAGTCTCCGGCGAGTATCGCGAGCGCAAAGCCATCGATGCGCAAGGATGGTTCCCCACCCGCGACGCCGGCTGGATGGATGCGGAAGGTTATTTGTTTCTTTCCGGACGCGCGGACGACGTAATCGTGCGCGGCGGTGAAAACATTTCTCCGGCGGAGATCGAAGACACGTTACTGACGCATCCGGCCATCGCCGATGCGGCCGCCGTGGCCGTGCCGTCGATCGAATGGGGCGAAGCCGTCGGCATCGCGATCGTGCCCAGGCCCGGCCAGCAAGCGCCCAGCGACGATGAGCTGCGCACACTGATCAAGAACCGCCTGCGCTCATCGCGGGTCCCGGAACGAATCGCGGTGATGGACGCCCTGCCCTATAACGAAATGGGCAAGCTGCTCAGACGCGAGGTACGCGCTTTGCTGCGCAATTAGCCACTATGCCGCCCGCCTCGATTCCGTTCGCATGCTGTGCCGATGAAATCATCCGGCGACTGGCGCGCGCGACGGGATCGCAGGCAATTGCATCGCTGACGGGTGCAACGCTGCTCGGCGAACGCGCCATGCTCGGGCGCATGAGCATTCCAGGACGAGTGTCCGCCGGCGGTGGCTGCCACCTGTTCGATGCGCTCAACGACACGATTGCGTTGAACCTCGCGCGGGCGGCCGATCGCGAGTTGCTGCCGGCCTTGTTTGAGGTCGATGCGCTGGATGTCTACGACACCGACGCGATTGCCGAGCACGTCGCTCGATCTGACGGGCAGTCGTTGGTCACGCGCGGCCGATCGATGGGCCTGGCCATCGCAGCTGAGCATGAGCCGCGCTCACCTCGCATCGATCCCTGCGTCGAATTAGCGCCCGGCCGCGCCACGAGCACACGTATACGCACTCGCCCGCGAGTAATCGATCTTTCCGCGCTCTGGGCCGGTCCGCTGGCATCACACTTGTTGTGGCTTGCTGGAGCCGATGTCATCAAGGTCGAAAGTCGCTCGCGACAGGACGCGATGCGCAGCGGCGACTTGCAGTTCTTCGCCCTTCTCAACCAAGGCAAGTCGAGCGTCGTCGTCGACTTCTCGGATCACAACGATCGTCAGGCATTGCGGTCGCTGATCGCGACGGCCGACATCGTGATCGAAGCGTCGCGACCACGTGCCCTGGCACAGCTCGGCTTCGATGCCGCGGAGTTTGTGAGCAACATTCCCGGGCTCGTCTGGATGACGATCACCGGCCATGGCGCTGCCGGCGATGCAAGCAACTGGGTCGGCTTCGGCGACGACTGCGGAGTGGCCGCCGGACTGAGTGCCGCTCTGCGCGCTGCGACTGGAAATACCGGCTTTGTCGGCGACGCCATCGGCGATCCGCTAACCGGCATCTTCGCGGCAAACGTCGCTTGGAATGCATGGGCCTCGCGACGCGGCGGTCGTTTCGGATTGGCGTTAGCGGACGTCGTCGCACATTGTCTGACGCGAGATCGCGAGCGCGATCCAGACGCACTCAATCAACAACTGCTCGACTGGAGCAGAAACATCGGCCTGCTGTTCCCTGACGTGCGTCGACGGCAGATCGGTGCGCTCGCTCCCTTTGGCGAGCACACGCATTCGTTACTTGCGCGAGCCGCAGCATGTTGATCCGGGGCGCCGAGCTCGAAAGCGGCGAGATCAACGATGTTCGTATCGAGCATGGCGTCGTCGCTGCGATCGGCCGACTCCATCGGCGCGACAATGAACAGATCATCGACGCGGCCGGAAACTCGTTGCTGCCCGGCTTGCACGATCATCACATCCACGTCGCGGCGCTCGCAGCTTCGTTGAGCTCGGTGCGCTGTGGGCCGCCGGAAGTCAACGACTTCGATTCGTTTGTCGCCTGTCTGCAGGTTCCAGGCAACGATTGGGTGCGCGCCACCGGTTATCACGAAAGCGTCGCCGGCATGCTCGACGCAGCAACTCTCGATCGCATCGTCGCGCACCGGCCGGTACGAGTGCAGCACCGCTCGGGCCGCATGTGGTTCTTCAACTCGGCGGCGCTGGATACTTTGTTATCGCGAAGCGAAGCGCCGTCCGGGCTCGACCGCACTGCCGGCCGACTGTTCGACGATGACGGCTGGCTGCAACGAACTCTTCGCAGCACGCCGCCGACGTTTGCCACTGTCGGCACCCTGCTCGCACGCTGGGGCGTCACGGGATTGACGGATATGTCTCCGCGCAACGATGCGTTCATCGCTCGCCACTTCAGCCAGGAAACATCGACCCGGTCGCTGCCTCAGCGAGTGCTGCTGGCTGGCAAGCTGGACCTCACCGCGGCCGATACAAACCAGCGTGTACAACTCGGGCCGGCCAAGCTGCATCTTCACGAAGCTGCGTTGCCCACGCTCGAAGAAGCTGCGGCGTTCATACATTCCGCGCACGAACGCAATCGAAACGTCGCAATCCACTGCGCGACCGAAGTGGAACTGCTCTACGCGCTCGCCGCGTTGAACGACGCGGGCGCCGTGTCGGGTGATCGCATCGAGCACGCCGCTGTCACTTCCGAATCGGCGCTCGCCGATATCGCGCGCGCCGGTCTCGCCGTGGTCAGCCAACCGCATTTCATTCGCGAACGCGGCGATCGTTACCTGCGCGATGTCGATGCGGATGCGCGTCCTTTGCTCTACCGGCTGCGCGCGTTTGTGGATGCAAACGTTTGCCTGGCCGCCGGCACGGATGCGCCGTCGGGTGCACCGAATCCGTGGGCATCGATGGCTGCAGCAGTCTCGCGACAGACTCGAAACGGTGCATCCATCGGTGCCGAGGAAGCATTGACGCCGGAGCAGGCGCTCGATCTGTATCTGCGCGCTCCGCAGACATTGAATCAGCGCCGGCGCATCGTCGTCGGCGCGCCAGCCGATCTTTGCCTGCTCGATCGCCCTTGGGCGCAAGCACGCAGGTCGTTGGACGCGGTGCGCGTGCGAGCCACGTTCATCGATGGACGGCGGATCTTCGAACAACAAACAAGGGATGCGGCATGAGTGCGTTTGACGAGCTCGTCGATTTCGTCGTCGTCGGCAGCGGCGGCGGTTCCATGTGCGCGGGACTGCTGATGCGCTCGTTGGGAAAAAGTGTGCTGATCCTGGAGAAGACCGCGCTGGTCGGCGGCACCACGTCGCGCTCCGGCGGCGTGATGTGGATTCCAAACAATCGCTTCATGAAGCGTGACGGCATCGAAGACAGCTTCGAGAAAGCCTCCACATACATGGAAGCGTTGATGGGCAAACAAACCGACGCGCCGGGCTCCACGCCAGTGCGCCGACGCACATACATCACTGAAGCGTCACGCATGGTGGATTTTCTGGTGAGCCAGGGCGTGAAGTTGAATCGCATTCGGGAATGGCCCGATTACTACGACGAGCTGCCCGGCGGCTCGGTGCCGGGACGCACCGTCGTCGCCGAGTTGTTCAACGTAAATGAGCTCGGCGCGTGGAAGGACAAACTGCAACCGACTTTCATCAAAGCGCCGGTGGACCTGCTGCAGCCCTCGCTCGAAGAAATGCTCGAACTGCCCGGCCTGAATCGCTCCTGGCGCGTGAAGATGCTGCTAGCGAAGCTGATCGCCCGCGGCATCGTGTCCAAGCTCACCGGCAAGTACTTTGTCGGCGGCGGCGCCGCTCTGCAGGGTCGCATGTTACAAGCAGCGCTGCGCACGGGTGTGACGATCCGAACCGAATCTCCGGTCAACGAGCTCATCGTCGAGAACGGCGCGGTCAAAGGCGTCGCGACACTGAAGAACGGCCGACGCTGGCTGGTCGGTGCGCGGCTCGGTGTGCTCGTGAATGCCGGCGGCTTCGCTCGCAATCAGCGCATGCGTGACAAATATGCGCCCGGCACGTCGGTGCAGTGGACGATGGCGATTGCCGCCGACACCGGCGAAATGATCGAAGAGATGATGCGACAGGGTGCTGCGATCGCGCAGATGGAAGAACGCGTCGGCAATCAGCAAACCCATCCGCCGGGCGCCGCCGAGAGCGAAGCCAAGCCCACCGCACAAGCGCTCACAGCATCGCCGCACGTCATCCTGGTCGATCAAAGCGGCGTTCGTTACTTGAACGAAGGCGGGTCGTACATGGCGTACTGCAAAGCCATGCTCGAACGTCACAAGACTGTGCCGGCCGTGCCCAGCTGGGCCGTGTTCGACAGCCAGTTCTTCAGCAAATATATGTTCGCCGGTACGATGCCGGGCAAGGAGAAGCCGGCGCACTGGTACCAGCAGGGTTATCTCAAGAAAGCCGACACGCTCGAAGCGCTGGCCCGGCAGCTCAACATGAATCCCGCCACGCTCGCCGCCACCGTCGAACGTTTCAACGGCTTCGTCGCCAAGAATCGCGACGAGGACTTTCATCGCGGCGAGCGTGCGTACGATCGCTGGCTGGGCGATCCTTTCAACTCGCCGTCACAGACGCTCGGTGCGATCAAACAAGGGCCGTTCTATGCCGTGCCCATTGTGCCGGGCGACGTAGGCACTTACGGCGGCGTGGTCACGGATGAGCATGCACGCGTACTGCGACAGGATGGCTCCGTCATTCCCGGGCTGTATGCTACGGGTGTCTCGACCGCGTCGGTGATGGGTCGTTTCTATCCTGGCGCCGGCAGCAGCGTGGGCCCGTCATTTGTTTGGGGCTATGTCGCCGCCAAACATGCCGCCGGGACGGATTAAACCTCGCGTTCGATCACGTCGATCAGCCCCCAGCGCAGCGCCGTTTCGGCGTCGATGCGCTGGCCGGACAGCATCATGAGCGCTGCTCGCTGACGCCCCACTCTGCGTGGCACGGATACGCAGCCGCCTGCGCCCGGCAACAGGCCCATCGCGAGCTCGGGAAGTTGAAACCATGCAGTGGGCGCCGCCGTCACTCGGCCCGCGAAGGCGGCAAGCTCGATTCCAGCGCCAATACAAGCGCCCTGCACGTAGACATCGAAAATATCTGCTCGACGTGCGAGCGCAAGCGCCGGCAGCGTACGGCTGCGAATCAAGTGAGCAGTGGCCGGATCTTTAGTGGTGCCGAACTCATCCAGATCGCCGCCCGCACTGAACACGTCGCCCGTCGACCGCAGCTTCACCGAGCGAATGTCAGGATCGAGCGCGGCGAGCGTGAAAGCCTCGAACAACTGATCGCGAATTGCACCGTTGATGGCATTACGAGCCTGCGGCCGATCGATCACGATCTGCAGCACAGCTTCGCGACGCTCCACGATGACCTTGCCCGGCACACCGTTCGGTTCGGAGGGCGCTCGCGACGCCAGCCACGTCGCATATTCTTCGCTCCCTTGTAACAAGCCGTAGCAAAAGGATTCGAGCGTCAGAGCACGATCCAGCGGCAGCCCTTCCAACGAGCGTAACAACTGCACGATGACGGCCGCGGCGCGCGGGGCCCGCTGAACCTGTCGCACCAGCGCGGCCGCATCGATCGGCGGCTCGATCACCGCATCGAGCCGGTCGGCGTGAGGATGCGCGCGATCGCCAATTCCTATTACCGGCACCGGCAGCGACTCGAATGAAACGTCGTCGTCGCAGCGATCGAGATCGATGCACACCAGGGGCTGCCACGCCTCCACCGCTCCCGACCAACCCTGCGAAGGATCGATCAGGAAAGGCTCGACGGCCGCGCGCAGCGCCGGATTCATGGGCAGCTCCTGTGACTGGAGCCGTCAGCGTAAGCTCAGACGCGCCATCCTCTCAAGCGATTCCCGCCATCGCAGCTGATGATCTCGGAAGTGATGAACCGTGCCGCGTCCGAAGCGAGAAATACACCTAGGGCGGCGATGTCGTCGGCGGTGCCATTCAACTGCAACAATTGCTGGCCCTGGATGCGCTCGTAAGTACCCGGAGGCAGGCTGGCGCGAGACGCGGGCGTTTCCATGATGCCCGGCGCGATCGCGTTGACGCGGATGCCATCGCGCCCGAAGGTGCTCGCCATCCCGTAAGTCATGGCGTTCAAGGCCGCCTTGGTCACGCCATAGGCCGTCGCCGGTACGTAGCTCGCCATCGAGGAAACATTCAATACCACGCCCTTCGCGTTGGCGAGCGGCGTGCGCAGCGCCTGGGCGAGCAACAGCGGCGCCACCGTATTGATCGAAAGAAAACGTAACCACTTGGCTTGATCCAGACTCTCGAACGCGTGCGCCACCTCGCCGTAAGCAATGGCCGCGTTGTTGACCAGCACATCCAGGCGTTCGTGCCGTCGAGCGATCTCGGCGGCAAACTGTTGAATGTCACTTTCTGCGCCAAGATCAACTCGATGAGCCGAGCACTGAGCGCCCTGCTCCCGCAGCGTTGCCGTGATTCCTTCGAGACCTTGCTCATCGATGTCCGTGAGGATCAACGCTGCGCCAGCAGCGGCGAAATGGCGTGCGAACGCCTGGCCCATGCCACCCGCCGCGCCTGTGATCACGACCCATTTGTTCGCCACCGCTGCTACTCCAGACGTCAGCCCTCGGGCTCAACGTCATACTCGGACAGATATCGTTCGAACATCTTGCGCACCTGGTCCGGCGCGAGTCCAAACTCCGCGAGCTTGTACTCATGTTTGCCGAACTTGTCCTGCGGATTGTCGGCCAGCCAGGTGCGCATGGCGGATTCCGCCTCCGGCGTAAACTCATCATTGAGCGCGCGATACAACGTGCGCATCGTTTCAAGCGGAGCCCGCATGAGATCGGCATAGTGAACATCGATGATGCGTTCGCGCCCGAGCCGCGCCCGCGAATTCATGATCCGATCGGCATGCTCGACCGCCTGCCACGAATAGTTTTGCGCAATCCATTTCAGGTCCGGCTTCAAGCCGAACGCGCTGCTGCCCATTTTCATCAGGCTGCAGAAGGAGCCGGTGGCAGTGAGCGGGTCGCGATGCGTCCACACCAGCCGCGCGTCGGGATACACGGTGAGCAATGTTTCCAGCCACAGCGCGTGCGAGGGTTGCTTCAGATTCCATACACCCGGCGCGTCGGCCTGCAGAACCTGCAGGAAGCGCTTGTGATATCGATACGTCGATGCCAGGTCGGCGCGCTGGAACAGCCAATCGCGATAGTTGGGCAGCTTGCCGCGGCTTTCCCACATCAATGCTTTGAAATCGGCATTGATGAAGAACATGCATTCGTTCGGGTAGATCGCAGAGTTGCGATAATACTTGCCGGCCTCCGGACGCGCGGCCAACATCTTCCGCTCCATTTCCAATCGCGCGAGCGCACGCGGATCCGTGTAGAGCGAATCCTTGGTCGGCGGCGGCACGGGATCGTCAATCTCCCACGTGAGCGGTGAGCGGCGCGCCGGATCGGCGGCAAGCAGATTGCTGAGCAATGTGGTGCCTGTGCGCGGCACGCCGAACACGAACACCGGACGTTTGATCGGTCGCTGCAACAGCTCGGGCCGTTGCTCCAGATAACGGGTTGTCTTCAGACGATTCGACAATGCGGCAATGATCGAGCCGCGGAAGCGCTGAATGCCGGTCTCGGGATAATCGATCTCGTTGGCATCGGCGAGCAGGATGCCCAGCCCTTCGCGGAAGCTGTCGCTGTCGAAGGTGTGCAGTCCGGTCGCTTTCTGTGCCGCTTCGATCAGCTCGTCTGCGATGAATGTTTGCGGCATGCCCGATTTCCCCGTTGGTTGCGTCGATGCGATCTTCGAACCGCGCGCGGGGTTCAGGCAACGCCGATCAATTTCGAGTTCGAGCCAGAATGACGAAGCTAGGCCGCGCGTGCCACGCGATGCCTGAACTCACGCGGCGTTTCTCCGGTCGCGCGTCGAAACGCAAACGAGAAACTCGACGGCGACGCGAAACCGAGCGAGTAGGCAATCGACTTCACACTGGCGTCGGTCGCGAGCAGGCGCTTGGCGTGATCGAGACGGCATTGCTCGACGTGATCGCCGATGGAACGACCGCGGCTGGCACGGAACGCACGCGTCAGTTGCCGCACGGACAGATTGCACAGCGTCGCCAGCTCCGACAGCGTCGGCGGCTCGCGAACTTCTTTCAGCCGTTCTTCGATCCGCCGCAGCCGCCATGGAGCCAACCCGCCGCTCGCCGGTTCCTCCTCGGCGGTCTTGCAGTAACGCGCAATCTCGATCGCCACTTGCGCAACGATCAGTTCCACCAGCACCTCGCTCGCAAAGCCAGGATGCCGCAATTCCTCGGCGAGACGCAGCAGCAGGCTGCGAACGTTGGCATCGGGAATATCCAGGCTCGCCGTCAGACGCCGGTCGGTCCATTCCAGGTCGTGCTCCAGCCATTGCCGCAGAGGCTCCGGATGCAAATGACACAGGATGGAAGTCTGCGGCGGGCCGCCATCACTCTTGGCCTGCATTCTCTCGCCGGGCGGCACCAGGAACAGATTGCCGATGCGTTCGAAGCGGTGTGGCGCCCAATGGTCGAGATAGCGGGCACGCGCGTTGCGTGGCCTCGGCGTGAGACACAGATCGAGCCAGTACATCTGCTCGTCGCGCAGGATGTTGTCGGCCGGGCCGGTCACGTGGAAATGAACCAGCTGCGCCGTCGCGACCGGCACGCGGATCTCGGCATCGACCTTCATCAATGTTTCGGCGGCCACGGCCTCTCCCCGTCGTCACTTTGTCGGCCCAAGCCAAATCTGTGTCGGCTGCGGTCGGGACAACACTCAGCATCGTGAGTCGTGAACAAACATTCGCTCGCATTCTCGAATGCGACAGTCTCGATATTACGCAAGGTTGCTGCCAAACGGGAGATTGCCTCGCTACGGCCGGCTCTCATCATTCAGGCCGAGCGTCGACACTGGTCGACGTTGCCGCTGCGCGCGGTCTGATCGAGAGTTGCCGGCGATGAACGCCGAACGCCACAAGCTGACTCATCTCGAACGCCTCGAAGCCGAGAGCATCCACATCATGCGCGAGGTGGTCGCCGAGGTGGAGCGCCCGGTCATGCTGTACTCCATCGGCAAAGACAGTGCAGTGATGCTGCACCTGGCGAAGAAGGCATTCTTTCCTTCGCGTCCGCCGTTTCCGCTGCTGCACGTGGACACCACGTGGAAGTTTCGCGCCATGTATGCCCTGCGCGACCGAGCAGCCCGCGAAGCCGGCATGGAACTGCTGGTGTATCAGAATCCCGAAGCCCTGCAGAAAGGCATCAATCCTTTCGATCACGGTCCGCTGCATACGGATATGTGGAAAACGGAAGGATTGAAGCAGGCGCTGGATCTGCATGGCTTCGATGCCGCGTTCGGCGGCGCCCGCCGCGACGAAGAAAAGAGCCGGGCCAAGGAGCGCGTCTTCAGCTTCCGCAGCGTCAACCATCGCTGGGATCCGAAGAAACAACGCCCCGAGTTGTGGAATCTCTATAACGCGCGCAAAGCCAAGGGCGAAAGTATTCGCGTGTTCCCGCTCTCCAACTGGACCGAGCTGGACATCTGGCAGTACATCCATCTGAACCGGATCGAGATCGTGCCGCTGTACTTCGCGGCGCCCCGCCCCACTGTCGAGCGCGACGGCTTGATTCTCATGGTCGACGATGAACGCATGCGTCTGCGCCCGGGCGAAACGCCGGTGACGCGCTCGATTCGCTTCCGCACGCTGGGCTGTTATCCGCTCACTGGCGCCGTCGAGAGCCAGGCTCGCACGCTGCCCGAAGTGATCCAGGAGATGCTGCTGACCACCACTTCCGAACGCCAGGGCCGGGCCATCGATCGCGACCAGGCGGCGAGCATGGAGAAAAAGAAACAAGAGGGCTACTTCTGATGCGCGCCTCGGAAATGATCTATCAGCCCGACGAGCTGATTGCCCGCGACGTGTCGGCATATCTGGAATCCCATCAGCACAAGACGCTGCTGCGCTTCATCACCTGCGGCTCGGTCGACGACGGCAAGTCCACCTTGATCGGCCGGCTGCTGTACGACTCCAAGATGATCTTCGAAGATCAGCTGGCGGCGCTCGAAGCGGACAGCAAACGCATCGGCACGCAAGGCGCGAACCTCGACTTCGCATTGCTGGTGGACGGCCTTGCGGCCGAGCGCGAGCAAGGCATCACCATCGACGTGGCGTATCGTTTCTTTGCGACCGAGAAGCGCAAGTTCATCGTCGCCGACACGCCGGGCCACGAGCAGTACACGCGCAACATGGTGACCGGCGCGTCGACCGCGGACCTGGCAGTGATCCTGATCGACGCACGCAAGGGCGTGCTCACCCAGACGAAGCGTCACAGCTACCTCGCCCATCTCATCGGCATCAGAAACATCGTGCTCGCGGTCAACAAGATGGACCTGGTCGGGTACGACCAGGCCACCTTCGATCAAATCGTCGCCGACTACTCCGAATTCGCGCGCAGCATCGGCATCGAGCATTTCGTCGCCCTGCCGATCAGCGGCTTCAAGGGTGACAACATCACCAGCCGCTCGCCGCACATGCCCTGGTACACCGGGCCGGCACTGCTGCCGCACCTGGAAACCGTCGAGCTCGACTCGACCAGCATGCAAGCGCGGCCGTTCCACATGGCCGTGCAGTGGGTGAACCGGCCGAACCTCGACTTCCGTGGCTTTTCCGGCCTGATTTCCAGCGGCGCCGTTCAATGCGGCGACCAGGTTCGCGTGCTGCCGTCGGGCAAGACCTCGACCGTGACGCGCATTGTGACCTTTGATGGCGATTTACAACGAGCCGTCGCCGGGCAATCTGTGACCTTGACGTTAGCCGATGAGATCGACTGTTCGCGCGGCGATGTGATCGCCGCTGCGCAGGAGCCGTTGCAATCGGCAGATCAATTCGAAGCAACCGTTGTCTGGATGGACGAAACCGAACTGCTGCCGGGTCGGCCGTACTGGCTCAAGATCGGCGCGCAGACTGTTTCCGCGACCGTGCAGGCGCCGAAGTATCAAATCAGCGTCAACAGCATGGAACATCTGGCTGCGAAGACGCTGGATCTGAACGCAATCGGTGTCGCCAATCTCACGACGGGTCGGCCGATCCCGTTTGCTGCCTACGCCGAGGATCGCAACCTCGGCGGCTTCATCCTGATCGACAAGATGACTCACGCGACGGTCGCGGCCGGCATGATTCACTTTGCTTTGCGCCGTTCGCAGAACGTGCATTGGCAGACGACCGATATCGGACGCGAGCATCACGCCAGTATCAAGAACCAGCGCCCGGCCGTGCTGTGGCTCACCGGTTTGTCGGGCGCCGGAAAATCCACCATCGCCAACCTGGTGGAGAAACAGCTCGCACGCATGAACCGGCATACATTCCTGCTCGACGGCGACAATATTCGACACGGTCTGAACAAGGACCTCGGCTTCACCGATGCGGATCGGGTCGAGAACATCCGGCGGGTCGGCGAAGTCGCGAAGCTGATGACCGATGCCGGGCTCATCGTCATCACAGCGTTTATTTCGCCGTTTCGCGCGGAGCGCGCGATGGTGCGACAGATGATGCGCCCGGGCGAGTTCTTCGAGGTGTTCATCGATACGCCGCTCGCAACCGCGGAAGCGCGCGATGTCAAAGGACTATATCGCAAGGCTCGCGCCGGGCAGCTCAAGAACTTCACCGGCATCGACAGTCCGTACGAGGCGCCGGACGCACCCGAGCTGCACATCGACACTACCAAGATCGATCCCGAGCAGGCCGCGGAGCTGATTGTTTCCAAACTGATTCCATGACGGGAGAGCGCGATGGCGAAAGGGCTGTTCGATCTGACGGGCAAAGTCGCCGTGATCACCGGCGGCAACAGCGGCATCGGCCTGGGCTTCGCGCGAGGCATCGCCAAACAAGGCGGCAGCGTCGTGATCTGGGGCCGCAACGTGGAAAAGAACGCCGCTGCCAAACGTGAGTTGCAAGCTCTCGGCGCACGCGTGGCGACGGCACAGGTCGACGTCGCGTCCGAGCAGCAAATCATTGCCGGCTACGAGGATGTGATCAAAGAGTTCGGCCGCATCGATTGCGTCGTCGCCAATGCCGGGTTGCCGCCGCCGCGCGGCACGACCTTCGAACAATCGACCAAGGACTATCTCGCATTCATCGACATCAGTTTTCACGGCGCGTTCTATACGCTGCGCGAAGGTGCGAGGCACATGGTCAAACGCGCCGAAGCTGGCGAGCCCGGCGGCTCGTTGATCTTCTGCGGCAGCCTGTCGATGTTCAAAGGCCTGCCGGGCAAAGTTCCTTATGCGGCATCGAAGGCTGCCATGGGCGCAGTGATCCGCACACTGGCGGTAGAGCTCGGCAAGTACGGCATCCGCGCCAACACCGTTGCGCCCGGTTATATCAAAACGGGTATGACCGGCGCAGCCGCCGAGCTCAGCCAGGTCGATAAATATTTCGCATCCAAGACGCCCATCCCCCGCCCCGGCCATCCCGCGGACTTCGAGGGCATCGCTGCTTATCTGGCCAGCGACGCATCGTCGTTCCACACCGGCGATACCATCGTCATCGACGGCGCCTCGCTGATCAATCTTTGAGGAGCAACAGCATGCGAATCCTCAACATTCACGGCGTCAACGATGTGAGATTGGATCCGACCGATCCGCCTCGCCCTGGTCAGAAAGACGTGGTGATCAAGGTCAAGGCCTGCGGCGTCTGCGGCAGCGACCTCTCATATATCAAAGTCGGTGGCATTCATCGTAAACCCGGCGGCGTCACCCCGATCGGACACGAAGCTGCCGGTGAGGTCATTGTCGTCGGCTCGGCAGTCGAAGGTGTGAATGTCGGTCAACGCGTCGTCATCAATCCGATGATGACGCCCAGTTACATCGGCAGCGGCGGCCCCGAAGGCGCGTTTACTGAAGAGCTGCTGGTTCGCGATGCGCGCGTCGGCGACAGCCTGCTGCCGATTCCCGATGACCTTCCCTACGAAGTCGCGGCCATGACTGAGCCGCTCGCAGTCGCTTTGCATGGCGTGAATCGAGCGCAGGCCAAGGCCGGCGACAAAGTCGTGGTGTTCGGGTGCGGACCGATCGGGCTCGGCATGATCGTGTGGCTGCTCGATCGCGGCGTTACAGATGTCGTTGCTCTGGACTTATCCAACGAACGTCTGGATCGTGCCAAAGCTCTCGGCGCGCGTGCAGTGATCAATCCCGGCAAGGAAGACGTTCGCGCTCGACTACTGGAATTGCACGGTTCGGCTCGTGTCTTCAGCCGCGAGGCCGTGGGCACGGACGCATACATCGACGCCGCTGGCGCGCCCAACATTCTTTCCGATGTCATCGGCATGGCGAAGTATCAATCGCGCCTGGTCGTGACTGCCGCGTATATGAAGCCGGTCGAAATCAATCTGGGAACGATGCTCACGACCGAAATGACCATCACGACTGCGGTGGGCTATCCGACGGAAATGCCGGACGTCATCGCGGCGCTGCCTCGGCTGCGCGAGAAAGTCACCAGCATGATCAGCCATCGCTTTCCGTTCAACCAGGTGATCGACGCTTTCGCCGTCGCCGGCACGCCCGCATCGGCGAAAGTGATGGTCGAGTTTGACGGTGACGCGTCATGAGCAAGCCACCGGTTGCGGACCTCGTGCTCGCCGGCGACCAGCAGCGCGAGGCTGAGCGCATCGCCGATTTCATCTTCATGGCGAAGGATATTTCCAACGCCTACCTGGTGACGACGGCCGACGGCGACGTTCAGATCAACACCGGGTTCATGGACAACGCCGAGCGCACCAGGAGCTTGCTGGCGCCTCGGCGCACCGGGCCGTTGCGGAAGATCATCCTCACGCAGGCGCATCCGGATCATTACGGCGGCGTGCCGCTGATGCGCGAGCCAGAAACACAGATCGTCGCCGAGCGACGCTTCGTCCAAACGTGGCGCTACTTTCGCGATCTCGGGCCGTATCTCGCCCGCCGCTCCCGCAAGCTGTGGGGCGGCACGATTCAACGCAAGAACAACGCACCGCCGCCCGAAGTGGTACCGGATATCGTCGTCGATCGCCGCTATGAGTTCGAACAAGGCGGCCGGCGCTTCGAAGTGATCTCCACGCCCGGTGGCGAAGCGCTGGATTCGTTGGTCGTGTGGCTGCCGCGCGAAGGTGTCGTGTTCACCGGCAACCTGTTCGGCCCCGTGTTTCTAGCTATGCCCAACCTCGTTACCTTACGAGGCGATAAGCCACGGCTCGTACAACGATATCTCCCCTCTCTCGATACTGTGCGCAACTTGGGAGCCGAGTTGCTGATCACCGGCCACGGCGATCCGATCCGCGGTGCGGACACGATCCGAGCGGCGCTCGACAAGATGCATGCGGCGGTTTCGTTCGTGAACGAAGCGACGATCGCGGGAATGAATGCGGGCAAGGACGTTCACACCTTGATGCGTGAGATCAAACTGCCGGACGAACTGAAGATCGGTGAGTTTCACGGCAAGGTGGCGTGGGCCGTGCGTTCGATCTGGGAGGAATATTCCGGCTGGTTCCACTACGACTCGACCACGGCGCTTTATAGCGTACCCCGCTCGGCCATCGATCGTGACATTGCCGAGTTGGCCGGCGGCGCTGCCGCGCTTGCCGAGCGTGCTAAACGCAAGCTCGACGCCGGCGAGACTGTCGCAGCCATTCACCTGCTGGACATTGCGCTGGGCGCTGAACCCGCCAACACTGCGGCGCTGGCGGTCAAAGCGGATGCACTACGAAAGCTGCTGGCAGAATCAGGCGGGACGAATCTCAGCGAGACGATGTGGCTGAAGTCCGAGCTGAGCGCAGTCGAGGCCGGGCTGGCCAGCCCGGCCTGAAAAAAACGCGGGAGCTCACAACTCCCGCGCCAGGTCATACATCACGCGGCTTTCGAACCACCCTTCGCATGATGTGCAAACATCTTCGCCAGGTCGCCTGAGGTCACCACTCGCGGCGCTTCGCCGTCGGCCAGCGGCTTCGCTCCGCCATAAGAGCGCGGTGTGATATCGACCTTGTCCGCCGCAGCCTTGGCGCGCAGCGCACCCACCGTCAAATCCTGACGTTTGTGATGCTTGAACGGATCGAAGTTGAAAAAGCGCATCGCATTGCCATGCGTGATCTTGTTGATGCGCACGTCGCTCAGGTGCTTGACCGTCTCCCACAACCGCTCCGGCACATACGGCCACAGCGAGTCCGAATGCGGATAGTCGCATTCGTAGGCCACCAGGTCTTCGTTCAAGGAATCCAGGTTCTTCAACCCGAACTCATCGTCGATGAAACAAGTGAGAAAATGGCGCTTGAACACATCGCTCGGCTTGGTGCCTTTGAAGCGCGAGTGCGTCCACGCCTTGTGGCGCTCGTGACTGAAGTCTGCGCGTTCGATGAAGTACGGAATCCAACCGATGCCGCCCTCCGACAGCGCAATCTTCATGGTCGGGTAGCGCTCCAGCGCCTCCAGGTTCAACCAATCGGCCGCGCCGACCACGATGGAGATTGGCATGGTGCTGATCCACGCTTCGATCGGCGTTTCCATCGAGGCATGCGGCGCCGGATTGCCACCGCCGATGTGCAAACAAATCGCGATGTCGTGCTCGACCAGCGCCTGGTACATCGGCTCCCAATAAGCATTGTGAATGCTCGGCAAGCCTTGAATCGTGGGGTTCTCGTTGATCGACACCGCCGTACAGCCCTTCCTGGCGATGCGCTTGATCTCCTCCACCGTGGCCTTCATATCCCACGTCGGCAGCAGCGCGCAGGGAATGAACCGGCCGGGCTGCGAACCGCACCACTCGTCGATGTGCCAATCGTTGTACGCGCGCATGTGAACCAGCGACTTCGCCTTGTCCGGCGCCTTGTGGAATCGCCCACCGTCGAAACCGACGCAGCTGCCGAAATTGAGTGAAGCCGCGACGCCATTGACGTTCATGTCATCGACGCGCGCCTTCGGCTCGTAACATCCCTTGCGCAGCTGATCTAGCGCGGTCGGCTCGGCGCCATATTCTTCCGGAACGCGGCCGACGACGGCGTTGAGGCCGACCGAAGGCATCTGCATGCCCTGATATTCCCAGTAGTTCGTGCCCTCGGCGGTGGTGCAGAACTTCGGCGCGCTCGCCAGGTCGTCGCCGGACAGATGTTTCTTGAACATATCCGGGGGTTCGCTGATGTGATCATCCACGCTGATGATGATCATCTCGTTCATGTTCATGTGAGCTCTCCTGCCGGCAAACGACTCGATGAGATGGACTGATGGATGTTGGGGGGCTGCAGCGGCTGGGCCGTGCCCGGTGCGAAATCTCGAATCACTCCGACGCGCCGCGCATGCACGCTTCTGTCCGGCTGAAAGGTGTAACAGTTCGCCGGCATGCGGCTGGCATCCGACTGGCGCTCGAGCGGAATCGTGCGGCCGTTTGCGATCATCGCGCCCCACCGCACCAGGCGCGCTGCTTCCTGTTGCTGCGGATCGAGCGATGCGATCCATGCTGTGAGCTCGTCGAGCGTCAGTCCATTCAACTCGGACGGCTCGACCAGGCGGCCACCGATCATGCTCCAGCGAAACATCGCTGTGCCGTTACGACGAAGCTCGACCTCACGCCGGTCGTCGATGGGATCGGACACTAGAATGTCGTAAACCAGCTGCTCCGCGTCGTAAGCGTGTGTCGCCGCCAGCATGGCGAGATCGTGCAGATGCGTGCAGTTCTCGCGCTTCTGGCCTCGCTCCACGTACGCAGCCAACGGCAGACCGCTGAATGTTTTCTTCAGCTGCTCCACCGCGCCTGGGCAGGTCGACCACGGAGCGCGCTCCATGAGCGACGTGATACACGTCGTCACGCCATTGAGATGACAGATCGTCACGCTCATGCAGTGATAATCGTCTTCGACTTCGCTGCATACGACGCCCGGTGCCGGCGTGATTCTAAAGCGTCGTCGAAAGCCAGGGAGGTCGTCGAGCGCGGTTGCATTCATGGCCGCTCAGTCCCTTGCCAGTAACAACGCAGTTGCCAGCGGCCCACCGCCCGACGTACAAACTGCAACGCGTGGGTCGCCCGGAATCTGTCGCGCTCCGCCGTTGCCGCGAAGTTGGATCACAGCTTCGTGAGCAAATCCGAAGCCATGCAATCGCCCGGCGCCAATCTGGCCGCCAAATGTATTCAGTGGCAACTCGCCATCGCGCGCGATGCGTTTGCCGCCTTCGATGAATCGCCCGCCTTCGCCGACGTCACAAAAGCCCAGCGCTTCCAGCCAGGTGATAACGTAGAAGCTGAAGCCGTCGTAGAGCTGCACGGTATCGACATCGGCCGGCTTGTAGTCGGTGCGTTTCCAGAGGTCCGCGCCGGTTGGATAGCAGGCCATCCACTCTGGCTGATCCCAGCTGTGACGTTCAACGGTGCCGGCCATCCCGGCAATGCGTATCGGCTTGCAGGTGACTTCATCGACGGCGCTGCCTGCCGAGATGATCAGCACAGTCGAAGCGTCGGTGAAGCGGTCGCAGTCGTATAAACACAGCGGCGTCGAGATCATTCGCGCCGACAAATATTCATCCAGAGTGATCGGCTCACGCGTCAACGCACGTGGATTCAAAGCCGCATTCGCGCGATCTGTAATCGCGACCTGCGCCAGCTGCTCGCGAGTCAAGCCATAGCGCTTCACGTGCCGCATGGCGTATTGAGCGGTCCAGTTGGCCGCCGAGATGGCGTTGAATGGCGCGAACCATTGCGAGTTGCCGTCCACCTTGTCTCGCCTCAGCGGTGGATACTCCTCAGGACGCGCGAGCGCGGCAGCTTCGTAAACAGTGCGAAAACAAATCACGTGACGAGCCAGCCCGGCTCGCACGGCAGCCGCAGCGGCAACGACCGCACCGAGCTGTGACGTAATCTCGCCGCCACCCGCATACCACGTGGCTCGAATTCCCAGCGCATCGATCAGCTCATCCGCGCCGACCGGAGAGAACCCGAGATAACCTGGCATGCGCCCGGGATAGGTCGACACGCCATCGATCTGCCCGATGGTCAGCCCGGCCTCGCCTAACGCTTCACGCACAGCATCCAAGGTGAGCAGCAGCGGATGACGAGCCAGCTTCACGCCGATCTCGGACTGCCCCACGCCGGTGATGTATGCGTCGTTGCTGGCCATCACGCGATCTTCTCGAACAGCGGATAGTAGATTTCGCCCTGCTGCTCGAACGTCACCCGCACGCGATCGCCGATCTCGACGTCATCCACTGCGCAACCGACGATGTTGGTGGTCAGGAACACACCGGGTGCGCCGTCGACAGCGACGCGCGCGATCACGTAAGGAACATCCAGCGCCGGGTGCCATTTCTGATAGTTCACGGTGAACGTATCAATGATGCCGGTGCCAGCCACTGCCTCCGGCGCGACGTTTTCAGACAAACATTTGCGACACACCGGCCGCGGCGGATGGATGAACGTGCCGCAGTCCCGACAACGCATCAGCCGCAGCTCGCCCTGTGCTCCGCCCGTCCAGAAGGAACGGTTGTCGGCATCCAGCCGCGGCTGCGGACGCGGCGCGCTCATCTAAACGTCCCAGACCAGGTCCAGCGAATCGACGCCGACGACGTGGCCGCAATGGAATGTCGGCGGACGCTGCGGATCGAGCCGGAACGTCGGCAGGCGCGCCAGCAGCACTTCATACAACACCTGCAACTCCACGCGTGCCAGGTGCGAGCCGAGACAACGATGCGGCCCGGCGTTGAAGGCGATGTGAACCTTGTTTTCGCGATTCAAATCGAATCGGGTCGACTCCGAAAACTCTTTCGGATCGAGATCCGCGGCGGGCAGGAACAACATCGCTCGCTCGCGTGCTTTCATTGCCACGCCTTCGAACACCGTATCCTTCGCCACGGTGCGCGGTGGCACAGTGAACGTGTATCGACGCAGCAGCTCTTCGGTCGCTTCTGGCACCAGCTTCGGGTTGTCGCGCAGCTGCTGCTGCAGATCCGGATTCAGTGCCAGGTGACGAACGCCGTGCCCCATGCCGTTCATCACCGTGTCCAGGCCGGCGATGAACAGCAGCACGCCATAGTTCTCCATGTCATCGAGCGTCGTCGGCTTGCCGTCGATCTCGATCTTCCATAACAGGCTGATGATGTCATCCTGCGGGTTGTCACGACGCGCCAGGAACGTGTCACGCATGCTCGCGGCGATTCGCTGCAGCTTTGGAATGAACGCCCGCGGATCGGGGTGCGGATCCGACAAGTGCTCCGCAACGATGGCGCGATACTCTTCCTGGCGCTCCAGCGGCAGTCCCAGCATCTTGAGAAACACGCGCACCGGCAGCGGCTCGGCGATCTCCTTGATGAACTCACAATGGCCGCGATCTTTGACGTTGTCGATCAGCTCGGTCGCTAGCGCCGCGATGCTGTCTCTGAGCGCCAGGATCGCTTTCGGCGAGAACACCCGTTGCAACGGCGCACGGTACTTGCCGTGCTCGGGCGGATCGACATTGATCGGCACCGGCTGCGGAATGTGCGGCATGCCCGGCGGCAGCTTTGCCTTCATCGCCGCCATCTCCGAGCGCGGGATGAATTCGCTCGAAAACGTCTCAGTGTCGCGAGCTGCATTGAAGTTGGCGGAGTGACTCAGCAGCATCCAATGGCCGCCGTTGCGTGGCGTCCAGAAGATCGGCGGCGCGCTCTTGACCAGATCGATCACGCGCCGATGCGGATCGGCGACGTACGATGGATCGCGAAACATATCGAAGTCGTACACCAGGGAGTCGGGAACGTGTGCCGGCTTGGGCACCGCGGGACTCAAGTTGGCAGCTGCGGACATTTGTTTCTCCTGCAAATGTTTTATGCGGACTTCGCGGCGCCCGCCATCATGGCGCTCAGGTCGATCTGTCCGGTGGCCACGCCACCCAGGAATCCGCCGTCCACCGGCAATGCCACGCCGTTGATGTAGCTCGCCGCATCGCTGTTGAGAAACACCAGCGGACCGGCCTGCTCGTCCGGCGTCGAACGACGATTGATCGGCTGCGCCGCGGCGTCCAGCACCGACTTGGCCGTCGCCTGTTCGAACTGCGCCATCATCGGCGTCTGCGTCGGGCCGGGCATGGTGCAGTTGATGCGAATGCCGCGCTTGATGAGCTGCGTGGAGGTCATCATCGTCCACACGATCAACGCTTCCTTGGAGAAGGCATAACCTTCGCGCACCGTCTCGGCGTTGTCCTGGCACCATTTGACGATGTCTTGGTGAGCTTCGATTTTCAGCAGCTGCATCAGCACCGGCAGCCTGCGGCTCCAGCCCAGGCCGCCGTTCGATGAAATGCTCACAATCGCGCCGCCCGCAGGCATCAACGGCAGCACTCGTTCGGTCAGACGGCGAGTGCCGGCGTAATTCACTTTCATGACGTCCAGCGGCGGCGAGGTCTGCGGCAGGCCGGCGCAGTTGAACAGCGCATCGACCTTGCCGCCGATCTCGTTCACAGCCGCGTCGATCGCAGCCGGGTCACGCAGATCGACCTGCGTGAACGACGCCAGCTTCAGCGTGGTTGGCTTGTAGTCGAGGCCGTGCACTTCTGCGCCGAGCTTCAGCAACAGCCGGGCGGTCGCTTCGCCCATGCCGGAGAAACAACCGCTCACGACCACGCGCTTGTTCTGGTAACTCGCAAACTCCCCCATCGATCTCTCCTGAATTCGGTTGCGGCGCTTACTCGCCTTCCTGGACGACGATGATGCGTTCGGGACACGCGGCGGCACCCCGACGCGCGAGCTCTTCTTTACCGGCAGGCACGTCGATGGACTCGACCGCGATGTAGCCGTCGTCGTCCAGCGGAAACAGCTCTTCGGAAACCGCTGCGCACCGGGCGTGGCCGGCGCAGGCCGACTTTTTAATGAGTAACTTCATGGCTTCACTCCAGGCGTGGCCATCTTCCCCTGACTGCCCTCGGCAAATGCTGAGGTGGCTCACCTTATCGCACAAATCCATTCGCTATACAACAACACTGTCGATTAGCGTACCTCTTGACGGGTGTAGTCAACAATGCTGATGATTACTCGGCCTCGCACTCCCCACCGCGGTCCATGGCGCTCTACACCACACTTCATCTGCACAACGTCTCCGCGGGCCGCGAAAGCGAGTACGCGGGCTGGTTCGATGGGCCGCATCGGGAGGCGTTGCACCGGCTGCGCGGCTTCCGGGGCGCGGATCGTCATGAGGTCACTCCCCTGCAGATCATGCCGGACATCCCGCAGCCGTGGCGCTTCCTGAGCGTCTACGACTTCGAGCTGTCTCATCCCGAGATCGATATTCCCGCGCTGGGTCCGCTGGTCGCCGCTGCCCGCGATGCCGGCCTGATTGCGGACGATGAGACCGAGCGCCTGTACACCTATCGTTTGTTTGCGGACTGGAAGGCCAGCCCCAACTGGCGTCGCGACCAGCCGCTCTCGGGCGTGAGCATCATCCTCGCGAACTATGTGCCCGGCCGCTATGCCGAGTACCAGCACTGGTACGAAGAAATTCACAGCGTCGAAGTCATCAATGTTCCAGGCCACGTCGCCATGAAACGCGGCGAGCTCGCGTCGATTCAGATCGAGCCGCGGCGTTATTGCCCGGGCGATCAGCTCGTGCTGTGTGCACAGCAGACCGATGACCTGCTATTCACCCTGAAAGATTTCAGCGCACGCGCTGGGGGCCGCAGCCCGAGCGGCATTGCCATGCAGCCGCGCTCGACCGCAGCGTCGACCGCACGTACCGTTCATTACTTCAAGAAGTGCAGCGGCACTCAATTCTGGAACGACGGCATCGCCTATGCAGGCGACCTGTCCGTCTATCCCGGGAAGGCATAAAGGGGGATCCGAAGGTGTCAAAAGTTATTGTCATTACCGGTGCGGGTGTCGGCCTCGGCCGCGCACTCGGCCGCCGCTTTGCTGCAGATGGCGATCACGTGGTTCTGCTCGGCCGCACGTTTTCGAAGGTGCAGGCCGCCGCCCAGGAAATCGGCGAGCGCGCGCTCGCGATTGCTTGTGACGTCGCCTCTCCCGAATCCGTCAAACGCGCCTTTGCCGAAATCGCGAAACGTCACCCGCGCATCGATGTGCTGATCAACAACGCCGCAATCTTCGAACCGTTCCTGATCACCGAAGCGACCGACGAACAGATTCTCGGCACCCTCGCGACCAACCTCACCGGTGCCATCCTGTGCGCCCGAGCTGCGATTCCACTGATGGGCCGCGGTGCTCACATTCTGAGCGTGAGCAGCGAATCGGTCGAGCTGCCCTTCCCCCACCTGCTGATGTATCAAACCTCCAAAGCCGGCCTGGAACGCTTTTGCTCCGGCCTGCATCGCGAACTGGAGCCGAACGGCATTCGCGTCACCTGCGTCCGCGCCGGGCAGATGATGGAGCCCGGCAAGGTGTGGGATGTGGACCCGGCGAGGCAGATGCGTTTCGCCAAAGCAGCCATGGAAGCGGGTCTGAATCTGCGCGAGCGGCCGATCACGCAGTTCACCTCGGTGACCGACGTGTTTCGTTCGCTGGTCGACATGCCTGCCGACCTGCACGCACCGCTGATCACGTTGAGTGCGCGCAAAGCATCTGCGTAAGGAACCATCATGACTGTGCTTGCCGAAGCCAAACTCTATATCGATGGCGAGATCCGCCGCGCCTCGGGAAATAAGACTTACGACAACGTCGGCCCCTGGACCGGCGAAGTCGTCGGTAAGGCCGCCGAGGCATCACGCGAAGATGTGATTGCAGCCATCGTCGCCGCCCGTCGTGCCTTCGATCGCACCGACTGGTCGACGAATCATGCCTATCGCTTCGAGCTGATGAAGAAGTACCGCGATCTGCTGTACGCGAATCGCCAGAAGCTGGTCGATATCTCTCGATATGAAGCCGGCGCAGCCATCGGTGCCGCAGCCCGCGCTCAAGTCGACGGCGCCCTGTTCGGCATGGACGGCCTGCTCGAATGTTTCCCACGCGTCCAATGGGAAGAAGATCGCGGCACGCGTCGCGAGTATGGCTTCGACACTCACCGCATCGTGACGCATGAAGCCGTCGGTGTGGTCGGTGCCATCACGCCATGGAACGTGCCGTTGTATGTAAACATCGGCAAGGTCGTCGCCGCGCTGTTGGCCGGCTGCACGGTGATATTGAAGCCCGCGCCGGACACACCTTTGATGGGTGCTTATATGGGTGAACTCGCCGTCGAGGCGGGCTTGCCGCCGGGCGTGTTCAACGTCGTCACCTCTTCC
The DNA here is from genome assembly GCA_946478975.1 of uncultured Steroidobacter sp. The sequence continues at coordinate 54,847 of CAMLEO010000003.1, forward strand.
GATCCGGCGATGGCGGGTGAAATGCTGGTGACCGACCCTCGCGTGGATCTCATTTCCTTCACTGGCTCCACCGCCGTCGGCCGTCGCGTGATGGAAAAAGGCGCGGCGTCACTCAAGCGCGTGTTCCTTGAGCTCGGCGGCAAATCCGCCAACATCATTCTCGACGACGCACCAGATTTCGCCCGCACCGTCATGGGCGGCATGGTCGTGTTCCACGCCGGCCAGGGCTGCGCGTATCCGACGCGTCTGCTGGTCCCGAAGAGTCGTTATCAAGAAGCCGTGAAGGCCTTGGAAATGGGCTACGCCGGCTTCGCGAGCAAATGGGGCGACTTCAACGAGCCCACCTGCATCATGGGCCCGGTGATCTCCAAACGTCAGCTCGACCGTGTCATGAGCTATATCGAGATCGGCAAACAGGAAGGCGCACGCCTGCTCGCAGGCGGCAAAGTGCGCACCGACAAAGGCGGCGGCTTTTTCATCGAGCCCACCTGCTTCGTCGACGTGCGCAACGACATGCGCATCGCGCAGGAAGAAATCTTCGGCCCGGTGCTGGTGGTGATTCCTTACGAAAACGACGACGACGCGGTCCGGATCGCCAACGAGAGCGACTACGGGCTCGGCGGCGCCGTGTTCTCAGGCGACAAGGACCGGGCCATTCGCGTTGCCAAGCGCATCCGTGCGGGCGCGATCAGCGTCAATGGCGGTGTCAGCATCACCGGCGATCTGCCCTTCGGCGGCTACAAGGCGAGCGGCATCGGCCGCGAATGGGGCCGCGAAGGCATCGAAGAATTCCTGGAAACCAAAGCGATCGGCGTGCGGGTGTAGCACGCCGTCAGGTCTTATCTTTCCCTTTGCCGATGCCTCGAACGTAACGTTCGAGGCCGGCGAGATATTCGGGGTTGAGCATCAGCGCACTGTTCGCCATGCGCTCCACGTTGCGGGCCTGCGCGAGCCCCACATCTCGCGCCAGCTCGATCGCAATCTTGGCGGTGCCCATCTGCTCCGCGTTCTGTTGCGCCAGGTGACGGCAGAACTTCATCACATCCTCGGCGAATGTTTCGTCGGGGAACACCTCGTGCACCAGGCCCATGATCAGCGCCTTGTCGGCATTGGCCGGCAGGTTGGCCATGATCAGATAGCGCGCCCAATGCGTACCGATGATGCGAGCCAGGCGGCTCACGCCGTTCGAGGCCGGCAGCACACCAAACTTGCCTTCCGGAAAGGCATAACTCGCGCTCTTGGCCGCCAGGCGAAAGTCACACGACAGCGACAGTTCCAGCCCGCCGCCGACGCAAGCGGCGTGATGGGCGACGACGATCGGCTTCTCGATCGCTTCCATCTCGTCGTAGATGCGGTGCATGCCGTGCAGTCGCCGGCGATGTTTCTCGCGAATCGCCGAACCGGTACGCGCCACTCCGCCTCCGTCGTCGCCGCGCATATCGGCACCGGCGCAGAAGTATCGACCGGTCGCACGCACCAACATCACTTTCAGTTCCGGCGTGTCACGGAACCGATGCAGCGCCTGCTCGAACAGCGTCATGGTCTCGCTGCTCAGCGCATTCAGTTTGTCGGGACGATTGAGGGTCGCGATCAGGATCGCGCCGTCGACTTCGGTCAGCAGGTGAGGAGCTTCGGACATCGCCGCTTCCGTAATTGAATCTGGCCTCAAGCGCGGGTGCGCGGCAATCCCAGGCCACGCTCGGCAATCATGCTGCGATGGATCTCGCTGGTGCCGCCGTAGATCGTCGTGCCCTGCGCGTGGCGATAGCACTGGTTGAGATAACCCGCGGCGCCGGTGCGTTTGGAAAGCGAGTACGGCGCGGTGAGATTCAACAGGTCGGCGGAGTCTTTCAGAAACTTCTCCGACGAGAACAGCTTCGCCATCGGACCGTAGCCCACGTTCGGCATCTTGCGCGTGGCGGCCCACACAGCGCGATAAGCAATGACCTCCGACAGCAGCACGTGCGCCGTCGAACGCGCCAGGCGCACCTGCGCGACGGAATCTTCGATCAGCGGTCGGCCGCGATATTGAATCTCGCGGCACAGCTGCTCGGCCGCATGCACCATGTGCCGCTGGCTCTTGCCAAAGCCGCCGCCGTGCTCGATCTCCAGCGCGCCGGCCATCACCTTCACTCCGCCGTCGACGGGGCCCAGCCGATAACTGTCCTTCACTCTCACGCCATCGTAATAAGTGATATTGGTGCGCTCGTCCTGGAACGTGTACACCGGTTGAATCGACACGCCCGCGCTCTTCAGCGGCACGATGAACATCGTGAGCCCTTTGTGCTTGGGCACATCGGGATTCGTACGGGTCAACATCAGCACGTAATCGGCGATCTCGGCGCCGCTGGTGAACATCTTCGAGCCGTCGATGCGCCAGCCTGCGCCGTCGCGAGTGGCACGGGTCTGCGCAGCGAAAACATCCGATCCGCTGCTGGGCTCGGAGTAGCCGAGGCTGCAAACCACTTCGCCGGATACGATCCTGCTCAACACTTCGCGCTTGAGCTCGTCGCTGCCGAACAAACGAATCATGGTGCCGACCATGCCGGTGGTGCTGATGGCATGGCTGCTCCAGCCCACCTCCTCCCACGCCTGGTGCAAGGCGTTCATGGCATACGGAGGCGCCGCCCGGCCGCCGAATTCTTTGGGCCACGAAGGAAACAACAAGCCTGCCTCGGCAAGCTTGCGATGCACGCCGGCGTCGTGACCGTCGAAGGAATAATGCGCCTTCGCTTTCAGCTCGGGCGTCAGCGTCTTCTGGAAGAACTCATGAACTTCGCGCGCCAGCTGGTTCGCCTGCTCGCCGAGATCGAAGTCGATGCTCACCGGCCCCGCGTCGGGCAACTCGGTCTGCTCACCCGCATACAACCTGCGTCCCGCTTCTTCGAGCAGCCGCGATGGATCGCCTGACACCAGCGGCCACGCCTTGGCGCGCAGGTTGTACAGATGAATGTCATATTCCGTCGTGAGGCCGTAGCCGCCGAACGTATGCAGCGCCTGAGCGACGGCACGCCCGGCGGTGTCGATGTTCCACCAAGCGGCCAGCGACACTCCTGCGCCGGCCTCGGGCTTCGCGTCGGCAATGTCACGAATGACTTTCCAGGTTAAATATTTGCCGCCGTCGATGTCGGTGCTCAGATCGGCGAGCGGATGTGAAATCGCTTGATACGTTCCGATCGGCTGACCGAACGCAACGCGCTCGCATGCATACGCAGCCGCAAGGCGCACTGACTCGCGCGACAATCCAGCGAGTGCAGCGGACGTTAGTAACTTCCATTCCTCGATCGCTTCCGCAAATGCTTTGCGGCCCGCAGGATCGCGCGACAGAACGACGCGCGTCGCGCCGCCCAGCTGCAGCTCGGCGATCGGTGTCGATGCGAGATTCGGTTCGGCTTTGCGTGCGCTCTCCGGAATCGGAATCAGCACGACGCGCTCGCCGTCTCGCGCCAGCACAGCTTCGGCGACCGATCCACCAGCGATCCATTGCAGGGGTTCGAGCGTCGTGTCGTGAAATGCGATGCTAACAACCGCCTGCCCGGACAGGACGCGCTGGAGCAAGTCGTCGTTTGCGTGTGGGGCGAGCGTTGCCAGTAATCTTGCGGCGACCAAGGTTTCAGCGATCGGACCGGACGCGAGCGTGCGCCCGACCTCCTCCATCAACACCGTCGCATCCAGCAAGCCGAGCCCGAGGCCGCCGGCGGCCTCCGGGACGCGTAACGAGAACGCGCCCAGATCGGCCAACCCGCTCCACAGTGCGGCGTCGAAGCCCGACGGCTGCGCGGCTCGCACACGGGCCATGCTGCTGTGTTCGTTGAGGAAACGCGCGAACGTATCGCGCATCAGCTGCTGATCTTCGGAAAGCTCGAAATTCATGGATCAACCCTACTCGCTCGCTTTGCGAGTAGTCAACATGGCTGTTGATTATCGATGCAGGCGGGAAGTCCCCGGCCGAACCGCATCGGCCGGGGACGACAGGAGTCAGCGCGACCCGAACGCGTAGCGCAGGTTCAAGCCGAACTCGCGCACCGCCGTGAACGTCGTCTGCGTGTACGGCCCGGCCAGCGACGTGCCGACGCCGGTCGGCGTCGTATAAGACGTTGCCGACGCGCTGTTGGCACGGCTCAACACCTCGTCGGTGTCCAGCACGTTCCTGGCGAACAAAGAAACCTCCCACGCGCCGTCGCCGCTGCGCACGCCGGCGTAGACGTTCAGCAGTCCATAGCTGCCGACGTTGTCATAAATGTTGTTCGGGTCCTGCTCGTTGCTGGCGTAGTACGAATACAGCCCGCGGCCGAACAGATCGAGCTTGGGGCTGATCGGGAACTTGTACTCGGCCTGCAGCGTGCCGCTCCAGTCCGGCGCGAACGACAGACGCTCGTTGAGCGTGCAGGATCCGACCGCCTCGCCGCCCGCCGCTGCGGTAATTTGCGCCACCGACGGCGCCGGCGGATTGGTGTCCGGAATGCCGTTGCCGTCGAAGTCGTTGCACGCAACCACGCCGTTCTTCATCTTGCTCTTGGCATACGCGAAGGTCGCGCCGACGTTGAGGTTCTGCGTCGCCTGGTAGGCGAGGTCGAGCTCGGCGCCGTCGATCTTGGCATCGACGTTGGCAACAAAGTTGAATTGCGCCGGCACCGCCCCCGCGCGACCCAGGTTGACGTACCACACCAGCGGACCGCGATAGATGAAGTTGTCGAAGTCCTGGTGGAACACGGACGCGTTCACGCGCAGCCGCTGATCGAGCAGATCGGCCTTGAAGCCGACTTCATACGAGGTGGAATCTTCCGAATCCAGGTTCAGGAACTGGTTCAGCCGCGGCGTCAGCGGCCGGAACACGCCGACCACATTCGGGCCGTCGCGCCACGAGGTGCCGACGTTCATATAAGTCATGAAGTCATCGGTGAACCGGTGCGACACCGCGACATTCCAGATCGTCGGCTTCTCCTCGGTGGACTGATTCGACAGCGTCGCGCCGCTCACGATCAGGCCGCTGCGGGTCTTGAAATCGATGTAACGTGCGCCGGCGGACAGCTCGGTCTTGTCCGTGAAGTGATAAGTGAGATTGGCGAACACGCTGCTCTCTTCGGTCTTGTTGCGCCGGTTGATCGGCGTGTTGACGACGGCGAGGTTGCGCAGCGTGAACGGCGCGATCTGCATCGCCACCAGCGTTCTGTTGGTGAGATTGCTGGGGCTGCTGAAATCCTGGTAGAACGCGCCGACGGTGTAATCGAACGCGCCGAACAGGCGCTCTTCGGACGCGAGCCGCAGCTCGTGCGAGTTCTGTTCGGCTTCCGAATGCAGGTCTTGATAGAACTCGAAGTTGGGCACCACGTTGCCGCCGTCCTGCGGCGTCAGCGCCGTGAGGTCGAAGGTCGAGCGCGAGCCCACGTAGCTCAACTTCTGGCCGGCGAAGCGCCAGTCCACCTGGGCGGTGATGATGTCCTGGTCCTGGCTGGAGCGACGCGAGCCGTCGGTGATGCTCAAACGATCGCTGGCCCGGATCGTGGGCTGCACGACCGGCGCCGACGGCTCGGACAGATAAAACGACTCGTACTCATCGAACGAGGTGAGATCCTTGGTCAGGTACTGATACATGAGGTTCGCGGTCAACGCATCGCTCGCCTCCCAACGCAGCGACACGCGGCCGCTCTTGGTCTTCTGCGACGGATCCGCGCTGTTGTTGATGCTCTTGACGTGATCGTAATCGGTTTCGTCATAGATGCCGGCGACGCGCAGCGCCAGCGTCTCGCTGATCAGCGGAATGTTGATCGCGCCCTGCGCCTGCATCGAGTTTTCGTCAGTCGCGAGCGTACTCACATAGCCGCCGAACTCCGACAGGTCCGGTTGACGCGTAGTCACCGTGATCGAGCCGGACGGCGAAGCGCGGCCGCGCAGCGTGCCTTGCGGCCCACGCAGCACTTCGATCTGGCCGACGTCATACAGCGACTGGAACAGGAACACCGATTCGATCGGGCCGTCGTTGAGATAGAACTCGACCGTCGGCCGCGCGCTGGATTCGACCTGGAACGATGCGCCTCGAATCGTCGCCGCGGTGGTGTAACCGGTGTTGCCGCCGGTCAGCGTCAAGCCGGGCACGATCGCCTGCACATCGGAGAACTGCTGCAAGCTCAAGCGCTCGATATCGTCCGCCGTCACGGCATCGACGGTCTGCGGCACGTCCTGCAGGCTTTCTGCTTTACGCCGCGCCGTGACGATGATTTCTTCCAGGCCGAAGCCCTTGTCGGCACCGGCGGATGCCGAGCCCGCAGCGGGCGGCGTCTGCGCCGAGGCCGCGGACGCCATCAGAATCAAACTCGACCCCGCGAGCAGGTGCAACGTTCCGGCTCTCATGATCTTCCCCCTGCGAATTCGCATCGATTTCACCCCTGTGTGGTGTAACTCGTGACCGTGAATCGGTTGGACCTGGCACAACAGTGGCGGGGGCAGGCCAATGAGATGTGAGTCTCGAATAATCGAGACGCTGCGGACATCGCCGCGGTCGAATGGTCGCGTACCATCGGAACCCCCTGCACGCTGCACTCTCAAATCGATCGTTATCTTTTGTCGTCCCACCGTGTTGCGCTTGTAAACAACACCGGTGTTTATTAGCCTCAGAGTCTCGCAGCCGCCCGGCCTTGTCAAGGGTCGGTTGCAAGCCCAACGCGAGCGGTTGTCAGCAGCATGCAACGATTCGATAAGTCGAACTCCCAACGACGCCCGGAGCGCTCATGATCGGCGCCGATCCGCTCGATCTGCAGGGCCAGATCGCTTTCGTGAGCGGCGCCGGCCGCGGTGTCGGCCGCGCCATTGCGTTGACGTTGGCTCGTCACAACGCCGGCGGCATCGTCGTGAACGATTTTGTCGCCGCGCGAGCAAATAGCGTCGTCGCCGAAATCGCAGCACTGGGCGTGCGAGCAATTGCAATCACCGGCGACGTTGGCGATCACGCGAGCGTACGAGCAGCGATTGACGCTGCGGCGGCGGCGCTCGGCCCGATCACGCTGCTGGTCAACAACGCCGGCAACGCCGGCCCGGCAGCAACCATGAGCCACTCCCGGATGTTCTGGGAGACCCAGCCGGCCGAGTGGGACAACTACTTCCGCACCAATCTGCACGGCGTGATGAATTGTTGTCACGCGGTGCTGCCCGGCATGGTCGCGCAACGCAAAGGCAGGATTGTGACAATCGTCTCCGACGCCGGCCGCGTCGGCGAAGCCCGGCTCGCGGCCTACTCCGCCGCCAAGGCTGGCGCCGCAGGTTTCGTTCGAGCGATCGCTCGCGAAGCCGGCCGCTACGGCGTCACATGCAACGCGATCTCACTTTCCGCGCTCGAACCGCCGCTCGACGAGGCGGAGAAACAACAGTTCCTGGCCAGCGAGCAGGCACAGGCAATCGTGTCGCGCTACATAATTCGCCGCCTCGGCACACCGGATGACGTGGCGGCGATGGCGCTGTTTCTATGCTCGGAGGCTGCCGCTTGGATCACGGGACAAACCTATCCCGTCAACGGCGGCTACAGCCTGGCGGTTTGAACGTGCATCTTGATCTCGCGCGACAAATTCTTTGCCGCTCGCTCATTGCGGATAACAAACATTGCGTCCGCCGGCGGACGCCGCCATTCTCGAGATCGAACGTCACCTGCAGGAGCCATGATGGCTGATATCGAAGCGCTGCACGCTCAACTGGAAATCAGCCGGATCAAGGCCCGCTACTGCCGGATGGTGGATACCAAGGACTGGGCCGGCCTGGGCGCGCTGCTCACCGAGGACTTCGTGCTCGATGTGAGTGAAGGCACGTCGATCCCGATCATTCAGGGTCGCGAAGCTGCGTTGACTCAAGTGGCAGCGCTGATCGATTCGGCGCGCACCGTGCACCAGGTGCATACACCTGAAATCGAGGTGCGTGGCGACGAAGCACACGCGATCTGGGCCATGCAGGATCGCGTGCTCTGGGAAACACCGAAACGCGGGCTCACGTCGATCACCGGCTATGGTCATTATCACGAGCGTTACGTGCGGCAGAACGGCGCCTGGAAGATCGCGTACTCGAAGCTGACCCGGCTGCACATCGATTTTCAGCGCGCGCCTGAAGTTGCATCCGCATGAGCGCACTGGAGCAACTATCGATCCGCGGCTCGGATTTGAACCTGGCCGCGGATGTTACTGGTCCCGCGACGGGGCCGACGATCCTGTTCCTGCACGGCAGCGGCCAGACGCGTCAGAGCTGGGGCAGCGCGCTGGCCGAAGCAAACAAACGCGGCTATCGCGCGATCTCGCTCGACCTGCGCGGCCACGGCGATAGCGACTGGTCGCCGGATCGTGAGTACACGCTGGAGCGGTTCGCCGACGACATTCGCGAGGTCGTCGCATCGTTCGAGCACCCGCCGATTCTGGTCGGCGCATCGCTGGGCGGAATCATCGGCATGATGATCGCCGCCGCTCCGCCGCCGAAGCTGCGAGGGCTGGTGCTGGTCGATATCACAGCGCGCGTCGAGATGACCGGCGCGAATGAAGTGATTGCATTCATGGACAGCGCGCCGGATGGCTTTGCCTCGCTGGAAGAAGCCGCCGAGGCGGTCGCCGCCTATCTGCCGCATCGACCGCGGCCGAAGAACACAGAAGGCCTGAAGCGCAACCTGCGATTACGCAACGGCCGCTATCACTGGCATTGGGATCCGGCATTCATCCGCATGGGCCGCGACGCTGCCGGCAAACTCACAACCGAGCAGCCGAATCGGCTGGAGAATCTGGCACGCGCGATCGACATCCCCACCCTGCTCATCCGCGGCAGTCGCAGCCGCATCGTGAGCGAAGCCGGCGCTCGGGAATTTCTGCAAATGGTTCCGCATGCGGAGTTCGTGGATATCGCCGGTGCGCACCACATGGTCGCCGGCGATGCGAACGATGCATTCAACACTGCGGTGTTCAACTTCATCGACAGGAACGTCGACCAGCCCAGCGGTCGCTGAATGGCCATCGCAGAAGCCGCGCCGACGACACGCTGGAACGCATTCGAGCCGCTGCGCGAGCGCACGTTTCGGCTGATCTGGTCGGCCAGTGTGCTCTCGAACTTCGGGCAGCTCATCCAAGGCGTCGGCGCGGCCTGGGAGATGACGCGACTCACGTCGTCGCCCAGCATGGTCGCACTCGTGCAGACCGCGCTGATGCTGCCGCTGATGCTGGTCGCCGTGCCGGCCGGTGCCATGGCCGATATGTTCGATCGTCGCAAGATCGCGATGGTCGGGCTCACCTCCGCCACGATCTGCGCGGCCACGCTCACCACGATTGCATTCTTCCATCTCACGACGCCGTGGGTGCTGCTTTGTTTCAGCTCGCTGATCGGTGTCGGCGTCGCTCTTTACGGGCCGGCATGGCAGGCGTCGGTCAGCGAGCAAGTCAAACCGGAGCAATTGCCCGCCGCCGTCGGGCTCGCTGCAGTCAGTTATAACATCGCCCGCAGCTTCGGGCCGGCCGTTGGCGGCGTCATCGTGCTTGCCGCCGGCGCGACCGCTGCGTTTGCGGTCAACGCAATTTTCTATTTGCCACTGCTGCTGGCCTTCGTCGCCTGGCGACGCGTGCATGTTCCAGCGCGGCTGCCGCCAGAGAGAATCGATCGCGCGATCATCTCCGGCGCGCGCTACGCGATCCACTCACCGCCGATCCGCATCGTGATGATTCGTGCGTTTCTGTTCGGGCTCACTGGCGCTTCGATCGCGGCACTCACTCCACTTGTCGCACGCAACCTGCTCAACGGCGACGCAAGCACGTACGGGCTGCTGCTTGGAGCCAACGGCGTTGGTGCCGTCGTCGGCGCGCTGATCGTGAGCGCCGTTCGCAATCGATTCAAAGCGGAGCACGCGGTCTCTCTATGCGCCATCGTCGGCAGCCTGATGATCCTGCTGCTCGGCCTGAGTCATACGCTGGTGCTCACGGCACTCGTCATGGCGGTTGCCGGCACTGCGTTCATGCTCAACATCGCGCTGCTCAACGTTGGCGTGCAACTGTCGGCGCCGCGTTGGGTGACCGCGAGAGCCATCGCGTTGTTTCAATCGTCACTGACCGGAGGAATCGCGCTCGGCGCCTTCCTGTGGGGACATGCGGCGGCAGATTGGGGTGTGAGCCACGCGCTCATCGTGTCCGCGATTGCCCTCGGGGTCACGCCCATCATCGGTTTGTTTCTGCCGATGCCACCCGTGTCGATCACGGATGTGGAGATGGTCGAGCAGTCGCAGGAGCCGGAGGTTGCATTGGCGATCACGTCGCGCAGCGGCCCGATCGTCATCGAGATCGACTACCGCGTCGATCCGCCGACCGCACGCGAGTTCTACGATGTGATGTTGAAAATGCAGCGAACGCGGCTGAGAAACGGCGCGTTCGACTGGTCACTGTCGCGCGATATTGCGGATCCCGCGCTATGGACCGAACGTTTCCATTGTCCAACCTGGGCGGATTATCTGCGCATGCGCAGCCGGTTCACTCACTCGGATCGCGAGCTGCAGAATCAAGCCAACGCATTCCACATTGCTGATAACACGGGGCCGCGGGTTCGTCGCCGGCTCGAACGCCCGTTCGGCTCCGTGCGATGGCGTGCGGAAACGCCGGATCCGCGGCGCGATCCGATCAATATCTACCCGCCGTAACAGTTCAGACGCGGCCGACGATGGGAATCAACGCGCCGGTGATTGCGCTCGCGTGATCAGAGAGCAGAAAGATGATCAGGTCCGCAACTTGCTCCGGCTTCACCCAGCGCTCGTGATCCGCAGTGGGCATGTCGGCGCGATTGGCCGGCGTGTCGATGATGCTCGGCAGAATGGCATTCACACAAACGCCGCTGTCCTTCAGCTCATCAGCCAGCGCTTCGGTAAGTCTCGCGACGCCGGCCTTCGAGGCGGCATAAGCGCCCATGCCGGCGCCTGCTTTCAAGGCAGCCGCTGCACCGATATTGATGATTCGCCCGGTGGGTTTATTCATCAGCGGCAACGCCGCTTGTACCGCGTTGACTGCAGTTCGCAGGTTGACGTTGAACAGCTGGTTCCAGGTGTCGAGGCTGCCGCCTTCGACCTTCTCCCAACGAAAACCGCCGGCGATGTTCACGATGCCATCCAGCCCGCCCATGCGCTGGGCCGCGGCCTGGAAAGCTTTGGCGGCGGCTTCCGGCGAGCCGAGGTCGACGCCATCCAGGACGATGAAGTCCGCCAGCGAGTTCGGCGCCTTTGCGGCCGGCGAGTGATCGACACAGGCAACCGTGGCGCCCGCTGCACGAACGCGCACTGCTACTTTGTTGCCGAGCGCGCCGAACGCGCCGGTGATCGCAATCTTCTTACCCGTGAGATTCATGTCGTGCTCCAAGCCGCAATGCGCGCGTTCGCCGCTTCCAACCCGCCCGCGATCGCCAAGGCGAGCTGTGCACGCTTGAGGAACAGATGCGGATCGGCTTCATCGCTAAAACCCATACCGCCATGAATCTGAATGTTCTTGCCCGCATTGTCCAGTGCCGCCGAGCCTGCGACCAGCAACGCACACTCGACCTGCAGCGCCGCGTCCTCGCGTTCATCGGCGAGCGCCACGGCGGCGAAGCTGGTTTGATCGCGAGCGCACCGGGCGGCCACTGCCATGTCCGCACACTGGTGCTTGATCGCTTGAAACGTACCGATGGGACGACCGAACTGCTCACGAATTCCCGCATAGGCGACGGCCATGGCGAGCGTGGCGGCCGCGTTGCCGGCGAGCGCTGCGGCGTCGATCAGGCGCAGCCGTAACATGTCTTTGTTCTGGTAACGAGCGATCGGCTCAGCTGGGACTGCTATTTCTTTCAATCGCGCCAGCCACAATCGCTGATCGATTACGTTTCCTGCGCCAGGCTGGCGCAGGCTCGCGCCGTCTGCATCGCGCACCAGCACTAACTTCGCCTGAGTGTCTTCAACCAGGATGATTCGCTGATCGCACTTGTACGCCGCCGCGACGTTTTGACCTGCAAGGCCGCTCCTTGCGAGTGCCGGGCCCGCAGCCATCGTTGCAAGCACGGCCGGCGATGCCAGGCGGCGCCCGAGCTCCATCGCGATCAGGGATTCTTCGACCGGCCCGAGGCCGCTGCCGCCCTGCTCTTCGGCCAGCGTGATCTCGAATATTCCGAGCTCCCGCAGCTCGCTCCAGGTATCGGCACGCTCCTCGAACGAGGCATGCAATCGAGCCGCCGGCAACAGCTCTTCGAGCGACTGCTCGATGGTGCCGGCCAGCTCGAGCTGCTCGGCGTCGGGGTGATAACGCATAAGCCCGGCAATCTAGAAGCACCTCGCAGCCGCGTATTGATCGGCAATGCCGTCGCTTTGACGCCCTACGACAGCCGCCGGCACTGGCGCTGTCGTCCGTCATCAAGACGACGGATCGCCGCGGCTTTAGCTTGGTGCAAGTCCCCAGCCGCACGATGCCAAGCGATTTGACGACCGAGCGCAAACTGATCGCCGGACGATGGGTCCGATGGAATGCCGAACGAGCAGCGCAAGCGTATGCACGCGGCCTGTGGGTTCGCGAAACATTGGCAGACGCGCTCAAACGAGCGGCCGCACAGACTCCCGATCGAGTCGTCGTCGTCGACGGCCAGCAGCGCATCGACTGCAAAACGCTGCACGCGCAGGCTACGACGCTCGCTCATGCAATGCTGGCTCGGGCGCCGAGCGGCAGCGTGGTTTCATTCATGCTGCCAAACTGGCACGAAGCTGCCGTGATCTATCTGGCGGCCACGCTCGCCGGCATGGTCGTGAATCCCATCCTGCCTTCACTGCGAGATCGCGAGCTGCAGTTCCTGCTCAAAGATGTCGGCTGCCGTCTGATCTTCGTGCCGATGACGTATCGCAATCACGAGTATGCGGCGATGCTGAGCCGCGTCGTCGCTCAGCTTGATACGCCGCCCGATGTCGTGGTCGTGCGCGGCGATCCGGGCATTCACATCACCTACGACTCGCTGTTTCGAACGCGCACGACGCAACTTCCTGCGCTCGATCCCGATGCTGTGCGAATGATCCTCTATACGTCCGGCACCACCGGCCGGCCGAAGGGCGTGATGCATACTCACAACTCGCTGCACGCGTTGCTTCGGCAGGTGCGCGAGCATTGGTTGATCGAGCGCGGCGACAAGTTTCTCGTGGCCTCGCCCATCGGTCACATCGGCGGCTCGATCTATACGTTCGAAGGTCCGCTGCTGTTGGGAACGACTGCAGTGTTGATGGACCGTTGGGATGCCGACGATGCTGTGCGGCTGATGAATCAGGAAGATTGCACGCACATGGCCGGGGCCACACCTTTCCTCGAACATATGCTCGCAGCTGCGAAGCGCGCGGATTCGCGTGTGTCGAGTTTGAAAGTGTTCATTTGTGGTGGCGCTTCGGTGCCGCCCTCCTTGATACAAGATGCGGCATCGTATTTTGAGCGCGCCGTCGTGTCGCGTGTGTACGGCTCGACCGAAGTTCCAATCACGACCGTCGGCGTCATCGATCGCAACGACGTTGCGCACGCGGCGAACACCGATGGGCGCGCCGGCTTCGCCGAAATCAAACTGATCGATCACACGTCGGCGCCGTCGGGTGAAGGTGAGATTCACGCGCGCGGCCCGCAGATGCTCGTCGGGTACTTGCATCCGGAAGATGACGACGACGCCTTCGATGCGGAAGGTTACTTTCGCACCGGCGATCTCGGACGCTGGGTCGATGAGAGTTCCCTGGTGGTGACCGGGCGCGCCAAGGACATCATCATTCGCAACGGCGAGAACATTTCTCCGAAGGAAGTGGAAGACATCCTCGCCGCTCATCCGCAGATCGCCGAGGTGTCGATTGTGGGGCTTCCCGATGCACGCACTGGCGAACGTGCCTGTGCCGTTGTCGTTCCCAAGCAATTGCCGGGGCCGACGCTCGCCAGCCTCAGCGAGTTTCTCGATGGCCTGCGCGTTGCCCGGTTCAAGTTCCCGGAACAGGTGGTGCTGTGGGATGCATTGCCCAAGAACGATGCGGGCAAAGTGTTGAAACATCAGATTCGCGCGACGCTGACGAGGAGCGGCTGAACTGATGGATGCGATCAATGTTTTTCGCCGCGAGGCGCGTGCGTGGCTGGAAGCGAACGCGCCCCGCGAGCCTTCGCCGGAGGATGGGCCTGAGTCGCGCGACTACGTGCTCGCGTGGCAGCGTAAACAAGCCCAGGCCGGCTGGGCCGGCATCGCGTGGCCCAAGGAGGTGGGCGGGCGCGGCTGGTCGGTGCTGGAGCAGATTGTTTGGTTCGAAGAATACGCTCGCGCCAAGGCGCCCTCGCCGCTCAATGCGTCGTTCGTTGGGCTCAATCATGCCGGGCCGACGTTGATTGCGTGCGGCACGCCGGAGCAGAAGGCATTTCATTTGCCGAAGATTCTGGCGGGCGAGGTGATCTGGTGCCAGGGGTTCTCGGAGCCGGGCGCCGGGTCGGATCTTGCTAACTTGAGGACGCGAGGGCGAGTCGAAGGCGATGAGTTGGTGATCGATGGTCACAAGATCTGGTCGAGCTTCGCCGACATCGCCGACTGGCAGGAGCTGCTGATTCGCACTGATCCTGGTGCTCGCACTTCAGCGGCGCTGACTTGGGTGATCTGCCCGATGAATCTGCCCGGCATCACCGTGAGGCCGATTCGAACCATGGCCGGGCCGAGGAAATATTGCGAAGTTTTCTATGACTCGGTGCGCGTGCCTTTAGCAAATGTCGTTGGCGGTTTGAACAATGGTTGGGCCACGGCGATGTCCACGCTGAGCTTCGAGCGAGGCACGGCGGGGCTTGCGTTATTGATCGGGCTGACGATCAAGGTGGAAGAGCTGCTGTCCGCCTGCCCTGCTCATCGAGTTGAGTTGCGGCTGCGCCTCGCTCGCTTGAGAGCGGAGGGACAGTCCATTCGAGCGATGACTTATCGCTTCGCGCTCGATTCGGAGAACAGCGTGCCCGATGCCAGCGGGTCGATGATCCGTTTGGCGTTCGCCGAGTTTTCTCAGCGCGTGACTGCGGCGGCGATCGATTTATATGGCATCGATGCGCCTGAGGTTGTTGGGATGCATGGATGGGGTCACGACTATCTGGACGCGTTCTCTGAAACGATTGCCGGCGGAACGGCCGAGATTCAGAGGAACATCATTGGTGAACGGGTGCTTGGGTTGCCCAAGGGGCCCAGATAAGAGCTAAGAGGCCTCGGTGGCCGGCGAAGGCTGGTGGGTCCTATGTTCCTCCGGCGCCGCGCACCGCCCTTGTCCAC
>CAMLEO010000004.1 GCA_946478975.1 uncultured Steroidobacter sp.
TGATGTGGCGCTCGACCCGCAGTTCGCGACCAATCGCACCATCTACTGGAGCTTTGCCGAGCCTCGCGGCGATGAGGGCAACGGCACTGCGCTTGCCAAAGGCGTGCTCAGTGCCGATGAAACCAGCGTCGAGCAGGTCAAGGTGATTTTCCATCAGATGCCGACGTTCAAATCCAACCTGCACTTCGGCGGGCGCATCGTGTTCGCGCCGGACGGCAAATTGTTCCTGACGCTCGGCGAGCGCTCGATGCCCGAATCGCGCGTGCATGCCCAGGACTTGAACAGCCATTTCGGTAAAGTGATTCGTTTGAATCCCGACGGCAGCGTGCCGGCCGACAATCCCTTCGTCGGTCGCAGCGACGCCAAGCCGGAGATCTGGTCGTACGGTCATCGTAACGTCCAGGCCGCGACGTTCGACGGCAAGGGCAAGCTGTGGACCATCGAGCACGGTCCTCGCGGCGGTGATGAGCTGAATCATCCGGAAGCTGGCAAAAACTACGGCTGGCCCGTGATCACTTACGGCATCGAATACGCCGGGCCGAAAATCGGCGACGGCATCACCCAGAAAGAAGGCATGGAGCAGCCGGTGTACTACTGGGATCCGGTCATTGCCCCGTCCGGCATGATCGTCTACGACGGCGCGATGTTTCCGGAATGGCAAGGCAACATCTTCGTCGGCGGCATGGCGAGCATGAAGCTGGTGCGCCTGAAGATGGAGAACGACAAAGTGGTCGGCGAGGAATGGCTGCTGCGCGATCGCGGCCGCGTTCGCGACGTTCGTCAGGGTCCGGACGGCGCGATCTACGTGCTGCTGGAAGCGGCGGACGGTGCCATCCTGCGCATCGCCCGCAAGAGCTGAGTTATCTATGAACCTCTGTGGGCCTACCTAGCGTAGGCCCATAGATGCAAACGCCAGACATTCGATCGCAGCCAGCCCCCATTGCGACGCTGAGTTGGTAGACACCCAGGCCGCTTCATCGACGGGATTCAACACGTCGTGGCCGGCGATTCGCTGCGATTCAAAGCGCTGATTCGGTCCGAAGCCGGCGCCGCCCGCATGGAACTCTTCCCAGGCTCGACGCGCGATCGCCTCATCGTGCTTGGCGTGTGCCGCGTAGGCGGTCAGGCGTGCGTGGCCTTGCTGAAGATTCAATGTTCCCAAACTCTCACCCAGCTCGGCCCGCTGTTGCTCGGCGCTGGCGTTGTACAACACGCAGTACTGCACCCATGCCCGCTCGAACTCAGGAATCGCCAGTAACTGGATCAGCTCGGCACAGACTTCCGGCAGACCGAACGCCGCACTCAAATGCGACACGCTGACCTTCGGATCTTTGGTCACATCGAATGCGCCGGTGCGCACATTCAAACGACCGCTGCCTGTGAAAAAGCCGCGAGGTTGAGCGGCGATGGTTCGCATGCTCGCCGCCAGTCTGTCGCGCATCACTGGCGAACGCGTGCGCTCCCATTCGGTGAGCCAGGCACCGGCAATCGAACCCCAGTCAGTTCCGAAACCTAAGCGTGCGTAGTCGCCATCGGTACTTTGTTTCGGCAGGTCTCGCGCGCCAGGAAGCTTTCGTTCCGGCATGATCGTGCGCAGAGTTCGCGCTGCCTCCACCTGCTCTTTCAACAAATCGCCGACCCGCTCATCCGCGGTGAGGAAATAGTAATAGCGACGGTTCAACGCAGTGCTGATGCGCAACTGCTTGGCGCTGCACCCCCAATGCATCACGTTGTGCCGCGAGCCCAGCGGCGCGAATCGTCCCAAGTGATGAACGTCGACCTCGCCAGTATGACGAGTCATCGCCTCGGCGAAACGAAACACCTCCGAGCGCCCGGTGCGCAGGAAATACAGCCATAGCCAGATGTCGGTCGACAGCTCCGAGTTGTCCCACGCAAAGCCGCCCACGTCGTAACGCCACACGTGACGATCGGCATCGTACGTGTGCATCACATCGCCGTAATTCCAGAAGCCGTACCAGCCGCGCTGTTCACGCTGCTTTTGATAGAAATCGAACAGCCAGTCCAGGCGATCCTCGATCTGCGCGCGCTTTTCGTCGGTTCGTTCCGGCAGCGAAAACGTGCCGCCAAACACGCCGGCTTCATGCAGCGTCTGCGGAGTTGCAACGAGAACTGCGGGCGCACTCGCCTCGTCTGCGAGCTGAGCAAAGCGCTCGCGACTCGGCGTCGACGGTAACAGCCACAGGCTCATCTCGCTGGTGCGAGCGACACCGAGCGGCGTGCCGAAGCCGGGCTCGTAGTCCTCGTAAGTGATATTCAAGCCTTCCAGCTGTTTGTCGTAGGTGTCCTGCCCCAGGCCGTCGTGATAGAAGCGCAAGTCCATGGGCCGCGCGTCCGGCGCCCACAGCCACATCGTGACCGTCGCTTTCTCGTGGGTCGCGCCACGAATATCCAGCTGCGCGGGATGGCTCTGCCAGAAGTTACGAATGCCGAATGCAACGCCGCCGGACGGGCCGCCGACATAGCCGAGCCCGGTCGCACGTCCACCGCGCGCAGAATCCAACCAGGCATGGCCGGCGGCGGTGCGCTTGCGAATTTGAAACGAATCTGCGGTCGGCTGCAGCAGCGTGTAATCGCCGAATGCCGGAATGAGATCGAGCGATTTTTCGACGACCGGCGCAATTGCACCGGCCGCCTGCCCTGCGACCTGAGCCTTGCGCGCATTCACACCTGCGTCGCGCCTCAAACCTGTAAGCGTTCGCATCGCTTCACCAAATACACCGCCGCCTTCGCCGGCAAACCGAATGTGACGATCGTGCATCGGATCCGTCAGTGGCGCATCGAAGCGCAAACCGATGCCGCGAATGAAATCGCGCGACTCGTCACCATCGAAAACAAACGTGTGCATCACTCGCACGTGCTCGCCGCCGGCGTAGAAATACAGCCGCAGCGTAAATGGCAGCCATCGACGCCCCTCGCATTGACGGTGTCGACCGGTAATCTTGATCACGGCGCGCAGTGGCCCGCCGTGCTCGAGCTCGGCCTGCTCCACTTCGCCAGTGAATGTTTCTATTTTCACCGTCGCGTCGCCGTCGTCCAGCGGTGCGTCTTGCCGAACCAGCACCAACTTTGCCGCTTGTAACGCCGGCCGGCCGGCGCGCTGTATCGATTCAATGACTGAGTTGCCACTGCGCGGCACGCGACACACGATCACACCGGTGTCTACTTCAATGAATGAATCGTTTTGTTTGATCGACAGAACCCTCGCAGGCTTGGAAGATGCGCGGCCCGGTACGACTTCGAGCAGTTCGCTGTTCGCTTGCGTGCCAGCGGCAATCGCGTGTGCGGTCCATTTCAAAGAACCGTCGGGCCAATACGCAATCGGCCAGCTCTGCACGGGCAGCAGCTGACCTTGCTCATCACGCAGAGCGAATTGAGTATTCGCGCGATGTTTGCCTCGCGCCCAAGGCATACCCCAGGTCGTTCCAGTCGCGACCGTTGGGTTGTGACCGTCCAGCCAACGGCACCAGGTCCCTGCTGTTTGTTGCTTGATTTGTGTCGCGGCCCCGCCGCTCGCAGTGCCAGCGAGCCCGGTCGATGCCAAAGCACTGGCCGCGATGAAACTTCGTCGAGTGATCCGGTTCGACACCTGTCCCCCTTGAGCTGCGCCCGCCATGCAGTTGCTTGCGACTGAAAATGACCGTACCGAGGGCAATTTTGCAGCGCAAATTCGTTCAAACAGACAAATAATTGCAAATTCGATCAAAATAGAGCAAATATTAGCGGTCGGCTAGTGCGGCGCATCGGCCGGGTTGTTACCGGTGTCAGCGCCGCCCGCACGACATTGAACGAGTACATCGAGCTGCCGGACCGTCCGCGGGCACCGGCAAGTGCGAACACATTTCGGATTGGGGGATTCATGAGCAATTCTTACGGACGCGTCCGCTCGGGCTCCATCTCGCGTGCGGTGGCTGCTGCCCTGTTACTGGCTCAGGGGGCCATGATTCAGCAGGTGTATGCCGCCGACGCCAAGTCGACGGAGCTGGAAGAAGTCATCGTCACCGGCATTCGCGCCGGCCTGCGCTCTTCGATGGAGGTGAAGCGCGAAGCCATTCAAGTCGTGGACGCGATCTCCGCCGAAGACATCGGCGACTTTCCCGACAAGAACCTCGGCGAAGCGCTCCAGCGCATCACCGGCGTGCAGATCAGCAGACAGGACGGCGAAGGCCGAGGCGTCAGCATTCGCGGTGCCGAGCCGGGCCTCAATCGTGTGGAAATCAACGGCGTTACCGCGCTGTCGCTGACGGTCGGCGGCGGACGCGATGTGGACTTTCGCGACCTGCCGGTCGAGTTCGTATCGCGGCTGGAAGTTTATAAATCGTCGACGCCCGAGATGACCGAAGGCGGCGTCGGCGGCACCGTGCGCGTGGTCACTCGCCGCCCGCTCGACAATCCCGAACCGTATCTGGCGGGCTCGGCGCAGGGTGTCTACAGCAACCTGGCCGACGCATACGACCCGAAGTTCGCGCTCATCGGCAGCCGCACGTTCCTGGACAACAGACTCGGCGTGCTCGTCGCCGGCACGTATGAAGAACGTCACCTGGACAGTCACAACGCACGCACCACGGGTTGGCTGCGACGTGCACCGACTGCGACCGGCGCGGGAGCGACGCCGGGCCGGGGCACCGATATCAACAGCGACGGCACGCTGGATTGGATCCCGGAAATCCCCCGCTACATCATCGATCGCCGCGTGACCAAGCGTCCGACGCTGATGAGCATCGTCGAGTGGGCCCCGGCCGATTCCGTGAAACTCTATGCCGAAGGGACTTATGCCAAAGGCAAGGAAGAAGTCAGCAGCATGCTGATGCAGTTGGGCGCCGCGTCCGGTTTGATCGACTATGCAAACAGCACTGTCGGCCCGGACAACACGGCTCAACACCTGGAAGTAGTCAGCAGCTCCGCGTTTCCAATCGACCTCGCCTATCGCAACATCAATGGCTCGCTGGAGCGCGAGCAGTACACCACGGCGCTCGGCGGCAGCTGGGAGGTCGGCCAGTTCAAGCTCGACGGCCGCGTGACGTACGCGTCGGCCGAAGTTCAGAACGACGAGAAAAACTCGACCGCGACCATCTTCGGAGTGCCGCGCGCCGTCATCGATTACAACAACGGCCAGCGCGCGCCGAATATTTCGTTTCCTGGCCTGGACACGACCACCGGTCAATTGGTGAACAACCTGGCCGCGGTGTTCAATCCACGTAACAACTCGCAGGACGAAACCAGCGCGCAGTTCAACGTAGAGTACAAGCCGGAAAGCAACTGGCTGACGTCGATCAAGAGCGGCATCGACGTCCGCGAGCTGAACATGGACAGCCTGCTGTACCAGCGCACCATCCAGATCAGCAGTCGGACGCCGACGCCGGCCAGCTCCGGAGCGACGGTCACCGTGGCCGCCCCGCAATCGACGATTGCAAACATCGTGGACAGCTATTCGGGCGTCAACGACGTGGGCTTCTTTCATACCGGTGACTTGGGCTTTGGCGGCGGCCTGCGTTATTGGAACGACAACGGCGATGCCACTTACAACGCCACCATCGCGGCTGCCGGCCTCGGCCCGATGGACGTGTATGCGCGCAATCCCAACACGCGCACCAACAACAGCTATCAAAATTTTCTCGACACCTGGAAGGTCGAAGAAAAGACGCGCGCCGCCTATGTACAGAGCTCGTTCGAGTTCCGCGATCTGCCGGTGCCGATCAGCGGCACCTTCGGCGTTCGTTACGTCGATACCGAAACGCTTTCGAGCGGCTTCAATCGCATCCTGACCGCGACCGATGCGCTGTTCCCGCGAGCATCTAAAGAAGGCGGCTACACCAAGTGGCTGCCGTCGTTGAACCTGCGCTTCGATCTCACCGACGACCTGGTCGGACGCATGACAGCCGGCAAAGTGCTCGCGCGCCCCAATCCGAGCCAACTCGCGTTTCGCCGTTCGCTCGACAGCGTGGGTTTCACGGGTTCGCGCGGCAATCCGGACCTGAAGCCTTACGAAGCCACTCAATACGACCTGGGCCTGGAGTGGTACTTCTCGGACGACGGTTATGTGTCCGGCGCCTTGTTCCGCAAAGAGATCTCGTCGTTCGTGACCAACACGTCACAACGCGAGGAGTTCGACGGCACGCCGGGCAACGGCGATTCGAACGACTACACCGTGAGCATTCCGATCAACGGCGATTCCAAGGTGACGGTCAACGGCATCGAAGCCGGCGCGCAATACGCGTTCGATTTCCTGCCGCATCCGTTCAATGGTTTCGGCGCGCTGGCCAACGTGACCTATCAGGACGCTGACGGCTACAAGAACCAGAATCCGGTCACCGGCCAGATGATGCCGTTCCCCGGCTTGTCAAAACTAAGCTACAACTATTCGCTGTACTACGAAAACGAGCGCTTCAGCGTGCGGGCTTCTTACAACTGGCGCGAGAAGTGGCTGGTGAATCCGCTCGGACGCGGCTCGCTGCCCGAGTACACCGAAGATTTCGGCTCGCTCGACGGCTCGATCAGTGTCACCATCATTCCCGACGTCACGGTGTTCCTCGAAGCCATCAACCTGCTGGACGACGACCGCATCGAGAACAACAGCACGTATCGCCGCATCGGCAACGAAACTTACGGACAGCGTTACTTCCTGGGAGTGCGCGCCAAGCTATGACCCGCTTGCCATGACCCGTCTGCTATGACTACTCACGCATTTCGCATGCAACTCAAACCCGGCATGGCGGCGGAATATCGCCGCCGCCATGACGAGATCTGGCCGGAGCTCGCGCAGGCGCTGCGCGAGGCCGGCATCTACGACTATTCGATCTTCCTGGATCCGACCACGCTGCATTTGTTTGCGGTGCTGAAGCTGCGCCCCAACGACCGGCGCGAACAGCTGCCGCAGCTGCCGGTGATGCGCCGCTGGTGGGCGTACATGGCGGATATCATGGAGACCAACCCCGATCAGCGGCCGCGCGAATGGCCGCTGGAGCCGATGTTTCATTTGGAATGAAGGAGACTGTTCTCGTGCCCGATCGCGTTCAAGACATCAGCGCCGCACAGATCCATGCCACGGAAATCCACAATGTCGTGCGGCGGCTGATCTCCAACCTCGTAGACATCAAAGATGCCTCGGGCGAGTTTCTGTTGCGGCTCGACGATGGCCGCGTCATCGACACCAAAGGCTGGAACGACTGGGAATGGACGCACGGCATCGGCCTGTACGGCATTCATCAGTACTACGCGCTGACAGGCGAGAAGCGCTGCCTGCAGATCATTCAAGATTGGTTCCGCGATCGCTTCCGCGCCGGCACGCCGACCAAGAACGTGAACACCATGGCGCCGTTCCTCACGCTCGCGAATCTTTACGAGGAATATCGCGACAGCACTTACCTGCCCTATCTCGACACCTGGGCCGAGTGGGTCATGCACGACATGCCGCGCACCGAAGAAGGCGGCCTGCAGCACATTGTTTTCAACTCCGAGAATCCGCAGCAGCTGTGGGACGACACGTTGATGATGTCCGTGCTGCCGCTGGCTCGCATCGGCCAGGTGCTCGGGCGGCCGCAATACCTGGAAGAAGCACGGCGGCAGTTCATGCTGCACGTCAAATATTTGCAGGACAGCCGCACCGGCCTGTGGTTTCACGGCTGGACATTCGATGGCCGGCACAACTTCGCTAAAGCGCTCTGGGCCCGCGGCAACAGCTGGGTGACGATCGCCATTCCCGAATTCATCGAAATGCTCAACCTGCCGCCCGGCGACGGCTTGCGTGAGTTCCTGTTGGGCACGCTTGCCGCACAAGTGCGCACCCTGGCGAAACATCAGGACGCGAGCGGCTTGTGGCACACGCTGATCGACGATCCGAAGTCATATCTGGAAGCGTCGGCCACCGCGGGATTTGCTTACGGGATTTTGAAGTCGGTGCGCAAGCGATATCTGCCAGCGAAGTATGCCGAAGTCGGCCTGCGGGCCGTGCAAGGCGTGCTGAACAACATCGGCGAGGACGGCGAGCTGAAGAATGTTTCTTTCGGCACCGCCATGGGCTCGGACCTGGACTTCTACCGCAAGATCCCGCTGACCTCGATGCCGTACGGCCAGTCGATGGCGATGCTCGCGCTGTGTGAATTGCTCCGCAGCCGCATCTAGTCATGACGGCACGCACGGTTCGATTCGGCCACTACCTCGCCTACGGCTCCAACGATTTCCTGGGCGCCGGGGCGATGGCCGTGATCAGCGGCTGGATCCTGTTTTTCTACACCACGTTTTGTGGTTTGACCGCCGTGCAGGCGGCCGCGATCTTTGCCATCGCCAGGATGTTCGACGCGGTGGCAAGCCCCCTGATCGGATTCGTATCCGATCACTTCCACCGCACGCGTGCGGGGCGCCGATTCGGTCGGCGCCGATTTTTTATTCTCCTGGCCGTGCCGCTGCTGCCCAGCTTTGCGCTGATGTGGATCGACGGCATGACCTTCTGGTACTACCTGGTCACGTATGTGTTCTTCGAAGTCGTGTATGCGATGGAGTTGATCCCCTACGAAACGCTCGCCGCGGAAATGTCCTCGGACTATCGCGTGAAGGCCAAGTTTGCCGGCGCGCGCATCCTGTTCGGCCAGGTGTCCGCGATTCTCGCCGGCGTGCTGCCCGGACGCATCATCGAAGCGTTCGGCAAGAACTCGGCCGAAACATTCTTTTATCTCGGCGTGATCTTCTCGGTGATTTTCATGCTGGTGGCGCTGGCGGTGTTCACGTTCACTTGGGAGCGGCCGCGCGAGGAGATCGAAAGCATTGCGGCTGAACAGGGCGATTCGTCGGCACTGAGCCGCTTCAAACAACTGTATCGTGACTTGTTCGCCACGCTGCGGATCCGCGCGTTCCGTTTGCATCTTGGCATGTACCTCGGCGGTTACATCAGCCAGGACATCTTCAACGCGGCGTTCACTTACTTCGTGGTCTTCGCGCTCGGCAGCACGATGGTGATGGCCTCAAACTTCATGGGCACGATGGCGTTCGCTCAGCTGATCGCCGTGGCCGTGTTCATTCCCATGTGCCTGCGCCTGCACCCTGCTCCGTCCTATCGCATCGCTGTCGGGCTGTACGCCACCGCCGTGCTTGGTTTTCTAACGATCTATCTGTTGCAGCCCGCGCCCACCTGGTGGGCGTATGTTCCCGTGGTGATCGCCGGGCTCGGTCGCGGCGGGCTCAATTACATTCCCTGGAGCACCTACAACTACATGGCCGACGTCGACGAAATCGTCACTGGCCGCCGCCGCGAAGGTGCGTTCGCGGGCGTGATGACGTTCATTCGCAAGTTCTCGCAGGCGATTGCAGTGATGGGCGTCGGCATGCTGCTGGAGACCGGCGGCCTGGTCTCCGGCAACACCACTCAATCTGCGGACGCTGTGCGCACCATCCTGCTCGTGATGACGCTCGGCACGCTGACGATGCTCGCGATCGGCTGGGTGGTCTCGTTACGATTCCGGCTCGATCGCAATACTCACGAAGTGTTGATGAATGAGATCCGACGCTTCAAAGAACAGCCGGGCTCGGTCCCCGACGCGGACAGCCGCCGCATCGTCGAGGACCTCTCCGGCTGGCGTTACGAACAGCTGTGGGGCCGCGCTAGAGACCAAAAAGCTGACGGGCATTACCCGAAAGAATCTTGTTCGTCTCCTCCGCCGTCAGGCCCAGCCGCTTGAGCGCGTCGACCGTTTTGCCGAGCGGGAACTGCGGGTAGTCGGAGCCCAGCAGCACATGGTCGACGCCGACGTTGCGCACGGTCCAGACGAACTCCGCTTCGATCGGCGAGTCCGCCACCGCCACGACCGTTCCTGAAATGTCGAAATAGATGTTCTCGGCGAAGAAATGTTCGGCGGTGCGCGCCATCGGCAGGATGTTCCAGAACCGGAAGTTCATCGTGCCCATGTGAGCGAAAATGAACTTGGTCTTCGGTGCGTTGATCGCGAGATTGAACAGCTTCTCGCTGTCGCCCGGCAGGATGTTGGCGTTGTCCATCAGCACGATCAAGCCCAGCGCGCCCGCCTGCTTCACCAAGGTCAGCACGCGCGGATCGCTCTGATCGAACTTTTGAGTGTGAGGATGCAGCTTCAGCACCTTCACGCCGAGCCCCGCAACGCGTGAGACCTCGTCCAGCGCCGCCTGTCCGTCGTAGGGATGGACAGTGGCGATCGGCAGCATCTTCGGATACTTCTTCGCGAGCGCGAGGTGGGCATCGTTCGCTGCCCGCACCTTCGCAGGATCGCCTTGCAGGGCCATGTTCGGCCCGCCGAACCACATGCCGCCGAAGCCGAGCAGATTGATCTTCGACGCCGCAACGTCAGCTTCGTACTTGCGTAACGACGCTTCGCCCTCGTGCAGGTGGACATGAGAGTCGAATACCAGCTCTTCCGCAGAGACTGATTGGGCGAACAACAACAGGATCGCGAGAACTCGTAACGTCACGCCGGTCACTCCGTGATTGCGAAGCTCGCAAGTGTAGCCGAGGACGCAGTCACCCTGGCAGATCAGATGTCGGTCTGGGCGCCGATCTCCAGCAGACGATGACTCGGCACACGAAAGTATTCGTATCCGACGCGTGTATTGCGTGCCATCAGGACGAACAGGCGCTTGCGCCATTGCGCCAGTCCTTTTCTGCCGCTCACGATCGGGGTGGTGCGCCCCACGATGTAGTACGTCGTATCAGGAAAGTATTCGATGCCCAGCCGCTCCGCGGCTCGCAATGCGCTCACCGTATCTGGCCGCTCCATGAAGCCATAGCGCGCCGTGAGCCGGTAAATCCCTTGAGCCAGGATGTCGCAGCTCAACCGGGATTCGTTCGGTACGCGGGGATTCTCCGTGCGTGCAAACGTGAGGATGATGACCCGCTCATGCAGGAATCGATGAAAGCGCAATTGTTGCACCAGTGAGGCGGGAATCGCGCTCGCTTCGTTCGTCAAATAGACGGCGGTCCCCTCGGCCCGCTCCGGCGGGGAATCGCTCAGCTGGCGCAGGAAATCATGGAGTGCGGGCTGCCGTCGACTGACGGTCCAATTGAGTTGCAGCCGACCTTCCCGCCACGTGGACATGATCAGGAACATTGCTGCCGCCAGCGTGATCGGTATCCAGCCGCCGTGCCAGGCACGCAGGATATTGGAGGAGAAAAACGCCAGGTCCATGAGGCTGATACCGATGAGCATCGGCACCAGCAGCGTGCGCGGCAGCCTCAATGGCGGCGGAGCGATCAGCACGAGCATGCCGGCGAGTAACATCGTCGCCGAAACGGCGATGCCATAAGCACTCGCCAGCGCATCGGAAGATTGAAAGCCCAGCACCAGCAGCACCGTGCCGGCAAACAAGACCCAGTTGGCCGCCGGCACATATACCTGGCCGATCGAGCTCTCGGATGACTGCAGGACGCGCAAGCGTGGCAGGTAGCCGAGGTTCATCGCCTGAGTCGCCACCGAAAACACACCCGAAATCACAGCCTGCGAAGCAATGATCGTCGCCGCCGTCGCCAGTACGATCAGCGGAACCAGAAACCAAGACGGCGCCATCAGATAAAACGGATTGCGGATCGCTTCGGGATCCTGCAATACCAGCGCCCCTTGCCCGAGATAGTTCAGCGTGAGCGCCGGGAAAACCACCTGCAGCCAGGTATTGCGTATCGGCACGCGGCCGAAATGACCCACGTCGGCATAGAGCGCTTCGCCGCCGGTGACGCACAGGAACACCGCCGACAGAATCACAAAGCCCTGCACGCCGTTGGCGATGAAGAAACGAACCGCGTACTCCGGATGCAGAGCCCACAACACGTGAGGCGCTTGGGCGATGTGAACCAAGCCGAGGCAGGCCAACGCCAGGAACCAGACGATGATGATGGGGCCGAACAGTGCGCCGACTCTTTCCGTTCCCGTTCTTTGCACAGTGAACAATGCTGTAAGGATGAGCACGGTGATGGGAAGCACCCAGGCGCTGAACCGTGGAGCCGCAACGCTCAGACCCTCGACCGCGCTGAGCACGGATATGGCCGGCGTCAGCATGCCATCGCCAAAGAAGAGCGCCGCCCCCAGCATTCCCGCCGCCGAAATCGGCGTCCACAATTTCCAGTTGCGCGCGTGGGCACCGACCAAAGCGCTGAGTGCAAGCACGCCGCCTTCGCCGCGATTGTCCGCACGCAACATGATCGTCACGTACTTGACGGAGATCACCAGCACCAGCGACCAGAAGATCAAGGACAGGATTCCGAGCACGTTGGCTTCGTTCAGCGCGACGCCGTGCTCAGAAGTAAAACACTGCTTGAATGCATATAGCGGGCTCGTTCCGACGTCGCCGTAAACGACGCCGAGCGCACCGAGCATCAGCGCTCGCAGCCGTGGAGTAGAGCTTGCCGGCGTAGCGAGCGAATCGAGTTCGGCCGTGCGGTCTGAAGACATTCTATCGATCGTATTGATGCAAGACCGCCTGAAGAGTATGCCGACCGCGCATAAAGATTCCGCAAATATTTGGTCCACCGATGCCTCGGCGGCCAAACGGCCTTAAGCTACTGGCATGGCGATCAAAGATGCGAAACTCGCCGCCCACCGCCCAGGCTGGACCCGCTATGCAACTGCGCTCGTCATTGTCGCAGCCTGCACGGCCGTGAACTGGATTCTGGCGCGCTGGCTGGCGGTTACCGATCTGGCGATGATGTATCTGCTCGGCGTTGTTGTTGCGGCAACGTATCTGCCGGTGAGCGCTTCGATTGCCAGCGCCGTCCTGGCCTTCGTGTGTTTCGATTTCTTTTTCGTGCCGCCGCGATTCACGCTGCACTTTGCCGACAATCAACATCTGCTCACCGGCTTGATCTTGCTGACTGTAGGTCTCATCACCAGCGCGCTGGCCGGCGAGATGCGGCGCCAGACTCGCGCCGCGACGCAGGCTGCGATCACTGCGCGCGAAGAACAACTTCGCAGCTCATTGTTGACGTCGATATCACATGATCTGCGTACGCCGCTGGCGGTGATCGCCGGCAGCGCAAGCACCTTGCGTGAGAATCGCGCTCGATTGAGCGCCGATCAGCAGGACGAATTGCTCCAGACGATATTCGATAGAGCGCGTGGCATGAGCGTGGAAGTGAGCGATGTGCTGGAGATGACTCAGCTGAGCATGGGAACTGTGAGGTTGAACCTCCAGTGGTATCCGCTCGAGGAGCTCATCGGCGCCGCCATCGAGCGCTGCAAAGAGAAGCTGGCGCTCCACGTCGTTTCCATCGACGCGCCATCCGATATGCCGCTGGTGCGAGTGGACGCGGTGCTGTTCGAAAAATTGCTGGTCAATCTGCTCGAAAACGCGGCTAGACATACGCCGCGAGCCTCGCACGTGCGCCTCGTGGTCGCACGATCGCCGAGTGCGCTTCAACTGCGCATCGAGGACGACGGCCCTGGCCTGCCTGAACCAACGGCGGAGCGACTGTTCGAGAAGTTCGAGCATGGCGTCCCGGAAGGCGCAACTGCCGGCTCCGGCCTCGGTCTGACGATCTGTCGCACCATCGCGCAACTGCATGGGATTGGCATCGCCGGTGAGAATCGCGCAGAAGGCGGTGCATGTTTCGTCATCACGATGCCTCACATTCAGGAGCCTGGATCCTGCCCGGAGAGCGAATGAGCGGCGAAGGTCCCCTGGTGCTGGTGGTCGACGACGAGCCGCAAATGCGTCGCTTGTTACGCATGACGCTCGAAAGCAACGGCATGCGCTGCACGGAGGCCACGACCGTTCGAGAAGCGATCGGTCGCGTGCGCAGCAGCCCGCCTGACGTCCTGTTCGTAGACCTCGGGCTTCCGGATAGAAATGGAGTCGAGTTGATCCGGGAAGCCAGACTCAGCTCCACCGCGCCGATCATCGTGCTTTCAGCGCGCTCCCAGGAGGCCGACAAGATTGCGGCACTCGATGCGGGAGCCGATGATTATGTGACCAAGCCATTCAGCGCTGGAGAACTGCTGGCACGGCTTCGCGTGGCCCTGAGGCACGCAGCGATGCGCACGTCTTCGAACTCGTCGCAATCGTTTGCCGTGCGCGACCTGCATGTGGATCTGCTGCATCGTCGCGTCACAATGTGCGGCACCCAAGTGCATTTGACGCCGATCGAGTATCGCTTGCTGCAACGATTGGTCAGCAAGGCAGGTCAAGTCGTTACTCACGCCGACTTGATGACCGCCGGCTGGGGGCCGACCCGATCGGATCAACAACACTATCTGCGCATCTACATGGCGGGCTTACGCAGGAAGCTGGAACAGGACGCCGCGAGACCCACCTACCTGCTCACCGAGACCGGTGTGGGTTATCGACTGGTCGATGAATGAGCGCCTGAAGCGGCGTATGGAGGCTCGGGCCGGAATCGAACCGGCGTAGACGGCTTTGCAGGCCGCTGCATAACCACTTTGCTACCGAGCCAAAAGGGGTCGATCGGGGTTTACGGCCCGCGCATCGAGCGGCGAATTGTGGACTACTTGCGCCCGCCTGACAACTCATGCCGGATGCGTCCGGACCATCATGCCGGCGATCTCCTTCAGCAGCTTGGTCGCCACCAGCGCGGTCATGTTGGAAAGATCACAACGCGGGTTGTACTCGACGATGTCGGCGCCGACGATGGGCTGCTCGATGCTCTGGATCCAATCGATCACCTGCCGGGTCGACAAGCCACCGGGCTCTCGATGCGACACGCCGGGCGCGAACGCGGGATCGAGGCCGTCGATGTCCATGGAAATATAAACCGGCGTCGCGATGTCGAGCCGGCGCAGGTCGCGGCACTGCGCAGCCTCGATGACTTCGACGCCGAAGCGCTTGGCTTGCGCACGATGCTCGTCGTTGTTGGTGCGAATGCCGACTTGAATCAGCCGGTCGGTGAGCCCCTCTTCCATGATTCGAGCGAACGGTGAGGCGTGCGAGCGCGGGTTGCCTTGATACGCGTCGTAGATGTCGCAGTGAGCATCGATGTGCAGGATCGTGAGCTTGGGATGTCGAGGGCGCACGCCACGCAGGATCGGATAGGTGATCGCATGATCGCCGCCCAAACAAATCAGCGGTTGTCCGGCGCTCATCACACGCGCCACTTCACGCTCGATGAGCATCCAGGGATCGACAGTGCCATCGAATATCAGGTCGCCGTGATCGACCAGGCGACCCGCTGCGCCGAGATCGACGCCGGTCTCGGTCCACATGCTGTATGCGTCCGAGATCAATTCACGGCGAATCAGCGGCGGCGCTTCGGCCGGACCGCGGATGTATGAAGAATTCTCGTCGTGAGGAACACCCAGCAAAGCTATTTGGACCATCGTCGGCCTCCCGCCGTCATCGGCAAGCATGGTGGGTCATTGCGACTGCGGCTGCAACGTCCGCTTGATGAACTCGGGAAGCAGGATCAGCCCGCCCTGCTCGACCCTGTTGTGATCGAGCCCCGACATTTCGTGATACTCGATCGCGTTGTCGCCGAGACTGCGCAGCGTCGCTTCCATCAGCTGATTCTCCTCGGCGCGCGCCGCCATATCGAGCTTGCGATCGCCAGTGATCAGGCAGATCGGCGGCAGATCTTTGGTCACGTGATCGAACGGCGCGTACTCGTCGATGACCGGGTGCAGGCGTTCGCCCTTATCGCCGCGCAATTTTCGGATCGTCGCATGTGTGGTCATCTGGCCGCTGATCGCCAGCACGCCGGCCAGCTGCCGATTCGACAGCCCTTGGGCTGCGAGCCACTTTGGATCCATGGCAAGCATCGTGACCAGATAGGCGCCGGCGGAATGCCCCGCAATGAACACTTTCTTGGGATCGCCGCCGTAACGTTCGACGTTTTTCAGCGTCCACGCGACCGCCGCTGCGCTGTCTTCGATGAATGCTGGCGTTTGAGCTTTCGGCGCGAGCCGATAATTCACGGCAACGACTGCGATGCCTCGCTCTTTGAGCAATTCCGGAACGTAACGCTGACCCTCGGTGAGACCGCCGCCGTGAAACCACACCACGGTCGCGAACCCTTTGCTGCCCTTTGGATAATAAACATCGAGCTTGCAGCGCTCTTTCTGATACTCGTCGTGAGCATCGGCGTAGTAGCTGATGTTGTTCTCGGTCGCGTATTCGAGCTTCGCGGCCGCCGGTTCGGCGTGTATCGCGAAGCTGCTCACGAGGCTCATCACCATTACGATGAAGCCGAGTCGAAAACTCATGCGCTGCTCCTGCTTGCTGGCGTTTTTCCCCGCGCGAGTATGCCATCGCCGCGATTTAGACGTTGGCGCATTTGTCTGAGATAATGCCTGGGCTTGGTTTCCAGGGATTCGTCAATGCGAAATGTCTTCCGTCGGCTGCGCAGCCTGCGTGAGTGGATGGTTTTTGCCCTATTGATCGCGGCGCCTGCCGCGCTGGACGCGCAAACGACTGCGCCGGGCGAGCGAATATTGATCAATGAAGGCTGGCGCTTTCAGATGGGCGACCCGCCGGATGCCAAGGCGCCGCTGTTCTACGACGTGCGGCCGGAAGTCATCATCACGGAAGACGGCAAGCCTGCGGACGCCCCTCCCGATGAGGCTGCGAAACTGGCAGCGTCGAAGCTGCGAGTGCTGAAGCCGTGGATTCTTCCTTCCGGCAACGCCTTCATCAAAGATCCCTCGCGGCGATACAAACGTCCGGACGGCGATCCGGGCAGCGATGTTTCCTACCTGCAAGCTCGCTTCGACGACAGCAGCTGGCGCCCCGTGACCTTGCCGCACGATTGGGCGATTACCGGTCCGTTCATCGCGGACGGTCCTTACGGCGGCATGGGCCGGCTGCCGAGCTGGGGCATCGGTTGGTATCGCAAGCAGCTGCAGATTCCCGCCAGCGACCGCGGCCGCTCGATCTTTTTAGATATCGACGGTGCGATGGCATACGCAGCGGTGTGGCTCAACGGCAAGCTGGTCGGCGGCTGGCCGTACGGCTACAACTCGTTCCGTCTCGATCTCACACCGTATGTGATTCCCGGCGGCGTCAATCAACTTGCCATTCGGCTCGACAATCCGCCGCATTCGGCGCGCTGGTATCCCGGCGGTGGCTTGTATCGCAACGTGTGGCTCACCAAGACCAACAGAATTCACGTCAGCCACTGGGGCACGCAAGCAACGACGCCCCAAGTCTCCAAAGCGTCGGCGACCGTCGAGCTCGCAGTATCGATCGACAACGACTCCCAAGCGGCATCGTCAGTGGATGTCACAACCGACATTTACGCGCTCGATGCGATGGGCAAACGGATTGGCAAAGTCGTCGCGAAGATCAAGCCGGCCAGCGTGCAAGTGGCCGCAGGCAGCAGCGCACGAGTGCAAGGCTCGACGACGATCACCAATCCACGTTTGTGGGGACCGCGGCCGACGCAAACGCCGAATCGCTACGTCGCCGTGACGACCGTGTCGAGCAAAGGCAAAGCCGTCGATCGTTACGAAACGCGCTTTGGCATTCGCTCCATCCGTCTCGATCCCAACTCTGGCGTGTACGTCAACGACGAGCACATTCCCATCTACGGCACCAACAACCATCACGATCTCGGCGCTCTCGGCGCGGCGTTCAACGTGCGAGCCGCCGAACGTCAGCTAGAAATGCTGCAGGAGATGGGCTCGAACGCGCTGCGCATGAGTCACAACCCGCCGGCGCCGGAGCTGCTGGAACTCGCGGACCGCATGGGCTTCCTGGTGATGGACGAAGTGTTCGATGTGTGGGAGCGCAAGAAGACGCCGCTGGACTTTCATTTGATCTTCCCCGACTGGCACGAGCAGGATCTGCGCGCGATGCTGCGGCGGGATCGCAATCATCCTTCCATCATCATGTGGAGCGTCGGCAACGAGGTCGGCGAGCAATACACCGGCGAAGAAGGCGCGAACATCGCTCGCAAGCTGGTCAACATCGTGCGCGAGGAAGATACAACCCGCCTTGCAACGACCGCGATGAATTGGGCCAAGGCCGACATGCCCTTGCCAGCCGCCGTCGATGTGATCAGCCTCAATTACCAAGGCTCGGGCATTCGCAGCTTGCCGGGTCAATTCCCCGCGTTCCGCGCTCGCTTTCCAGGCAAAGTGATTCTCCACAGCGAAAGCGCGTCGGCGCTCAGCAGCCGCGGCGAATATCAGTTCCCGGTTCCCGGCACCACCAGCGGGCCGGTGCGCCCCGGATCGGGCGGCGATCCGAAGACGCGACAGGTCAGCGCCTATGAATTGTTCGCCGCCGATTTCGGCTCGTCCGCGGACCGCTCGTTCGCATCGCTGGATCAGAACCCGTACACCGCCGGCGAATTCATCTGGACCGGTTGGGATTATCTGGGCGAGCCGACGCCCTACTACACCTCGCGCAGCTCCTACTCCGGCATCATCGATCTCGCGGGCTTCAAGAAGGATCGGTTTTATATCTATCAGGCGCGCTGGCGCCCGGACCTGCCGATGGCGCACCTGCTGCCGCATTGGACCTGGCCGGGCCGCGAGGGCGAAGTCACGCCGATACATTTGTTCACCTCCGGCGATGAGGCCGAGGTGTTCGTCAACGGCAAGTCACAAGGCCGCAAAAAGAAAGGTCCGTACGAATATCGCTTCCGTTGGGATTACGTGACGTACGAGCCCGGTGAAGTGCGCGCGGTGACATACAAGGACGGCAAGGAATGGGCAACGGCGGTGATGCGAACCGCAAATGCGCCGGCCAGGCTGGAGCTCACACCGGATCGAGCGAACATTCGCGGCGACGGCCTGGATCTGTCGTTCGTCACATTGCGCGTTCTCGATGACAAGGGTGTGCCCGCACCGACAGCGAAGAATCCGATCCGCTTCAGCGTCGACGGCCCTGGCGAAATCGTCGCCACGGACAATGGCGACCCGACCAGCCTGGTGTCGTTTCAATCGCCCGAGCGCGAGGCGTTCAACGGATTGTGCCTGGTGATCGTGCGGGGCAAGCCCGGCACTTCAGGAAAGATCACGCTGCGTGCCGAGTCGCCGACGCTGGCAACGGCCAGCGTGGGTCTGAACAGCACGCCCTGAGGAGTGGTACACGGCGGGCTGGGGAGTGGGCAGCCCGCCCTGCTCGGTAAGTCGAGCTGTTGAGGCGCGTTGAGAATCCGGATCCGAGTCGCCGATCTGGGCGGCTCGTACGGACCGTCGCGAAGAATGCGGTTCTGACGCATCGGCGACTTCAGCAGCAAGCCATCTGGCATTTCGCCGCGCGCACTCTTCAATTGCACATCCGGCGCAAACGCGGTGGCGGCAGGACACGTCTGATTGTTACTTGCACGGTACGCCAGCGCCGCTTTGAGCCGAGCCTCATTGGGATCGCCCAAGGCCAGCGAGAAGTCATCCGCGACGGCACAACCGTTCAACCGAGCCGTGCTGGTATTGGTCGAGTTGGTCGGCGTGAAGCCATCGGCGTAGTCGCCGAAACCCGCCGCGTTCAATCCCTGGAACTGGATCGAAAAGTACGTCGTGCCGCAGTTGTTCTGGGGATAGAAACCATACGGCTTGCCGCACGTGGTCGAGCCGATCTGATAAACATCCACACCGACGCCGCGCAGGCTGTTGATGATGGATTCGCTGGCCGAGCACGTGTTGCCGCCGGTGATCACATAAACGCGGTTCAAATTGAGCGTCGGCAACGCGGTTCCGCGAGCGACATTGAAGCCCTGCGCCGTCGTATGAAAATCCGTCGGCGTCAGCGGCTGCCCGGTAATGGGATTGGTGCTCGGATTCTTGTCGTTGAACACCAGGCGCTCGAACACCTGGCCGCTGGTGCGTGCGCTGCCGGCAATCATGTAGGCCAGCTCGCTCGCGATGTCCAGGTAACCGCCGCCGTTGTAACGCAGGTCGAGCACCAGGTCCTGCACGTTCGCTGCGCGCAGCTGATTGATCGAATCGATCAGCGCCGACTCCGCGGTCGCGATGTGATCGTGGAAGACCAGGTAACCGACGCGAGCGCCGGTCGGATCGAGCACCGTCGTCAACGGCACCGGATCGTGCGTGACTGCGATCGGCGTCATGGTCACATCGCGGACCGTGCCGTTCAGCTCACGAATTCGAAACGTATGTGCCGTGCCTTGCGTATCGGGAAACAACGCGGCGTTGATCGTATCCACCGCCGTTTGCGTGTTGGCGTTGACGATGTCCACGCCATCGGCCATCACCACCTCTTCGCCTCGCGACAGATTCGCAGACGCCGCCGTCGACGGCGTGTTGGGCTCGACGTATGCGATCTTGATCTGGCGCGGCGGCCGGCTGGCAAGAACCACCCATTGCGCGCCATAGCCGAGTTCGATGCCCGACCGCGACAGGTTCTCCCAAACATCGGTGGGATACGTAAAATGAAACTGATCCTTGGCGCGACCGGAGGCCGTCGTCAGCGGCGTTTTCAACACGTCGCTGAAATAGGAAGCGGTCGTGAACCCGGTGGGGTCGCGGTCCGGAACGTCGCGATACCAGAGATACAGCTCGTTGGTCCACGAGCGTAGAAACATATTTTCAGTGAACGCACTTCCGGTGCGGTCGCTGGTGCCGGCGCGAGGTGACGCGCACTGGTTGGCGAACGTCGACGAGGCAGCATACAGACCTGCGGTATAGCCGCTGTTGCCGCTCGGTGGGCTGTTCGGCATACCGCCGCCACCCCCGCCGCCGCAGCCCGCAAGCACACTCAATGCGACTGCCACCAATGCTCGCGTCGCGAACGCCATGAAAAGAAATCTCCCTGTTCGAACTGATTTCGGTTGTACTACGTTACAAACACACGACGCAACCGAGCGCTGCGCGAGTCAGCTGGCGTTCAGCCTCAGGTCGCAAAAAACAGGAACCTCATGATCATTGTCCCCGCCGCTCGCAGCGACCTCGACGACATTCTGACCTTGGTCAACGCCGCCTACCGCGGCATCGGCGCCAAAGCCGGCTGGACCAGTGAGAATGGAATCGTCAGCGGCACGCGAGTGGATGCAAACAGCATCGAATCCTTACTCGCACAACAGGGCACCGCGATCCTGCTGCTGCGGCGAGAGGCCGGCGCGCGACCGGTCGGCTGCATCGTCGTGAGATTGGATGAAGATGCAACGTGCGAGCTGTCGATGTTTGCGATTCACCCCGACGAGCAAGCCGGCGGTCTCGGCAGAACCTTGCTCACGGCGGCTGAAACATATGCCTATCGCCATGGCGCGCGTCTCGCTGAGCTGACGGTAGTTCACGTGCGCGACACGCTGATCGCCTGGTACGAGCGTCAGGGCTATCGACGTACGGGCGCGACCAAGGCGTTCCCTTATCACGACCCGAGTCTCGGCCAACCGCTGCGCGACGATCTGCACTTCGTGGTGCTGACGAAAACGCTGAGTGCGGCTTAGGCCGACACGGCGCTCGGGCAGTCCCGTAGGGGCTGCCGGTAACTATCGAGGATGGAAGGAGATTTTGGAGCGGGAAACGAGGCTCGAACTCGCGACCTCAACCTTGGCAAGGTTGCGCTCTACCAACTGAGCTATTCCCGCTTCGGATCCGGCGTGACCCGCCGGAAGAGCGCGCTATTGTAGGGTGGGACTCAAAACTGTCAAGGCAGTTTGTGCACTCTGTGACGGCTAACGTGAAGTCGAGCGCATCAGGTCGGGCCAGGCTGCCCGCAGATACACGATCATCGACCACAAAGTCAGCGCCGCCGCGGCGACCAGGCAGTAAAAGCCCAGCTCGAACGCCGGAATGAACCACACGTCCTCGCGGAACAGCAGCATCGACAGGCCGGTCATCTGGAAGATCGTCTTGATCTTGCCGATGGACGAGACCGCCACCTTGGCCCTCGCCCCCACTTCCGCCATCCATTCGCGCAGCGCGGAGATGGTGATCTCGCGGCCGACGATCACCGCCGCGGCCAGTGTGATCGCGACATGCGGATCGAACACGAACATCTTCAACGACGGCGGGTCGTAGCTCACCAGCAGGATCAGCGCCACCGCGACCATCAGCTTGTCCGCGACCGGATCGAGAAATGCGCCGAGCGCCGAGGTCTGGCCGAGCTTGCGCGCCAGGTAACCGTCGAGCGAATCGGTGATGGCGGCAAGGATGAAGACCCACGCCGTCGCCGCCTTGGCCCACGGCTCCGGCATGTAGAAAAGGACGACGACCAGCGGAATCATGATGATCCGCGCCAGCGTCAGGATATTCGCGATGGGAAAAGTCACCGGCGCAAATTGTACGGGCTTTTCAACCGTTCGCGTGTAATGTGTCATAGATCGATTGGGCCAGCTTGCGACTGATGCCGTGGACCTTGGCAAGGTCGTCCACACCGGCTCGGCTCACCCCTTGAAGACCCCCGAACTGCCTCAGCAGTTCCCGCCGTTTGCGCGGCCCGAGCCCGGGAACGGTCTCCAGCACCGATTGCGTGCGCGCTTTGGCGCGACGGGCACGATGTCCGGTGATTGCGAATCGATGCGCCTCGTCACGGACGCGTTGTATCAAATGTAACGCCGGCGAGTCCGGCGGCAGTATCGTGGGCAACTCGTGCCCGGGCAGGAACAGTCGCTCTTGACCCGGCCGCCGGTCCGCACCTTTGGCGACGCCGACCAGGGTCACACCTTCGATCTCCATGCCGTTGAGCACTTCGATCGCCTGTGCCAGCTGCCCCGGGCCGCCGTCGATGAGCAGCACGTCCGGCATCGGCGCTTCACCTTTCTTGATCCTGGCGTAGCGGCGGGACAGCGCCTGTCGCATCGCCCCGTAGTCGTCGCCGGGCGCGAGCCCATCGATGTTGAAACGACGATAGTCGCTCTTCAGCGGACCTTCGGCGCCAAACACGACGCACGACGCGACGGTGCGTTCGCCCATGGTGTGACTGATGTCGAAACACTCGATGCGTCCGGGAGGATTCGGCAGCCCGAACACTTCCTGCATGGCTTGCAGCTGCTCGACGCTCGTCGCCTCCGTGGCTCGACGCATCTTCACGCCGAGCTCCGCGTTGGTCCGCGCCATCTCCAGCCATCGGGCGCGCACGCCTCGAACGTTGGGGCGAATACGCACCGTGCGTTCCATGCGCTCGCTCAGCGCCTGCTCCAATGTATCGGCGTCTTCGATTTGTTCGTTGATCAGAATCTCGCCGGGCGCCTCGCGGCCGAGGTAGTACTGCGCCAGGAAGCCGGACAACAACTCCCCTGCTTCGGCGATGCCCGGACGCGGAAAGAAATTGCTGCTGCCCAGATTGCGGCCGCCACGCACGAACACGATCGACACGCAGTGATCGCTGCCATGGGACACGAGCGCCACCGCATCGATGTCTTCGGTCGCGTTGCGCGTCACCGATTGCGTGGAGTGAATGGCCTTGATGCCATTGATCTGATCGCGCAGACGGGCCGCCCGCTCGAATTCGAGCTCCTGCGACGCCTGCTCCATGCGTTGCGCCAGGTCGTCGATCAGCTCGGCGCCCTTGCCTTCCAGCACCTTGATCGCATCGTTCACATCCTGCCGATATTCCTCGGGCGAGATCAGCCGCACGCACGGCCCCGAACAGCGCTTGATCTGATGCTGCAGGCACGGGCGCGAGCGATTGGCGAAAAACGAATCGCTGCACGGACGCAGCAGGAACAGCTTCTGTAGCAGCAGAATCGTTTCACGCGTCGCGCGTGCGTTCGGATACGGACCGAAAAAACGCCCCGGCAGCTTGCGGCTGCCGCGATAGAAACTGATGCGCGGATATTCGTCTTCGGTCGTGACGTAGAGATACGGAAAGCTCTTGTCGTCACGCAGAGTGACGTTGTAACGCGGCCGGTGCCGCTTGATCAGGTTGTATTCGAGCAGCAGCGCTTCGGTTTCCGACGCCGTCACCGTCACTTCGACATTGGCGACCTGCGAGACCATCGCCATGGTCTTGGCCGCCTGCGCCTTGCCGACAAAATAACTCGTGAGCCGGTTCTTGAGATTGCGCGCCTTGCCGACGTACAGCACCTCGCCGTCGGCGCCGATCATGCGATACACGCCCGGGCGCTGGCTGACGTTGGCCAGGAACAGTTTGGAATCGAACGCTGCGCTCATCTGAAGCTCGAAGTTTAACAGTCGTCCCTGTCAGCGACGGTCGGCTTTGCCGACCAGCTCCCGGGCGCGCTTGAACACCGCTTCGAACATCTCTTCCGTCAGGCGGCGCGTGTTGGTGTTGTAGCGGCTGCAATGATACGAATCGATCAGCCGCTGCCCGCCAGGAAGCTGAAACTCCGCCGCGTGGGCGAACTTGTACTCGCTCACTCTCAGCCCGAGCGTGCGCAAACAGGCGTTATGCGCAATCGAACCGAGCGCCAGCAGCACCACATCCTTCGGCGCCTGGGCCAACTCAGCCTGTAAATAGTGATTGCAGGTCGCGATCTCAACCGGCAGCGGCTTGTTCTCCGGCGGCACACATTTAACGGCGTTGCTGATGCGCGCGCCGATCAGTTGCAGCCCGTCGTTTCGATGGGTCGATACCGGCGCGCTGGCGAAGCCGAACCGATGCAGCGTCTTGTACAACAGCTCGCCGGCGTAATCGCCGGTAAACGGCCGCCCGCTCGCATTCGCCCCGTGAAATCCGGGCGCGAGGCCGATGATGATCAGCTTCGCATGGCGATCGCCGAACGGCGCGACCGGGGCACAGTAGTAGTCGGGAAATTGCTTGCGGCCCTCTTCGAGGAACGTCGCCAGTCGCGGGCAGTCCGTGCAAGTGCGATCGAACACCTCGCCATCCGAAGGCCACAAACCGTTCGCGGCGCCCACGTCATCCAGCGCCGCTTGATGAACCGTTACCTGCTTGGTGGTGCGAGGAAGGGAAATCTTTGGGGCGGATGACTTGCTCATCCGCCCATTGTACCGGCGCCTCAGCTCGCTTTGTGGAACTGCTCTTCTTCGGTCGAGCCCTTCATCGCCGTCACCGACGACTGACCGGCGGTCACCGTCTGCGTCACGTCGTCGAAGTAGCCGGCGCCGACTTCGCGCTGATGTTTCGTCGCGGTGTAGCCGTCTTTCTCGGCGGCGAATTCCTGCTCTTGCAACTGCACGTACGCCGCCATCTGCGACGCCTTGTAGCCCTTGGCGAGCTGATACATGGAGAAGTTGAGCGCGTGGAAGCCGGCGAGCGTGATGAACTGGAACTTGTAGCCCATCGCGCCCAGCTCCCGCTGGAATTTGGCGATCGTCGTGTCGTCGAGCTTCTTTTTCCAGTTGAACGACGGCGAGCAGTTGTACGCCAGCAGCTTGCCCGGATACTTTTTGTGAATGCCTTCGGCGAACATCTTGGCCTCGTGCAAGTCCGGCTT
Source organism: uncultured Steroidobacter sp. (assembly GCA_946478975.1). The sequence goes on from CAMLEO010000004.1 coordinate 25,244, forward strand.
GCCGGTCTCGCACCAGATCAAGTCGGCATACGGCGCATAAGCGAGGCCCCGCGCGATCGCTTGATCCAGGCCCGCATTCACATAAAAGAATCCTTCGCTGGTCCGCTCCTTCGACTTGATGAACGGACGATCGCGCTCATCGACATCCGCGGTGAGGAGATTCGCAGACTCGGCATCGGTGCGCGCCACCAGCACGGTCGGAACGCCAGCAGTGTCCGCCGCCAAGCGCGCTGCGACCAGTTTGCTGATCGCTTCCGAGGTCGGCACCAGCACCTTGCCACCCATGTGGCCGCACTTCTTCGCCGACGAGAGTTGATCTTCGAAGTGCACGCCGGCGGCGCCCGCCTCGATCATGCTCTTCATCAGCTCGAATGCATTCAGCACTCCACCGAAACCGGCTTCGGCATCGGCGACGATGGGCTTGATCCAATCGATCGAGGTGTCGCCCTCGGCGGTATGAATCTGATCGGCGCGCAGCAGCGTGTTGTTGATGCGACGGACCACCGAGGGCACCGAGTTGGCCGGATACAGCGACTGGTCCGGATACATTTCACCGGCGAGGTTGGCGTCGCCGGCGACCTGCCAGCCCGACAGATAAATCGCATCCAGCCCGGCCTTCACCTGCTGCATGGCCTGGTTGCCGGTCAGCGCGCCGAGTGCATTGACGAACGGCTTTTCGTTCACGAACTTCCAGAGCTTTTCCGCGCCCAGGCGCGCCAGCGAATGCTCGATGTGCACCGAGCCGCGCAGGCGCACAACATCCTCGGGCTTGTACGGGCGTTCCACGCCTTTCCAGCGCACGTTGGTTTGCCAGTCCTTCCGCAATTGTTCGGCAGTGAGCAGCGTCATAAAAACCTCTGAGTAATCGAACTGGCCAAAAAACAATCAGTGGATCGATCGATACGCCGGCAGCGTGATGAAAGTTTCAAACTCCGCCGCGGTCGTCACGATGTCGAGCAGCACAGCGGCACGCTCAAAATTGCCGCGCACGTACACTTGTTCGCCAACGGCAGCTTTCAACTTGTTGAGCTCTTCGCGCGTGATGGCGCGAAACAAATCGACCGTGACTTTGCGACCATCGTCGAGCCGGCCGGCCGGATGTTTGATCCATTGCCAGATCTGCGCACGGGAGATTTCGGCAGTCGCGGCATCTTCCATCAGGTTGTTGATCGGCACGCATCCCAGCCCGCCCAACCATGCAGCGATGTATTGAATCGCCACGCTGACGTTGTTGCGCAAGCCTGCTTCGGTAATCGCGCCTTGCGGAATCTGCAGCAGATCGCTCGCAGTGATGGTGACATTCGGCACTTTGTGCAGCTGATTCGGCGTCGGCATCAACCGATCGAACACGTCCATCGCGACCGGCACCAGCCCGGGGTGCGCGACCCAAGTGCCATCGTGGCCATCGCCCGCCTCGCGCTCCTTGTCGGCGCGAACCTTCGCCAGTGCGGCTTCGTTGGCCTGCGGGTCGTTCTTGATCGGAATCTGCGGCGCCATGCCGCCCATGGCGAAGGCGCCGCGGCGATGGCAGGTGCGAATCAGCAGCCTGGAATACGAGCGCAGGAAATGCGTCGTCATCGTCACCGCCTGCCGGTCCGGCAGCACGAAATCCGGCCGGCCGCTGAACTTCTTGATGAAGCTGAAAATGTAATCCCAGCGTCCGCAGTTGAGCCCGACGATGTAGTCGCGCAGTTCGAACAGGATTTCATCCATCTCAAAGGCGGCGAGGATGGTTTCGATCAACACCGTGACCTTGATGGTCCCCGGCACCAGCCGCAGTTGCTGCTCGGAATATGCGAGCACATCCGCCCACAGGCGCGCTTCGAGATGACTCTCCAGCTTGGGCAAATAGAAATATGGGCCCGTGCCTCGCGCTTCTAACGCCGCGTGGTTATGGAACAAGTACAGCCCGAAGTCGACGAACGCGCCCGGCACTCGCTTGCCATCCACATAGATGTGCTTCTCGCACAGGTGCCAGCCGCGCGGACGGACGATCAGCGTCGCGACTTGGTCGTTGAGTCGATAGGTCTTGCCGTCGGGATTGATGAAGTCGATGGTGCGATTGACTGCATCCCGCAGATTCATCTGGCCCTGCACGACGTTGTCCCAGGTCGGCGTCAGCGAGTCCTCGCAGTCGGCCATGAACACTTTGGCGCCGGAGTTCAGCGCATTGATGATCATCTTGCGATCGGTCGGCCCGGTGATTTCGACGCGACGATCCTGCAAGTCGGCCGGCACGGTTGTGACATGCCATTGCGCCTGGCGAATCTCGCGAGTTTCGGGGAGGAAGTCGGGCAAAGCGCCTTTGTCTAATTCGCGTTGGCGGACCGCGCGAGCCTCCAGCAGCGCAGTCACTCGATCGCCGAAGCGGCGCGTGAGATCGGCCACGAATTCCAGTGCCGCGGGGCTCAGGATCTGCTCGTAACCCGGCTGCATCGAGCCGGTCACATGGATGCCCCCGTGGGCGCCGAAGCTCGGTTCCATCGCAGGATTCGTCGCCATTGCCGCTCCCCATCGGTGAATTGAGAACTACGTTAGTGGTTTGGACCCCGCAGGTAAAATATATGGTGAGTTAGATCTCGATATCTGATAGATATCTCGTATGGAACTCAGGCACTTGCGCTACTTCGTTGCCGTTGCTGAAGAAAAGCACATGACCCGTGCTGCGGAGCGGCTGGGGATCCAGCAACCCCCTTTGAGCATGCAGATCCGCAGCCTGGAGCAGGAACTGGACGTTCAGCTGTTCCGGCGGCAACCCCGAGGCATGGAATTGACCGAGGCCGGCGCTGCGTTTTTGGACCGGGCGCGAGTCATCCTCGACGAGGTCGATCGGGCGGTCGCGACCACGCGCCGAACGGCTCGCGGGGAGGAAGGTCGCGTCGTGGTCGGCTTCACCAGTTCGGCGCCGTTTCATCCGTTCGTGCCGAGAGTGTTGCGAGCGTTTCGGGATGCCGCCCCGCTGGTGTCGTTGGTGCTGGAAGAAAGCGGCAGCAGCGAACTGGTGCAGGGTCTGCACAACGAAGACATCGACGCGGCGTTTATTCGTTCGCCGGTGGCGGATGTGGTCGGGCTCACGGTGCGAACGATCCTGGAAGAAAAGATGCTGGTTGCGTTGCCGACCGGTCATATGTTTGCCCGGCGCAGCAGCTTCAGTCGCGCGATGCTGTTGCCGTTGAAGGAACTGGCGAAAGAAACATTCGTGCTCTACAAGCGGCCCGGCGGCCCCGGCCTCTACGACACCATCATCGCCGCGTGCCGAAGCGCTGGCTTCAGTCCCCGCGTCGGGCAGGAAGCGCCGCGGATCATTTCGACGTTGAACCTGGTTGCAGCCGGCATCGGTGTGTCGATCGTTCCCGCGTCGCTGCAGCGACTGCAAATGGACGGCATCGTGTATCGCAAGCTCGAAGACATGCCCGAGCTCACCGCACCGTTGATTCTTGCGTGCCGACATGGCGAAAACGCCGCCGCCGTGCAACGCTTCCTCGAACTGGTCCACACCAGCGCCGCGCAGCTGTAGCCAACGACGATGCCTCTGCCCTCTTTGCTCCTGCTCAACAAACCTTTCCGCGTGCTCACTCAGTTCACGAGTGAGGACGGGAAAGCGACGTTGCGCGATTACGTGCACGCGCCGGGCATGCGGCCAGCGGGCCGGCTCGATTACGACAGCGAGGGGTTGGTGTTGCTGACGGACTCGGGCGCGCTGCAGACGCAGCTCGCCGATCCGCGTTGGAAACAAGGTAAGACGTATTTCGTGCAGGTCGAAGGTGAGATCGACGAAGCGGCGCTCGCAAGCTTGCGTCGTGGTGTTACGTTGAACGACGGCCCGACCTTACCGGCCGAAGCCGAACGCGTCGATGAGCCCGAATGGCTCTGGCCCCGCGATCCGCCAATTCGCTTTCGCAAGGAGATTCCGACGAGCTGGCTGAAGCTCACGATCCGCGAAGGTCGCAACCGCCAGGTCCGGCGCATGACCGCGGCCGTCAACTACCCAACATTGCGCTTGATCCGCTACGCCGTCGGACCATGGACGTTGGCCGGCCTCGCCCCCGGCGAGTCACGCCAGGTCCCTGTCACCGAGGTCGAAAAGTTTATGTTCCAGTATCGACCAGGCGCTTCTCGCGCATCACGACGATGAACACTCCGATCAGCGTCACCGCGCCGCCAACCAGCATGCGCGGCGTCAGCTGATCGTGCAGCAGCGTCACACCGAACAACACACCAAACAGTGGCGACAGCAGCGTAATCGGCGACAAGCTCGTCACCGGATATTTGCTGACCAGGTAATACCACGCCGTATGCGCCACCATGCTCGACATCAGCGCGGTGAAAGCCAGCGAACCCCAGCCATGCCAGTCGGCAGTCTGGACCGCACTCCACTGCCCCGTCTCCAGCGCCAGGCTCAGCAACATCAACGTCGACCCACCGACCACAGCGATCCACGCCTGCAGCTCCAGCGCTTTGATGTCATGCAGCCGCTTGACGAAGATCAACCCCAGCGAAGCGAAGAAACACGACAGCACCACCAGCGCGAGACCTTCCCAATACTGCAGCACTCGCGGATCGAAGCTGATGATCGCCATGCCGCCGAACGCGAGCGTAATGCCGAGCCTGCGACGCCAACGAATCGTTTCGCCGAGCAGCCAGATCGACAGCAAGGTCGAAAACGGCACGCCCATTTGATTCGCGATCGCCACTGTCGCCGCATCCTCCGCCTTCGACACACCGACAAACAGCAGCGAGAACGCCGCCGGCCCCGTCAGCATCGCGGCCCAAAACAAATTCTTCATCTGGCCGCGATGAATCTTCAGCAGCGGCAATAGAAACAACGCCAGCGAGCCGAAGCGCATCGCCGTAAAGAAGATCGGTGGGAACTGGCCGACGCCGATCTTGGAGGCGATGAGATTCAACCCCCAGATCAGGTTCATGAACACCAGCAGCGCCAGGTGCCGGCCCGCGATCGAGCCGGAGTCATCGACAGTGGAAGAGCTTGCGACCATCAATCAACGCCATCGATCAACGCGCATAGCGCTGCTTGAGAAAGGCATATAACGCACGAACCGTCTGCGGTTCCGCACCCACCGGCCGGCCCGGCCGCTCTTTGCCATTCCAGGCATAAAGGTCCAGGTGCATCCACGCACGCGCATTGCTTACAAACCGGCGCAGGAACAGCGCCGCGATGATGGAGCCGGAAAAGCCCGACGTCGACACGTTGTTGAGATCGGCGATCTTGCTGGAGAGCTCATCGTCATAGCCCTGCCACAACGGCAGGCGCCACATCGGATCGGACTCGGCAGCAGCGACGCGCAATACTTCCTCCGCAAGCGCATCTTCCGTTGTGAACAACGCGGGCAACTCGGGACCGAGCGCGACGCGCGCAGCGCCGGTCAACGTCGCCGTATCGATCAACAGATCCGGCTGCTCTTCATCCGCCAGTGCCAGCGCGTCGCACAGGATGAGCCGGCCTTCGGCGTCGGTGTTGCCGACTTCAACCGACAACCCCTTGCGAGTGCCCAACACATCGCCCGGTCGAAATGCATTGCCGGAGATCGAGTTCTCGACCATCGGCAGCAGCACGCGCAAACGCACCGGCAGCTTTGCATCCATGATGGTCTGCGCGAGTGCCAACGCGACGGCGGCGCCGCCCATATCTTTTTTCATCAGCAGCATCGACGCGCCCGGTTTGATATCCAAGCCGCCGGTGTCGAAGCACACGCCTTTGCCGACGAGTGTGACTTTGGGCCGCGACGCGTCGCCCCACTCGATATCAACCAATCGCGGCGCCACTGCGGCCGCGCGGCCGACGGCATGCACCGCCGGCAAACGTTCCTTCAACAAATCGTCGCCGATGATCACGCGATGACGCGCTCCATAGCGACGAGCGACTTCCACCGCAGCCTGCGCCAGCGCCTCGGGCGACATATCGTTTGCAGGCGTATTGACCAGGTCGCGCGCCAGCGATGTTGCCGATTTCAATCTCTCCACCTCGGAGGAATCGACGCCATCGGGCAACTGCAGATGCACCGAACGCTGCGGCCCACCGCGGCGATAACGTTCGAAACGATACTGACCGTAGGCCCAACCAATCGCGAACTGAGTAGCAGCGCGCGCCGGCAGCGCTTCAGCAAGATGATATTGACCGTCCGGCAGACGATCGCCGATCGCAGCGCCGATCCAGCAGCTCACATCTTCGCGCGGGTTGCGCTTGCCGAGCCCGGCGACGACGGCGACGGGACGACCGTTCGATCCGGGCACCAGCAGCAGCTTGTTGCGCTCGGCTTTGAAGCTGTTGGTCGCGGCCCAGTTGCGAGCGACTTCGCTCTGCGCAGTGCGCCACTGCTCGAAGTCATCTTCATGGACCAGATGTATGGGAATGGAGCTCGAGAGGGGGGAAGCAGTCATTGATGCAGAGTACCGCAGCTTGACAAGTTGCGCAGCCGTGTGGTGCCATTCGCGGGCTTTATTACACGGTTCCGCATTCACACAGCTCATGTCTGCAGCCACGCACGCTTCTGCCGAACTCGGCGCCACGACGATCGTCGTAGCCAAGCGTGTAGTCGTATCCGGCCTGCTGCGGCGGGCGGGGTGCGGGATCGGCGTCTGATTCAATCTTAGGAACGCGAATCGCCACACGAACCCCGCCTCGGCCAGACCGGTGCGGGGTTCGTTCGTTTTTAAACCACGCTTTTAGGAGCGCACATGCAGATCTACTCGCAGAAAGACGTCAATAAAAAGGCTTTGGAGGGAAGCCGCATCGCCGTGCTCGGCTATGGCAGCCAGGGCCGCGCTCACGCGCTGAACCTCAAGGACAGCGGCTACGACGTCATCGTCGGCGTGCGCAAGGGCGGCGGCAGCTGGGACAAGGCGAAGAAGGACGGCCTCGAAGTGGCCGAGCCCACCGAGGCGGTGAAGGAAGCGGCGCTGATTGCGTTCCTCACGCCCGACCTCACGCAGAAAGATCTGTACGCCGAGGTGATCGGCAACATCAAACAAGGCGCGACCATTCTGTTCGCGCACGGCTTCAACGTGCACTTCGGCCAGATCAAGCCGCGCAAGGATCTGAACGTGGTGCTGATCGCGCCCAAAGGTCCCGGTGACCTGGTGCGTCGTCAGTATCAGCAAGGCCGCGGCGTGCCCTGCCTGCTCGCCGTCTATCAGGACGCGAACAAGAAGGCGAAGCAGATCGCCCTCGCCTACGCCGATGGCATCGGCGGCACGCGCGGCGGTGTGTTGACCACGACCTTCGCCGAGGAAACCGAAACCGATCTGTTCGGCGAGCAGGTGGTGTTGTGCGGCGGCGCGACCGAACTGGTCGTGAAGGGTTTCGAGACGCTGGTGGAAGCCGGCTATCAGCCCGAAGTCGCCTACTACGAGTGCTTGCACGAGCTGAAGCTGATCGTCGACCTGCTGCATGAAGGCGGCATGACCAAGATGCATCAGTTCATTTCCGAGACCGCGAAGTACGGCGATCTCACCCGTGGCCCGCGCATCGTGAACGCGTCCACCAAGAAGGAAATGAAGAATGTCCTGACGGAGATTCAGACTGGCAAGTTCGCGCGCCAGTGGATCGCCGAAAACAAGAGCGGCCGCAAGAAGTACAACAAGCTCATGAACAAGGACCTGAAGCACAAGATCGAGAAGGTCGGCGTGAAGCTCCGCGAGCGCATGCCGTGGTTGCAAGAGGAACGCGCCTGAGTTGGTACGCGGCCCGGTGAGAAACACCGGGCCGTTTTTTCATCAGTAGACAGGAGGCACTATGCCCATCAATGCAGCGAAGCACATCTGGTACAACGGTAAGCTGGTCCCTTGGGAAAAGGCGACGGTACACGTACTGGCGCACGCGCTGCATTACGGCTCGACGGTATTCGAGGGTGTGCGCGCTTATGGCACGCCGCAGGGGCCGGTGATCTTTCGTTTGCAGGATCACACGCGACGGCTGTTCGATTCGGCGAAGATCTATCGCATCGATATTCCCTACTCGCCGGACGAGATCAACACCGCGTGCAAGGAGATCATCAACGTCAACGGGCTGACGAAGGGCGCATACATGCGGCCGTTCGCATTCCGTGGCTATGGTGAGATCGGCGTCGCGCCGAAGAACATGCCGCCCATCGACACCGTGATCGCGGCGTTCGAATGGGGTGCGTACCTGGGCGCGGAAGGATTGGAGAACGGCATCGATGTGTGCGTGTCTTCGTGGCAGCGCCTCGCGCCGAACACCATTCCCTCACTCGGCAAGGCCGCGGGAAATTACCTGTCGAGTCAGCTGATCAGCATGGAAGCCAAGCGCATGGGCTTCGCGGAAGGCATCGGCCTCGGCGTCGATGGCACGATCAGCGAAGGTGCCGGCGAGAATCTGTTCCTGGTCCGAGATGGTGTGATCTACACGCCGGGGCTCGCGAACTCGATCCTCCAGGGCATCACGCGCGATACGGTCATCACGCTGGCGCGAGCGCATGGATTCGAAGTGCGTGAGCAGCCGATTCCGCGTGAGTTCCTGTACCTGGCGGATGAGATGTTCCTCACTGGCACGGCGGCGGAAGTCACGCCGGTACGGTCGGTGGACAAAATCACCGTCGGTGCTGGCAAGCGCGGTCCGGTGACGGAAGCCATTCAGGCAGCGTTCTTCGGCTTGTTCACCGGGAAGACCGAGGACAAGTGGCGCTGGCTCGAATCGTGCGAGACCAGCACGCCGACCGCAGTCGCCGGCGCAGCCTAGCGCCTTCAGGACACTCCGGGGGTCATCGCTCTACACGATGGCCCCCTGAGCAATCGTCACCCCGCTCCCGCATCGCCGCTGGCATGCTACGGCCTTCGTCACTGCCGACGGCCCCCAGCATGACAAGCCAGTCCCCACGCACCCTGTTTGAAAAAGTTTGGGAACAGCACGAAGTCGTTCCCGAAAGCGCCGACACTCCGGCGGTGCTGTACATCGACCTGCACCTGGTGCACGAAGTCACCTCGCCGCAAGCGTTCCAGGTCCTGCGCTCGCAGAACCTGAAAGTCCGCCGCCCCGAGCGCGTGCTCGCGACGATGGATCACTCCACCCCGACCGATCCCGACGAAGTGTTCGGCCGCGTGCCGATCAAAGTCGAATCCGCCGCGCGCCAGGTGAAAGAGTTCGAAAAGAACTGCCGTGAGTTCGGCGTCGAGCTCATGGGCCTCGGCAGCGAATATCGCGGCATCGTGCACGTCATCGGCCCCGAGCTGGGCGCGACTCAACCGGGCAAGACCATCGTGTGCGGCGACAGTCACACCGCCACGCACGGCGCATTCGGCGCCCTCGCCTTCGGCATCGGCACGACTGAAGTCGGCCACGTGCTCGCAACTGAGTGCCTGCTGCAGCGTCGGCCGAAAACGCTTGCGATCGAAGTCACCGGCAAACTGCGCCCCGGCGTCACCGCGAAAGATTTAATTCTCGCGATCATCGGCGAGATCGGCGTCTCCGGCGGCACCGGCTACGTAATCGAATATCGCGGCTCCGCCATCGAAGCGTTGTCGATGGAAGAGCGCATGACGGTTTGCAATATGTCCATCGAAGCAGGCGCGCGCGCCGGCATGATCGCGCCGGATGAAACAACGTTCGCGTATCTCAAAGGCCGTCGCTTTGCTCCGCAAGGCGCGAACTGGGATAAAGCCGTTGCACGTTGGCGCGAGCTGAAAACCGATCCTGGCGCGCGCTTCGATCGCGTCGTCACCATCGACGCCAACGAGCTCGAACCGATGATCAGCTACGGCACGCACCCCGGCATGGTCGTACCGATCACCGGCAAAGTGCCGACGGTCGCCAACGATCCGGTGCACACCAAGGCGCTGACCTACATGGGCCTGACCGGCGGCGAAGCGCTGGTCGGCAAGCCGATCCAGGTCGTCTTCATCGGCAGCTGCACCAACGGCAGATTGTCGGACCTGGTGCTGGCGGCGAACGTGCTCAAAGGTCGCAAAGTCGCGAGCGGCGTTCGTATGCTGGTCGTGCCTGGCTCACAGCAAGTGAAGCGCGAAGCCGAAAAGCGCGGCCTCGACAAGATCTTCACCGAAGCCGGCGCTGAGTGGCGCGAGTCTGGATGTTCCATGTGCATCGGCATGAACGGCGACACCGCCGGGCGTGGCCAATACACGGTCAGCACCAGCAATCGCAACTTCGAAGGCCGCCAGGGTGCCGGCGCTCGCACGTTGCTCGCGAGCCCAGCAACAGCCGCCGCCGCGGCCATCCACGGCAAGATTGCCGATCCTCGTGAATTTCTGTCGCACTAAAGAGCCCGACCATGCAACCCATTCGCACGATCGAGTCTCGCACCGTCGTTCTGCCGTTCACCAACATCGATACGGACCAGATCATCCCTGCCCGCTTTCTTACGACGACCACGCGTGAAGGCCTGGGCAAACAAGCGTTCGCCGACTGGCGCTACGACGCGAGCGGCGCGCCCAAAGCGGATTTTCCCTTGAACAAGCCGGAAGCGAACGGCTGCACGATTCTGGTCGCCGGCCGCAACTTCGGCTGCGGCTCTTCACGCGAGCACGCGCCCTGGGCGCTGCTCGACTTCGGTCTGAAAGCGGTCATCAGCACCGAGATCGCCGACATCTTTCGTAACAACTCGCTCAAGAACGGCCTGCTGCCCATTGTCGTCGACGAAGGCACGCATGCCTGGCTGATGAGCAATCCTGGTGCACAGGTGAAGATCGATCTTGCGGCCACCTCGCTCACGCTGCCCAACGGCGCCAGCGCGAAATTTCCCATCGAGGGCTTCGCGCGTTATTGTTTGATGAACGGCGTCGACGAGCTCGGTTACCTGTTGAAACAGGCGCCCGCCATCGAGCGTTACGAAGCGGCGCATCCTGCGCTGTAATTTCCTCCCTCATTCGCCCGTATTTGTTATCTGGCACCTATGACACAAGCAAGCATCGTCGTGCTCGGCGGCGACGGCATCGGCCCGGAAGTCACGGAACAAGGCACGCGCGTGCTGGAGGCGGTGGCAACCCGCTTCGGTCATGATTTTCGCTTCGAGAATCACCTGATCGGCGGCGCAGCGATCGATGCGACACAGAGCGCTCTGCCCGCGCAAACCACATCTGCGTGCGGCACGGCCGACGCAGTGCTGCTCGGCGCTGTCGGTGGGCCGAAGTGGTCCGATCCGAATGCGAAGGTGCGCCCCGAGCAAGGGCTGCTTGCGATTCGCAAGGCACTCAATCTGTTCGCAAACCTGCGCCCGGTGTCGCTGCATGCGGAGCTATACGATGCATCGCCGTTGAAAGCCGATGTATTGAAAGGCACGGACATCATGGTCGTGCGCGAGCTCACCGGCGGCATCTATTTCGGCGAGAAGAAGCGCACCGAAAACTCCGCCAGCGATCTGTGCACCTATACCGTCGAAGAAATCCAACGCGTCACCCGCGTGGCGGGCAATCTCGCGCGCGGTCGTCGCAAATTCATCACATCGGTCGACAAAGCGAACGTATTGGAAACATCGCGCCTGTGGCGCAGCACCGTCGAGACAGTGCTGCGTGAAGAGTTTCCCGATGTGAAGTTCGAGCACATGCTGGTCGACTCGGCGGCGATGCATCTGATTCGCAAGCCGTCGAGCTTCGACGTGATCCTCACCGAAAATATGTTTGGCGACATCCTCACCGACGAAGCATCGATGCTCGCGGGCTCGCTCGGTTTGTTGCCGTCTGCATCGCTCGGTGCCGGCAAGTTAGGTTTGTATGAACCGATTCATGGCTCGGCGCCGGATATCGCCGGCAAGGGCATCGCGAATCCCTACGGCACCATCCTCAGCGTTGCGATGCTGCTGAGACATTCGCTGGGCCTGAATGAAGAGGCGCTCATGGTCGAAAAAGCCGTCCAGCAGGCGATCGCGGACGGGGTCCGGACGGCCGATATTGCCGCCGGAGCCAAGGCGGCGAGCACCGCCGAGGCCGGCGAGGCGGTCGTGGCCAAAATCCTGCGCTGATCCGCTAACCCGTTGATTTCTGTCATATTTGACCCGCCACCAAAAGAAATTATCCGGTCGCAGAATAATCTTGACCACAGCCCGGCCGAACCGGTTATGATCTGCCCCGAGCGCGCAGGTTCGATCTCTCCCGCCGCTTCAGCCTTCGGGCAAATCTCCATGTCTCGACCACTACGGTCGAGGTGTCTTTGGTGGAAACGGGACTCGTGTCGGGTTAGTCCCCAAGGTCGGCGTCGGCCCCAGTTATTACGACGGGCCGGCACCGCCACGACAGAGGTTCTAAGTTGCCACATCCCAGGCCGGCCTAGCGCCGGCCTGTTTTTGTCCGCCGGTTTTATCGCGTCTCCTGGCCCGTTCATGAATATCCGGGCCAGCGATTCCCGCGCGTCAACAATCCCAGCCCTGTAAATCTTGCCGACTCCTCGGTAATCCGCGCCCTTAGTCGCCCGCCATTTCCACCGCCGCGCGGAGGTGTTTGCGGCAGTCGGCGACGATCCGCTGGATCAGGTCCGCGCAGGTTGGGATGTCATCGATGAGCCCGATCACCATCCCCGCGCTGATGACTCCGCCATCGACGTTGCCCTCCCGCAAGGCCTGCTTGCCGCGGGCGCCGGCGACCAGCGGCCGCACGTCTTCGAACTTGGCCCCGTTTCGTTCCATCGCGACGACTTCGTTCGAGATCGCGTTTTTGAATACGCGGGCGGTGTTGTGCATGGTCCGAAACATCAGGTTGGTGTCTCGTTCCCCCGCTTTCACCAACGCTTGTTTGATGTTGTCGTGAATCGGCGCTTCCTTGGTGACCATGAAGCGCGTGCCCATGTTGATTCCCTGCGCGCCGAGCGCGAACGCCGCCGCCATGCCGCGCCCATCGCCGATGCCGCCGGAGGCAATCACAGGAATCTTCAGTGCGCGCACCGCGGCTGGAATCAAAATCAAATTAGGAACATCGTCCTCGCCGGGGTGGCCTGCGCATTCGAAACCATCGATGCTCACTGAATCGACGCCGGCGCGTTCGGCCGACAATGCATGTCTCACCGACGTGCACTTGTGAATGATCCTGATGCCGCGTTCCTTGAGCCTGGCAACGAACTCCTTCGGGTTGTTACCTGCCGTTTCGACGACGCGCACGCCGCTATCGATGATGGCTTGCAGATATTCTGCGTAAGGCGGCGGTGTGATCGCCGGAAGAATGGTGAGATTCACGCCGAACGGCTGATCGGTCATCGATCGGCAGCGTTCGATCTCGTTGCGAAGAGCATCGGGCGTCGGCTGCGTCAGCGCTGTGAGAATGCCGAGGCCGCCCGCATTCGAAACCGCCGATGCGAGCTCAGCAGTGCCGACCCACTGCATGCCGCCTTGAACGATCGGATAACGCGTGCCGAGCAGCTCGGTGATCTGAGTCTTCATGCGCGCACATTACACGTGCGCGCATGAAATCTGCGAAGAATGTGATTACTGCACAGCAGTCGCGCGATCGAGACCGGCGCGCAGATCCTGAAGCAGATCTTCCACGGCTTCGATGCCAACTGAAATTCGCAGCAGCGTCTCGCTGATGCCGGCGGCACGCTGAGCTTCGGCATCCATCGCAGCGTGAGTCATCGACGCCGGGTGAGCGACCAAACTTTCCACGCCGCCGAGCGATTCGGCGAGCGAAAACGCCTTCAATCCTTCGAGGAACGCACAAACGTTCGGCACGCCGCCTCGCAATTCGAAGCTCAGCATCGCACCGAAGCCGGTTTGCTGACGCTTGGCGAGCTCGTGTTGAGGATGCGACGGCAAGCCCGGGTAATAAACTCTCTTGACTGCTGGATGATCGTTAAGAGCTTGCGCGATCCGCATTGCGTTCTCGCCATGAACGCGCAGTCGAGCATGCAAAGTTCGCAGCCCACGCAAAGTCATGAAGCTGTCGAACGGGGCGCCCGTCACGCCGATGCAATTCGCCCACCACACCATGCGCTCGTGCAGCTCGGATGTGGCCGACACAACGGCGCCGCCGACGACATCGCTGTGACCGTTCAAATATTTCGTCGTCGAATGCAACACGAAGTCCGCACCCAACGACAGCGGCTGCTGCCACGCCGGCGAAAGGAACGTGTTGTCCGCGAGCAGCCATGCGCCGATCGCATGCGCCTTCTCGGCAACCTTGCGAATGTCGACGACGCGAAGGAGCGGATTGCTCGGCGTTTCCACCCACACCAGCTTCGGCTTGCGCGCCAGCGCGGCTGACAACGCGGCTTCATTGGTCTGATCGACGAACTCGACGCGCAACTGCCCTCGCCGCGCCAGGTTGGTAAACAATCGATGCGTGCCGCCGTAACAGTCGTGAGGCGCGATCAGCAAATCATCATGGGACAGCAGCTGACACGCGAGGTGCACAGCCGACATGCCGGATGAAGTAACGACGGCGCCTGCGCCACCTTCGAGCGATGCAATCGCTTCGCCGAGCGCATCACGGGTGGGATTGCCGGAGCGCGTGTAATCGTAGCTGCGCTTCTCGCCGAAACATTTGAACGAAAAGGTGGAGCTCAAGTGCAGCGGCGGTACGACGGCGCCGTGCTGAGTATCCGATTCGAGCGCGGCGCGGACGGCGCGAGTCGCCGGCGAAGGTTCCCAACTCATTTCACATCTCCAGACAGCGCACGCGTAAACACCTGGCGCAGCACCTGCGCCTCTTTCAAGAAAGCGTCGTGCCCGTACAGCGACGACAGCTCCACCAACTCGACCGGGCCGCCGAGGCTCTGTTTGAGCGCTCGCATATCGGACAGCGGCACCAACTGATCTTCGATCACTGCGACCAGCGAAGTGGGAACACGAATGTTCGCCGGCTCGACCTGGTGCAGATCGATGGATTCGGACAGACACACGAACGCCTCGGGAATATATGCAGCGGCGTATGCATCGCCACGTGCGAGCAGATAAGACTCGACCGGGAATTGGAACCGGCCGTCGACGCGGGTCGCGGGACCGGGAAAGCGCTGCTCGAATTCAGCCGAGCTGCGATACGTCGCCATCGCCAGCGCGCGCGCCAATCGCAAACCTTCAGGGCCCTCGCCTTTTTGAGCCGCATATCGCACGACGGCCCGTTGCACGCTGCGCCAGGCTGTCGACATGGGATGCGTGCGATGAGCGGCGCTGATCACGACGATGTGCTCGACCAGCTGCGGGAAGCGCTCGGCAAACGCCAACGCGACCATGCCGCCATATGAAGCGCCGACGATCGCGGCCAGCGACTCGATCTCGATGTGCTGCATGACCCGACGCAGGAGCTCGGCCTGGTCGTGCGAAGCAATCGTAGGGAAGTCAGTCTGGCCAGCTCGCGGGCCGGTGGTGCCGCCGCTGCCGCCGAGAAAGTCGATGCCGAGAATTCGATAACGGTCGCTGTCCAGCGCACGGCCCGGGCCGATGATGTCGCTCCACCAGCCTTTGTTGCCGGCGTGATCGGTCACCGCGCGCCCGGCGGAAATGCCACCCAACGCCGCCACGACCGGCGCTGCTGGATCGCCGAGCAGTCGCCAGGCGACGCGCACATTGGTCAACTCGCCGCCAAAGCGCAGCGGTAACGGGCTAGGCAGCTCCAGCACGCCCTCGAAGGCGCCGAGAGGCTGCTCGGGCACAGCATTCATGAATCGAATCACTCCGTGTCGCTCCAGCGCCCGGAATCGGGCAGGCTGGACAGGTTTCGCACATCGCAGAAACCCCACGGAGGTCCGTAGAGGCAGGTCGCCGTGACCGACCGCCCCAGCACGCAGCCAAGGCAGCTTCACAGCAACTCATCTGTCGGGGCCCGCTGTTGAGCGAGCTCCCCGCAGGAGTTGGCACCTTTTCGAGATGGTTAGTCTCGACGGTTGCCCCGGCTTCAAAGGGCCTGACCCTCAGCCGGTCTCGATGAGCGTCGGGAAGTCTAGGGTCTGGGCGTTCGCCAGGTCAAGCAACTTGCCGCGGCCGCTCTAATGTATTAACGTACTAGCACACTATTACAGCAGATCTCCATGAAAGAGCATCGGGCATTGACGCCACGCCAGGAGGCGCTGGCGGAACGGGCGCTGTTCAGCGCCATCCTGACGTTACGTAGCATCGACGAATGCCGCGCGTTCTTTCGTGACCTGTGTACGCCGGCCGAGCTGCAGGCCCTGGCTGACCGCTGGGCGGTCGTCGCCCTGCTCCAGCAAGGGGTGCCGTACCGGGAAATTCACAAGCAGACTGGCGTCAGCGTCACGACCATCGGCCGCGTCGCCCGTTATCTGCTCAATGGCAACGGCGGCTATACGCTGGCTGCCGAACGCATGAAGGAATCCAATGACTCAGGGCGCGCGCGACCATGATCGATAAAGCCACCCGTTTGAAGGTCGCCCTGCAAAAGTCCGGGCGCCTGACCGAAAACTCGCTGGACCTGATGGTCCGCTGCGGCTTGAAGTACAGCCGCGGCAAGGACCAGCTGATGTGTTACGGCGAAAACATGCCGCTCGACCTGCTGTTCGTGCGCGATGACGACATTCCGGACCTGGTGCAGCAGGACGTCTGCGACCTCGGCATCGTCGGTCTGAACGTGATCGAAGAAAAACGCCTCGCTTTCCAGGCTCGCGGCGTGCAACCGTTGTTCGAACAGCTGATGACGCTCGACTACGGCCGCTGTCGTTTATCGATCGCCGTGCCGGACGGCGTCGAGTACAAAGATGCGCGATCGCTGCACGGCAAGCGCATTGCCACCACTTATCCAAACATCCTCGCCCGCTACCTGCGGCAACGCGACGTGCAGGCGGAGATTGTGACTTTGTCCGGTGCAGTTGAAATCGCTCCGCGCCTGGGCCGCGCCGATTTCATTTGCGACCTGGTCTCGACCGGCTCGACGCTGCTCGCAAATCACTTGTGGGAAGCGGAAACGATCCTGGAAAGCCAGGCGGCGATCATCGCCACACCGGTGCCGGTGTCGCCGGAGAAACAGGATTGGATCCATCGCCTGAGCATGCGCATCGACGGTGTGCAGCAGGTGAAGGAAAGCAAATACATCATGCTGCACGCTCCGCGGTCCAAGCTCGCCGACATTCGCAAGCTGTTACCCGGCAGCGAGTCGCCGACCATCGTGCCGCTCGACGGCACCGGCGACAAAGTCGCCGTGCATGCGGTGTGCAGAGAGAACGTGTTCTGGGAGACCCTGGAAAGTCTCAAGGGCGCCGGCGCCAGCGCCATCCTGGTGCTGCCGGTGGAGAAGATGCTGGCGTGAGTAAAGCGATGCAGCTGGCGATATTGGATTGGGCAACGTTGTCGCAGACCGAGCGGCGGAGCGCCTTGCGGCGTCCGGCGCAAACGGGTGCAGACACTTTGCATCAACGCGTCAGCGAAATCATCAAAGCCGTCCGCGAGCAAGGAGACGAAGCGCTGCTCGACTTCACGCGTCGCTTCGATGGCGTGTCATTGACGTCGCTCGAAGTGAGTGCCGCTGAGTTCGCCGCCGCCGAGCACGCGTTGACGATGGAGCAACGTGCAGCTCTCGAACGTGCGATCGGCAACGTGCGTCGTTTCCACCAAGCCCAGTTGAGCGACCCGCTGCGCGTCGAGACCTCGCCCGGCGTGATCTGCGAACGTCACTTCCGCCCCGTCGATGCCGTGGGTTTGTATGCTCCCGCGGGCGTCGCTCCCCTGCCCTCGACAATTGTGATGCTTGGAGTACCCGCCAGCATCGCAGGCTGCCCGACGCGCATCGTTTGCACGCCGCCGCGAAAGGATGGCACTGCAGATCCTGCAGTGTTGGTCGCCGCAAAGCTGTGCGGCGTACATCGCGTGTTCAAGGTCGGCGGAGCGCAAGCGATTGCGGCGATGGCCTATGGCACAGCGAGCATTCCCAAAGTCGACAAGGTGTTTGGCCCTGGCAATTCCTGGGTCACAGCCGCGAAAATCCTGGTGGCCAACGATCCGGATGGCGCCGCATTGGATTTGCCTGCCGGCCCGTCGGAAGTGCTGGTCATTGCCGATGACACCGCGAACGCGGAGTTCGTGGCGGCGGACCTGCTCGCGCAAGCCGAACACAGCGCCGACGCACAAGCCATACTAGTCACCACATCGCGTGCGCTCGCCGAAGCAACGCTCGATCAGCTCGAATCCCAGATGCAACACCTCGGCCGTGAGAGCACGCTGCGAGAGTCGATCAATCACGCTCGTTTGTTTGTTGTCGATTCGTTGCAAGCGGCGTTCGAACTGAGCAACGCGTATGCGCCTGAGCACCTGATCGTGCAAGTTTCCAAAGCGCGCGACTGGCTGCCGCACATTCGCAACGCCGGCTCGGTGTTTCTCGGCGCGTGGACTCCCGAAACGATGGGCGACTACTGCAGCGGCACGAACCACGTTCTGCCAACGTATGGCTTCGCCCGCGCGTACAGCGGTCTGTCGCTGGTCGATTTTCAGAAACGTATGACGGTGCAAGAGCTGAGCGCCGACGGTCTGCGCGACCTCGGCCCGACAGCGATCACTATTGCAGGCCTGGAAGGCCTGGATGCGCACGCGAACGCAGTTCAAGTTCGTTTGCGCCAACTCGCGACTTCATCATGACTCCTATTTTGCAGCTGGCCCGGCCGGAGATCCTTTCCCTGCAGCCGTATCAACACGCGGCGTGGGAGCCGACGCTCGAACGCATGCACGCCAACGAGATGCCGTGGCGCGCGGACGGCGATGCCACGCACGCCGGTTTGAATCGTTATCCGGAGCCTCAGCCCGAAGAACTGATTCAGCACCTCGCGCAGCTTTACGGCGTGGCGCCGAAGAATGTGCTCGCCGGACGCGGCAGCGATGAGGGCATCGATCTGCTCGTGCGTGCGTTTTGTCGCGCGGGTGTGGACAGCGTGCTCATCTGCCCGCCCACGTTCGGCATGTATAAAGTGTCGGCGAAGATTCAGGGCGCCGGCGTGATCGAAGTGCCGCTGATCAAAGAGCGCGGCTTCGAGCTGGATGTGCAGCGAGTGCTGGCCGCCTGGAACGAGAACGTCAAACTCGTCTTCATCTGCACGCCCAACAATCCCACCGGCAATCTCCTGGAGCGTGCCGCGATCGAAGTGTTGTGCGGACAGCTCAGCGACAAGTCTTTGATCGTCGTCGACGAGGCTTATATCGAATTCGCCGGCGTGCCCAGCCTCGCGAGCGAATTGGAACGCTTCCCGAACCTCGTCATCCTGCGCACGCTGTCCAAGGCATATGCACTGGCTGGTGCGCGTTGTGGTGCGCTGCTCGCGCACGAAGACATTGTGAGTTTGCTCGCGCGCGTCATTACTCCTTATTCGCTGCCGACCCAGACGATCGAAGCGGTCCTGAAGTTCACCGACGATCAACACGTCGCGGAGTCCAAGGAGCGCATCGCGTCGATCCTGAGCGAACGCACGCGACTGATCGAGCAGCTCGGCTCGCTGCCGCTGATCCGGCACGTGTGGAGCAGCGACTCCAATTTCATTCTGGTCGATTGCTTCGATGCCGATGCGGTGCTGCGTGCGGCGATGACAGCAGGTCTGATCATCCGCGACCCACGCTCGCAGCTGGGCTTGAGCACCTGCCTGCGAATCTCGGTCGGCACGCCAGAGCAAAACAATCGCCTGCTCGAAGGCATCGAGGCAGCATCGGGAGCAGCGGCATGAGCGGCCAGCGCGTTCTATTCATCGATCGCGACGGCACGATCATCGTCGAGCCGGCGGACAAGCAGATCGACAGCCTGCAAAAGTTTCGGCTGGTGCCGGATGTGATCGCCGGTTTACAGCGACTGCGCGACGCCGGTTACACACTGATCATGGTGAGCAACCAGGACGGCCTGGGCACCGCCAGCTTCCCCGAACCGACGTTCCGTGAACCGCACGACTTCCTGCGCGACCTGCTGGCTTCGCAAGGCATCACGTTCGCCGCCGAGTTCATTTGTCCGCATACGCCCGCCGACGGCTGCAATTGCCGCAAGCCGAAGACCGGTTTGTTAGATGACTACCTGCGTGCCAATCCCATCGACAAGCAACGCAGCTTTGTGATCGGCGACCGCGAGACCGATCTCGAACTCGCCCGGAATCTCGGCATTCAAGGCATTCGCGTGCGCACCGAGGAAACACCGGGAGACACGTGGCCGGAGATCGTGGCTCGGCTGGCGAGCTCTGCTCGCGTGGCCTCCGTGGTTCGCAAGACCAAGGAAACGGACATCAAAGTCGACGTCAACCTGGATCGCGAGTTGCCGATCCACATCGAGACCGGGTTGGGCTTTTTCGATCACATGCTGGAGCAGATCGCCAAACACGGCGGCTTCTCTCTGCAACTCACCTGCAAGGGCGATTTGCACATCGACGAGCATCACACCGTCGAAGACTGCGCGCTCGCTTTGGGACAAGCGCTCAAACAAGCGCTCGGCGACAAGCGCGGCATTCATCGCTACGGTTTTCTGTTGCCGATGGACGAGGCGCTCGCGCAAGTCGCTATCGATCTGTCGGGCCGGCCGTATTTCGTGTTCGAAGGCCAGTTCGGCCGCGACAGCGTCGGCCAGCTGCCCACCGAACTGGTGCCTCACTTTTTCCGCTCGCTCGCCGAGACGCTGGGCGCGGCCATCAACATCAAGGTCAACGGCGAGAATACGCATCACATGATCGAAGCCTGTTTCAAAGGCGTCGGCCGCACATTGCGCCAGGCATTCCGCATCACCGACACCGAGCTTCCCAGCACCAAGGGTGCGCTCTAATGCGACTCGTCATCATCGACAGCGGCGGCGCCAACATCGCTTCCTTGCGATACGCGATCGACCGTCTCGGCGCAGCCTCGGAGCTCACCACCGATCCGGACAAAGTTCGCGCAGCGACCCATGTGATTCTGCCCGGCGTCGGCGCCGCGGCCGATTGCATGACCCGCCTGCAACGCACGCCGGGCCTGGTGGATACGATTCGTAATCTGCGTCAGCCCATGCTCGGCATTTGCGTGGGCATGCAGCTGCTGTTCGAATCTTCCGAAGAAGGCGAAGTGCCTTGCCTCGGTTTGCTGCCGGGACGCGTGCGTCGTTTTGCCGATCGCGACGATCTGCCGGTGCCGCACATGGGCTGGAATCAACTGGAGTTCGATCCTGGCGCCTCGGCGTTGTTGAAAGACATTGCACCGGGCGATCATGTTTATTTCGTGCACAGCTATTCCGCGCCCGTCAGCCCGCTGACCCTGGCGACCAGCACGTATGGCGAGCCGTTCTCCGCGCTCGTTCAGAGCGGCAACGTGTTCGGCGCGCAGTTTCATCCCGAACGTTCGGCACGCATCGGCTCGTTGCTGCTGCGTAACTTCATTCAGTTGCAATAGACGACCATGGAGCTGATCCCAGCCATCGATCTCAAGGACGGCCGCTGCGTGCGCCTGTTCAAAGGCGACTTCGCAGCCGAGACCGTTTATTCCAACGATCCTGCGGAAATTCTGCAGCGTTATCGCGACCTCGGCGCGCGCCGCATTCACGTCGTCGACCTCGACGGCGCCAAGGACGGCACGCAGGCCAACCGCGATGCCATTTTGAAACTCGCGTCCGACCGCTCGGTGAAGCTGCAAGTCGGCGGCGGTTTGCGTTCGCTCTCGCGCGTGCAATCGTTGTTAGAAAGCGGTGTCGAACGCGCGGTGATCGGCAGTGTTGCGATCAACTCGCCCGATGAAGTCATTCCCTGGTTCCAGCAGGTCGATCCGGCTCGGATCGTGCTGGCGCTGGATGTGAGACTCGATGCAGCGGGTGTGCCCATGCTCACGACGCATGGCTGGCAGCAGACGAGCGGCGTCGTGTTGTGGAGCGCAGTTGAACGTTTCCTGCGATCCGGTTTGACTCACGTTCTGTGCACCGATGTCGCGCGCGACGGCGCACTCACCGGTCCGAACTGCGAGCTTTATGCAGAAGCCGTGCGCCGTTTTCCGGAGCTGCAATGGCAGGCCTCCGGCGGTGTCGCGACGGCTCGTGATCTGACGGCGCTGCGCGATTGCGGTGTCGCTGCCGTGATCAGCGGCAAAGCGCTGTTGGAAAACAAAATCTCATCTCAGGAGTTGCGGCCATTCTTGCCAAACGCATCATCCCTTGCCTCGATGTAAGAGACGGGCAGGTCGTCAAGGGCGTGCGCTTCCGCGATCACGTGGTCGTGGGCGACATTCTCGAACTGGCGACGCGCTACCGTGACGAAGGGGCCGACGAGCTGGTGTTCTACGACATCACCGCGAGCCCGCATGGCCGCTCGGTCGATCGCACCTGGATTCGCCGTATCGCGCGCATCCTGGATATTCCTTTCTGCGTGGCCGGCGGCATTCGCAGCGTCGCCGACGCCGAAGAAGTCCTGGGCGAAGGCGCGGAGAAAGTTTCCATCAACTCCCCTGCCCTGGCCGATCCCGAGTTGATCGGCCGGCTCAACGCACGCTTCGGCGCTCAGTGCGTGGTCGTCGGCATCGACAGCCAGACGGTCGATGGCAACTACTATGTTTATCAGTTCACGGGCGATCCGGAGCGGACTCGCAACACGGCGCGCAAGACCTTGGACTGGGTTCGTGAGGTGCAAGAGCGCGGCGCCGGCGAGATTGTTTTGAATTGCATGGCGAGCGACGGCGTGCGTCAGGGCTATGACATCGCCCAGCTGTCCGCGGTCCGTGCGCAGTGTCGTGTGCCGTTGATCGCATCGGGCGGCGCCGGCAACAGCGATCATTTCGCGACCGTGTTCAACGAAGCCAAAGTCGACGGCGCACTCGCTGCCAGTGTGTTTCACACCGGCGCACTGCTGATTCCCGATCTGAAGAGCTACCTGCGCGGCCGCGGGGTCGAGGTCCGGCCATGAAATTGGAACGAGTCGAATCGCTCGACTGGAGCAAAGGCGATGGTCTGCTGCCCGCCGTCGTCCAGGATGCGCGCACTGGCAAAGTGCTGATGCTCGGCTATATGAACCGCGAAGCGTTGCGCTCGACGTTGGGCGAGAAGCGCGTGACGTTCTACAGCCGTAGCAAACAACGCCTGTGGACCAAGGGCGAAACCTCCGGCAACTTCTTGCATTTGGTCGACGCCGTTGCCGATTGTGACAACGACACGATCCTGGTCACTGCCACTCCGGACGGCCCCACTTGTCACGACGGCACCGACAGCTGCTTCGGCGACGAGGTCGGCACCACGGCCTCGAAGCTCTCATTTCTCTCGCAGCTCGAATCCGTGATCGAGCAGCGCGTCAGCGCCCGCCCCGAAGGCAGCTACACCGCTCGCTTGTGGGCCGAGGGCCCGACGCGAATGGCGCAGAAAGTCGGCGAAGAAGGCGTCGAAGTCGCCCTGGCCGCCGTCACCCAGACGCCCGACAAGTTGATCGGCGAAGCTGCCGACCTGCTGTTCCATCTCACATTGCTGCTCAAGAGCCGCCAGCTCTCTCTATCTGATGTCGTCGCTGAGTTGGAGCGTCGCCACGCCGCCAAGCGGTAACGCGCGATTGCGCTGACAGCGTGTCGGACGAGCCTTAGCCCGAGACCGCGGTAGTCCTTCCGCAGGAACCCCGCCTCCGCAATTTCGTTACGTGGGAACTCACTTCATTGCGAGGGCTTCCCATGGACTCGTTTGCTTCGAAGATCATCCCGGTGGGCGTGGCCTGCATTCTGTGCGGGATCGCGCTGGCCGGCGGCAGCAAAGACGATCACATGAAAATGATGGACACCAACGGCGACGGCAAAGTCACCGAGGCCGAGCATGCCGCGGCCTGCAAACAGATGTTCACCAAGATGGACGCGAACGGCGATGGACGCGTGACGGCCGCGGAAATGGATGCGGCGAATCCGATGATGAAACATCACATGGATCACAAGGACGCAACCACCGCACGTAACGAAGACGGCCACGACAAGGAGAACGCCGCGGACAAGTCGTATGGTCAAAGCGGCCAGGCCGACAGCAAGATGCACGGCAGGATGATGTCCTCCAGCGAGAAGATCGCGATGATGGACACCAATGGCGATGGCCAGCTCACCGCCGCGGAATACGAGGCTGGTGCGAAGAAGATGTTCAGCAAGATGGACAAGGACGGCGATGGGACGCTGACCGCACAGGAATTGCGGGAAGGCCATCGCATGATGATGGCGAACGAAGAGTGACCGCGCCAGGCGGCGGTTGACGAGCAAACCTGCGGGCCCCACGGGCCCGCTTTCGTTTGACGAGTCCACGGTCGCGCGAGCTGCTAGAATTCTCACCAGCGATGAACTCACAGCGCTGGCAACAAATCAAACGGGTCTTCGCGGCCACGCTCGAGCATCCGGCGGAAGAACGCATCGGTTATCTGCGCCTCGCCTGCGGCGCGGACGACGAATTATTGGCGGAAGTGTGCTCGCTGCTGGAAGCCGAAGCCCGCACCAGCGGCTTCACCCAACCCAGCGACCAGGAGCCCTCGTCCGTAGAGTGGAAAGGCCGACGCCTCGGCTCTTATCGCATCGTCAGCGAGATCGGCCGCGGCGGCATGAGCCACGTCTACAAGGCGGTTCGCGACGACGATCAGTATCACAAGCGAGTCGCGATCAAACTGCTGCGGCCAGGCTTGCACACGCAATCACTGCTGCAACGGTTTCGCGCCGAACGGCAGATGCTCGCGGAGCTCAGCCATCCGAACATCGCGCAGTTGCTGGACGGCGGCGTCACCGACACGCAGGCGCCGTACCTGGTGATGGAGTACATCGAAGGCCGCCCCATCGATTCCTATTGCGAAGAACGCTCGATCGGCATTCGCAAACGGCTGGAGCTGATGCGCACGCTGTGCGGCGCTGTTCACTACGTGCACCAGCACCTGGTGGTTCACGGCGATCTCAAAGGCAACAACATCCTGGTGACCGACAACGGCGTCGTGAAATTGCTGGACTTCGGCATCGCCAAGCTGTTGAACGCCAATCCCAGCGACAATGTGGTCGGCACCATGCTGACCTGGATCGCGCTCACGCCCGAATACGCGAGCCCGGAACAAGTGCGCGGCGAGGCGATCACGACCGCTAGCGATGTGTACTCGCTCGGTGTGCTGTTATATCGATTGCTGGCAGGTGCGTTGCCCTTCGATACCTCTCGCGACTCTTTCATCACCGACATTGCCGACGAGCGCACTTATCGCGAGCCGCGCTTGCCCAGTGAAAAGGCTGCTAAGGGCAACGCCTTCTATCAGCAAGCGGTTCGCCAGGTCCGCGGCGATCTGGATGCAATCGTGATGAAAGCATTGCGGCCGGAGCCCAACGATCGCTACGGCTCGGCCGAGCACTTGGCGGAAGATCTCACTCGCTACTTACGCGGCTTGCCGGTGCAGGCGAGATCGAGCACGCCGACGTATCGACTCACGAAGTTCGTGCAGCGTCACCTGGCTGCGTCGATCTCCACCAGCCTGCTGGCGGTCGCGATGATGACGGGCGTCATCGCAACCGGTTGGCAGACTCACGTCGCACGTGTCGAGCGTGCTCGCGCCGAGCGACACCTGCGTGAAGTTCGCGAGCTGACGAACACCTATTTGCGAGATGTTTACGACGCGGCCACGAACCTGCCGGGTGCGACCGCCGTTCGCAAACTGCTGGTGGAAAACTCGCTCAAGCACATCTCGGCGCTGGAAAGCGAGGCCAACGATTCGATCGAGTTCCAGCGCGATCTGGCGTGGGCGTATCAAAAATTTGGTGATGTCCAGGGCGACTATCTCGGCGCGAACCTCGGCGACACGCAAGGCGCTGTCGAGAGTTATCGTCGCGCCCTCCGCCTGCGGCAAAAGATCGCCGCGCGAACTGACGACCGGGCGGACAAAGCGCAACTCCTTCGCAGCCACGTGGCACTGAGCGAGCTGCTCTCGGCACAAAGCCAGGTTGTCGAGTCGATCGAACATGCCGAGTCGGCGGTGCGCATTGGCGAGCAACTCGCTCCAATGCCGCACGCCACTGATGCTGATCGTGAGTTGCTCGCGGTCGCGTACACAACGCTCGGCAGTGCCTTGGGTCCGGTCGATACAAAACGTGCGCTGACTGCCCTCGAAAGCGGCCGCTCGCTGTTCGAGAGCCTCGCCAAGTCACAGCCGAACGATCCAGCCGCTCGGCGCGATCTCGCGCTCGTTTACGGCCGCACCGGGCAAGTGCTCATGCAGGAGGCGCGGCAGCCGCGAGAAGCTCTGCCCTATTACTTGCGCGCGTCCGACATTGCCGAGGACTTGCTGCGTGGGAACCCTTTGAGCGCCGAGATTCAGCGCGCGTCGTCATTCATCCACAGCACGCTTGCCGAGATCTATAACGAACTGCGCGAGCCGGAAACTGCGCTGACGCACGCGAACACAGCCCTGGCACGATTGGAAGCATTACGTCAGGCCGATCCTGCCAACGAGCAGGCGCCGCTCGCCGTGGCGTATGTACTGAATCAGCTCGGCGCGAGTTATTTGCTC
Organism: uncultured Steroidobacter sp.; assembly: GCA_946478975.1. The sequence goes on from CAMLEO010000004.1 coordinate 51,558, forward strand.
ACCGGCAAATTGGATGAGGCGCTGACACATCTGCAGCGCGCCGACGGATTGATTGCGAAAGCGTCGCCGGCGAAACCGACCGACATTGCTGAAGTACGTTTGCTACCGGGCGCAACGGCGCTACGTCTCGGCAAGACGCACGCCTTGCTGGCAAAGCGCGAACAAAAGCGGCGAGCACAACATCAGCAGGATGCAGTCGCGCAGCTGGAAAAGAGCGTCACCAGCCTGCGCCAGCTCAAAACCGATCCAGTCATCGGCCGCCAGGCAGCGCAGCTCAGCACCGAGGCTGAGCTGCTGCTGCAAACATTGAGTTAACGGGTACAGGAAGTACCCGCGCCGCCATCGGCGGCGTTTTAGATCAGATCAGAAACTCCGGCGCCGGATCACGCAGGTTGTAACGTGAGCTCATCGCGCGGCCGTACGCACCGGCGGTCGCGATCAGCAGCACATCGCCCTCTTGAGTCGGCGGCAGCAAACGATCGGTGCCGAGCTGATCGCCCGACTCGCAAATCGGGCCGACGATGTTCACGATTTCGGTCGGCAGATCGTCGAGGCGCGACAAGTTGACGATCTCGTGATGCGCGCCGTACAAGGCCGGGCGGATCAGCGAGTTCATGCCGGTGGCGACGCCGACGTAGTGCACCTCGCCCTTGCCTTTGAGCTGCGTGACTTGCGCCAGCAGCACGCCAGCCTCGGCGACCAGGTAACGACCTGGCTCGATCCACAGCGCCAGCTTCGGATGCGCCGCCTTCAAGCCGGCGAGAATTTCGCCGAACTCTGACAGCACCACCCCCGGCTGACCCAACCGCTCGGGCACGCCGAGACCGCCGCCCACATCGACGATACGCACATCTTTGAAACGCTGCGTGAGCGCAGTGAGCGTGTCGCCAACAGTCTTCCAATTGTCGACGCTGAACACACCGCTGCCCGTGTGCGCGTGAAGGCCGATAACCTTCGCACCCGCAGCTTTGATCAAACGTTCCAGTTCATCCATCTCGAACAACGGCACGCCGAACTTCGAATGCACGCCGGCCGTGCGGACCTTGTCGTGATGGCCGCGGCCGTAGCCGGTGTCGATGCGAATGAACACTTCGCGATTCTTGAACAGCTCCGGCCAGGCCTTGAGCGGATGCAAGTTATCGAGCGTCACGTAGATTCCCTGGCTCAAGCCCCACACGTACTCATCGCGCGGCGCGAAGTTCGGCGTGAACAGGATCTTGTGCTTCTCGATCGAAGGCACCGCCTTCATCACGTGCTCGACCTCACCGCGCGAGACGCACTCGAAGCCCAGCCCTTCGGCATGGAACAGCTTGATGATTTCGGGGTGCCAATTGGCTTTGAGCGCGTAGAACACGCCTTCGATGCCCGGCAGCGCGCGCAGCGCCTTCGCCTTCTTGGTCAATGTCGCGCGGTCATAAACAAACGCGGCGCCGTGCTCACGACCGAGCGAAACCAGGTCGTCACGCCGATCGTGCCACCACTGCTTCAGATCGTTGGCGGCCTTGTCCTTTGGCCCATACAACTCTTCCCACGTCGGGCCGAGCACTCGATCCGCGGTCATCTTCTGGATCGCGATGTCGTGCAGGCGCGAGACCAGGCGGTCGCCCTGCGCTTCATCGATCACAAAAGTGATATTGAGATCGTTGGCCGCCTGCGTGACCAGGTAGATCTTCTGTTCTTCGAACAGCTCCAGCGCGTCGCCGAGCCGATGCAGAATGGCGCGAATGTTTCTTCCGACCAGGCTCACCGCCGCGCACGGTCCGATGACTTCGACTCGGCACAGCTTGCCGAGATCGACCACCAGCGCATCGAGCGTCGGCTTGTCCAGCGTATTCGCTGCCGGATCCAGCGACACAGTGACGCTGGTCTCCGAAGTCGACACCAGATCGACCGACAGGCCGTGATCCTTGAACACCTGGAACGCATCGGCCAGGAAGCCGACCGAATGCCACATGCCGACGGTTTCCATCGACACCAGCGTGATGTTCTTTTTGATCGTGACGGCCTTCACCTGCGCTGCGACGTTGCCGCCGTGCGTGGTGATGACGGTGCCTTCGAGCTTCGGCGTCTGCGTCGCGTACACGTACAGCGGGATGCCGTACTGCTTCACCGGCATGATGCAGCGAGGATGTAGAACTTTGGCGCCGCTGCTGGCGATTTCCTGCGCTTCGTCATATTCGAGCGCACGTAACAAACGCGCCGTCGGCACCGAACGCGGATTGGCGCTGAACATGCCGGGCACGTCGGTCCAGATTTCCAAGCGGCGCGCACGCAGCTTCGCGGCGAAGTAACTTCCGGAAGTATCCGAGCCGCCGCGACCGAGCAGCACGGTGTCGCCATGATCGTCGCTGGCAATGAAGCCCTGCGTGATCCACACCGTGCCCTGCGACGACCAGCGTCGTTGCAATTCGAGATCGGGCTCGTAATTACACGTTGCAGACAGATAGCTCGAACGCACGTTCGCGTTACGCAGCGCTTGCGCCTTGAGCACGGTGCGCGCGTCGACCCATTGCGTATCCAAGCCTTGAGCGTTGAGGAACGCAGCACCGAGCCGCGTCGCCATCAATTCGCCTTGCGCCATCACGCGAGCACGCAAACGTTCGCTGACTTCGCCGACCAGCGCGATGCCGGCCGCGATCTGTCGCAATCGTTTGAACTGTTCTTCCAGATCCTGGCTGGGCGTCACGCCGAGATCACGCGCCAGGTCGCGATGGCGCTGCTCGATCTGATTCATCACCGCCTGCGCTTCGTTGCTCTGGGTGTCGAGCGACAGCGCGAGCAGTTGCTCCAGGCGATCGGTAATGCCGGACAGCGCGGAATGAACAATGACAGGTTTGAGCCCTTCGGCCAGCCGGTCGCGGACGACCGCCGCAATGTTTTTCCAATTGGCGACCGAGGAAACACTAGTGCCGCCGAACTTCAGGACCACCCACGGCGACGCCGCGGGCGTGGAATCAGCCATCGTCATTGCGCAACTCTGTATTTATGTTGAGGGGGCCAGGAACGCGTCAGGATCGGCCGAGGGTTCGGCCAGTTCTCAGTTGGGGTCGCCGCATGACTGCGCGCACCGCGTCCTGGCTCGCCGGCCTCGTGTTGCGCAGGCTCGGGAGCAGACAGGGAATCAGAGCGCGACGCCTCGGACGGCCCGCGCGGAACCTTACTATTCTTCCTCGAAGTCGTTCAGCTCTTTCTTCAGGCGTCGGTCGGCCAATACGTCCTCGAGCTTGCTCCAGGCCGCTTTGCCTTTCTTCGCCGCGGCGGCGGCACTCGGCCGAGCGCGACGGGCGCCCGCGTCGATGAACTTCTCGTAATTCTGGTCCTCGTCGCTTTCGGCGACGAAGTCATCATCGAGATCGAAGTGATCGTCGTCTCTCTCCATCATGGCTTTCCTGAAAAATTCCAGCCGAATCAATTACATCGGGAACCGGCAGGGCCCGAAGCCTGCGGACTATATACGATGCACGGCGGTTTTCAATGGCTTGGAGGGGCGCGCCTGCAAATAGTTCGACACGGCGCAGGGCGCAAAGAACAGGCAGTTAACCGTCCATTAACCGGGGTTAGTGACGATGACCGGAGCCCCCCGGCCCAGCCCCAGCGCCTCGGCCGCGCTCTGCTCCGCACGGGCGATTTCGACGACGCCGAAGGAGTTGACCAGGGCCAGGAACTCGCCCGGGCTCACGTCCCCGTAGGTGCGTCTCAGCGCAAACGTGTGGCCGCCGGTCTTGACCATCGGCCGGCTGAACGGCTCGATCAGGGCGGCGTCGATGTTGGTGATCAGGTTGCCGAAATGATCGCTCGTCATCACCACCCCCGCGACCTGATCCGCGGCGACCGACGGCTCGTCGACCCAGGAAGGCACGATGTCGTGAGTCCGCGGCCCCAGGTCCGCCGGGCTGGCGCGTCGGCCGGCCATCTCCGCGGCCAACGGCGCGAAAATGTCCCGCCCGTGGAAGGTCGCGCTGGCCGGCGGCAGTTTGAACCGCTTGCCCGCCTGCGTGGCGTCGAAGCGGTAGATCTCCGCCGCTGGCACCTTGCTGACGATGGGCGCGAGCAGCCCGTTGTCCGGCGCCAGGAACGCATGGCCGTTCGCGACCACCGCAATGATGTCGCGCTTGGTGCCGACGCCCGGGTCGACCACGGCCACGTGCACCGATCCTTCCGGGAAGTAGTTGTAGGCGCGCGCGAGCCAGAAACCCGCCTCCGCCGGCCAGTACACCGGCACATCGTGAGTCACATCGATGATGCGCGCCTCGGGCAGGCGCGTCAGGATGCGACCTTTCATGGTCGCGACGAACGGGCCCTGGGGACCGAAGTCGGTGGTCAGCGTGATGACGCCGCAAGCTGCAAACATGATGTGAACCTATATCCGAAACTCGCAGCGACCGAAGTCCTGAACGATGGTGCCGCGATCGCTGGCGACAACTCGAAATGACGCATCACCGGCGCCGATGTTCCAAATCTCCAGCCGCAGCGGCTCGCCGGGAAACACCGGGCTGGTGAAGCGCGTGTCGAGCCGGGCCAGTTGCGATGCGTCGTCACCACACAGCGCTTTGATCAATGCTCGCCCGGCCATGCCGTAATGACACAGGCCATGCAGGATCGGCCGATCGAAACCGGCGACGCCGGCGACTTCCGGATCGATGTGCAGCGGGTTGTAGTCGCCGGACAAACGATAGATCAATGCTTGATTGAGCGTGGACGGCAGTTCCATCGTCATATCGGCGGGACGATCGGCCGGCACGGCACGCGGCTTCGGTGCACCCTCGCTCTTGCCGCCGAATCCGCCGTCGCCGCGCAGAAAAGAAACAATCCCCAATGTGACCAGCAGATCCCCGGACGCCGTGTCGAACAGCTTGCGCGTCATATATAGAATCGCGCCCTTCTCCGCGCCCTTGTCGTAAATCTCGTCGATAGAGATTTCGCTCATCACCGTGCCTTCGACCGGCAGTGGCTCGTGCAACAACAACGACTGCTCCGCGTGCAGCAGCATTCGATAGTTGATGCCGAACTCCGGCTGCGCCAACAACATCGCACCGGCCGCCAGCGTCACCGCTTGCATCGGCAGCGTGACCAGTGATTTCTCATACACATATTTGAGATCGCCAGGGTCGATGGGATTTGTCGCGCCGACGCCCAGGCCGAGCGCGTACAGCATGGTGTCACGCCGGGTATAGGTGTGACGCACCGGCTCGATCTTCATGTTCTTGAGCTTGTCGTAGTCGATGGCCATGACGCGCGCCGCTCCTTAACTTACGCGCAGCAATTGTACGCCAACGGCTTGCGTGCCAGCTTGCAGTCTCCGAAATCGTTAGCGTAGGATCCGCTCCGCGCATGTGACTGGCGTCAGATGGAGCACACCATCGGGAAGCATGCGTGCGGGATCCAACCCGCTGCGGCCGCTCGCCTGGGCACCACGTCCACCTTCTCGAAGGAGCGCCGCCATGCAGATCTCATTCGACTTACTCCGCTCGTCCGACCCCGATGTCTACGCCGCCGTGATCGGCGAAGAGCAACGCCAGCGCGAGGGGCTCGAGCTCATTCCGTCCGAGAACTACGCCTTTCCCGAGGTGTACGCCACCAACGGCTCCGTGTTCGCCAACAAATACTCCGAGGGCTACGTCGGCCGGCGCTACTACGGCGGCCAGCAGTTCACCGATCGCATCGAATCGCTCGCGATCGAACGCGCCAGGCAATTGTTCCGCGCCGAGCACGTCAACGTGCAGCCGCTCAGCGGTTCGCCGATGAATCAAGCGGCGTACATGGCGTGCCTTGCGCCCGGCGACACCGTGCTCGCAATGGACCTGTCGCACGGCGGCCATCTCACTCATGGCGCGCCGGTGTCGTGCATGGGGCGGATATTCAACTTCGTACGTTACAAGACCGTCGCGCCGGAAGGTTATATCGACTACGACGCCGTGCTCGCCACCGCCCGCCAAGTACGGCCGAAGATTGTTCTCTGCGGCCACTCATCCTATCCACGCGAAGTGGATTACGCGCGCTTTCGAGCGATTGCCGATGACGTCGGCGCGCTCTGCATGGCGGACGTTTCGCACGTCGGCGGCCTCATCGCGGGCGGTGCGCTCACCAATCCGGTGGACGCCGGCTTCGACATCGTCACAACCACAACTCACAAATCGCTGCGCGGACCGCGCGGCGGAATGATTCTGTGCAAGTCGTCGCTCGCACAGAAGATCGATGCTGCCGTGTTTCCGGGCATGCAAGGCGGCCCGCACATGAATGCGGTCGCCGGCATCGCGGTGACGATGAAGCTCGCGGCCCAACCTGAATTCAAAGCTTACGCGCAGCAAGTCGTGCGTAACGCTCGGACCTTAGCCGATGAGCTGCTGAAGCGCGGCTGCAGCCTCATCACCGGCGGCACGGAAAATCATCTGATCGTCATCGACGTGGTGCGTTCATTCGACATCGACGGACGTGTCGCGGAGACGGCGCTCGATCTCGCCGGCCTCACCGTAAACAAACAAGTGATCCCTGACGACCCGCGGCCGCCGTTGAAGCCCAGCGGCATCCGACTCGGCACGCCGGCAATGACCACGCGCGGATTGAAAGAGCCGCAGATGACACAAGTCGCGGAGTGGATCGTGCAAGCGCTGCGATCTCACGACGACTCCGCCAGGCTGCGCAGCTTGCATGAAGAAGTTCGCGCACTTTGCCAAGCCTTTCCGGTGCCCGGACTCGGCGAGTAGTTATTTTTGTTCCCAGTCCATCCAGGCCCCTGGCTGCAGAGGCTGGATGGACAGGGATCGATCTTGCGCCGCCTTGCGTAAGCGGCCGATCGGATCCTCGACTTCAACGTACTCATCGCCCAGCCCTGAGACGCCGTAGTGGATCGGAACGATGCGTCGCGCGCCGAGAATCGTTGCGGCGGCCACCGCCTGCTCCGGTGTGAGCACGCCTGGCTGACCGCTCACTGGTTTGCGCCAACCGAACTTCGCACCGTTCACCGGGAGGCAGGCAACGTCGAAGGGACCGAACTGACGGCCAATGCGCCACCAGAATCCATGCCACAGCGTGTCGCCGCCGTGAAAGATGCGACGACCGCCGGCCGAGATCACCCACGAAACTTGCGGATCACCATAGCCGTCCGCCGCAGGTACCGCCGTGGCCGTGAAGTCGCCAAGCAGTTGCGGTTCCCACAACGCAGCCGCTCGTGCTCGCGCTCCTTGTGGAACAGGCAGCGGGTTCGTTCCTGCCGGATAGATCAGCGTCCCACCTTTGCTCAGCGCTTGCGCCGCCGCTTTCGGATCAAAATGATCCGGATGCGTGTGAGTAACCAAAACAAACGTATCGCCTACGGCATCGCCGACTGGAATCATGGAATCTGCGAGCGCAGGTCCCCAGGAATCAGGATCGATCAGCGGATCGATGAACAACGTGGCCTGCGGAAGCTGCAGGCGAATGCCTGCCCACGCGAGCCGCTGAATTCGCAGGCCGTCTGTGGGTGCGGTTGCTGCAAACACTCGTGTGCTCGAAAGCACGGTGGCCGCCGACACACCGCACGCGACCAAGAATTCTCGTCGACGCATGTTCATGCGCGAACCTCTCGTGATGCGATTGATGCGTCGAGCGCGAAGATCGATTGCGCGAGGATCACCTCGAGATTGTTTTGATGCCATTCGCGTTCGAACGGCTTAGGCTCGACGTTCGGCGCCAGGCACGACTCGATGCGAATCGCACCGATGCCTTCATCAACCTCGCGCGGCGACGCATTGGCACGAATGTCGACCACCGCTTCGCACAGCCGGTCCAAGTAATGAATCGCATTGTCCAGCGTGGTTGCTGGAAACCGCCCCATGTGCCCGCCGATCACGGCGCTGCGACCGAACTGACGCATGCGAACGATTGCGGCACGCAGGGCAATCGGATCCGCTTTGGACAGGTAGACGATGTTTCCAACGATGTTGTCGCCGGCGCAAAGCAGATCGGCGGTCGGCACATCGACGCTGACGTGATCCACGGTCTTGCCGGGATTGTGAATGAAGTTCAGCTGGTGCTGCCCCCAGCGCAGTGTCATCGCGCTGTCGAACGTCACTTGCGGCTCGCGATAGAACTCGTCGACACGCTCGTTCTGCGACAGGAATGTATGCCTGTAGTGGCGCTGAGCGATGGTTAGCGCGTTCGGAAACAGCGCCAGGCCAGCCATGTGGTCGGACATAAAATGAGTCGCCGCGACCACTCGAACCGTCTTGCCCATGTCTTCGCACAAGACTCGACGCAGCCACTGCGCGTCCTCCATGCAGCCGAGCGAGTCGACCAACAGCACGTCGTCGCCATCGATGAACGCCGTCGCGACAGACTCGTGGTCATCGCCGACAAACATCAGTACATTGGCAGCCAGCTCTTCGAATCGCACCGTCCACTCCCGTCGTTTCGACGGCAGCCATGGTTGTCGAGACCGGCGAGCGCGACAAACGAGATCTTTTGATCGATCGCATGAGAAAAAGTAAGCCGAGCCAGATCGTGAAGTCCCGCCGCCCCGCGCCGCTCAATGCCCTCCGCGCTTTCGAGGCAGCGGCCCGGTGCCTCAGTTTCCAGGCGGCGGCCGCACAGCTGTTCGTTACGCCGGCCGCAGTCAGCCACCAGGTGAAGCAACTGGAGGCTTACCTCGGAGTGAAGCTGTTCAATCGCGGCAACCGTTCGATCGCGCTGACGGATGAAGGAGCAGCGTTGGCTGCATCGCTGAGCGAGTTATTTGGGTTGCTCGAACTGGCGCTCGATCGGGCCACTGCGCCGGCCGCGGCAAATCTACGCGTCAGCACGATGGAATCGTTCGCTGCCAAATGGCTCGCACCCCGGCTGCATCGTTTCCATCGCGATCATCCCGATCTCAAAGTGCGCGTACAGACAGGAAATGAGCTGGCCGATATTGCTCGCGGCGATGTCGATGTCGCAGTTCGCTATGGGCCCGGTGGTTACGCCGGCGTTGCTTTGGAACGGCTCATGGACGCACCGGTCTTCCCGGTCTGCGCTCCTGCTCTGAATCTCACCAGCCTGGAGGACCTGCGACATCACACCTTGCTTCACGATGAAAGCGCGACGGGCCGCCCGGGCGTGCCGGACTGGTCGGCTTGGTTGAAAGCGTCCGGCGCGACACGCATCGATGCGGCGCGCGGCCCGGTGTTCGCGAGTATTTATCTGGCCCAGGAAGCAGCGGTTGCCGGGCACGGCGTGGCATTGGGCGTCGCGCCGCTCGTCGAGGAAGATTTACAACGCGGTCGGTTGATCCGGCCGTTCAAACATTCCCTGCCGAATGCTTACGCTTTTTGGATCGTTCGTCGCCACGGCTCCGAAGCAACTCCGGCTGTCGACGCTTTCTGCCGTTGGCTGCGTAAGGAAGCCACTGACGCAGCGTCGATCTGACAACACTTGTGTATCGGGCCCGCGGAGCGAAACAAACATCCATAAAACATTGTGGTCAAGTTGTGGGAACGAACCTGACGCATGGGGCGTAGCACTTACGGAATTGCGGGCGAGCGTTAAATAAGTACGAGGAAGCCCCCATGCCTCTGGCCAGGTGCGCAACCGGGATGTTGTTGTCGTTTGCTGTACTGATCGCTGGCTGTCATGGCGGCGGTGGCGGCGACGGTGGAGCAGCCGTGCAAGAGCCTCCACCCAGCTCACCTGGGCCGCCGTCTCAACCCGATCCGCCGCAGCCTCCGCCGACGCCGCCACCATCGACGCCGACGGTCGGCCTCGATCAACGCCCCAGCAATCCAACGTGCATCGCGCCAGCTCGTGCGACGGGCGGCGCCAGCATCGCCACGCAGCGAGTGTTTCCAAATCTTTCGTTCAAGGATCCGGTGACCAAGAGCAGCCGGAATCCCCTGCTCATGATCCAGGCGCCGCACGATTCCAGCCGCTGGTTCGTGGTCGAACGCTTCGGCACCGTGCGCGTGTTTGAAAACAATCCGGCCGTCGCCGCCTCCTCCTTGTTTGTAGATATCGCCGCGCGAGTGCAATCCACCTGCGCCGAATGCGGCCTGCTCGGCATGGCATTTCATCCGGACTTCCCGACGACACCGCGCGTGTACCTGGTTTACACCAGTTTAGATACCAACGGCGGCGGACCGGACACTCATCTTTCCCAATTCACGTCGCCCGACGGCGGCCTGACGCTCGATCCCGCGTCCGAGCGCGTGCTCATGACCATCTGGAAACCGAATGTGCATCATCACGGCGGCAACATCATCGTGGGCCGCGACGGTTATCTCTATTTCGGGACCGGCGACGGCAATACTTCAACCCGCAACCACGCTCAGGATCTGAAAACATTGCTCGGCAAGATCCTGCGCATCGATATTCGCGGCACGACAGCTTCCACGCCCTATGGCATTCCCGCCGATAATCCCTACGCTTCCAGTACCGGCCTGTGCAACGGCAACGGCACCGGGACGCAAACCTGTCCCGAGATCTGGGCGTGGGGCTTCCGCAATCCCTGGCGCTGGAGCTTCGATCGGCAGACCGGTGAGATCTGGCTGGGTGACGTCGGCGAAAGCACCATCGAAGAAGTCGATCGCGTGGTACGCAGCGGCAACTACGGCTGGCGCTGCTACGAAGGTACGCAAAACACAGGCAGAAGCTGCGGCACGCCCGTGGGTACGTTCCTGCCGCCGATCGCTCAATACACACATTCGCTCGGCCAGGCAGTCACCGGCGGTTATGTGTATCGCGGCTCGGCGATTCCCGGCCTGGTCGGCCAATATCTGTTTGCCGATTTCGTCAGCGGGCGCATCTGGAACATTCCCAACGACACCGCGCCGACCATGAACATGGATGCCGGCTACGACTCCGGCTTGAATGTTTCTTCATTCGCCGAAGACCAGGACGGCGAAGTGTATGTCGTGAACATGCGCGGCGATCTGCACAAGATCACCGGTTCAGGCGGCGCATCGGGAGGCGTCGCCACGCAACTCTCCGCGACCGGCTGCGTCGACTCGGCGAACCCGACGCAGCCAGCAGGCGGGCTCATTCCTTACACCCCGAGCGCGCCCTTCTGGTCCGACGGTGCCGCCAAAGAGCGCTGGATCGCTCTTCCGGACGGACAGAACATCACTATCGGGGCCGACGGCGATTGGGACTTCCCCAATGGCACGGTGCTGATGAAGAACTTCCGCCTCGACAATCGTCTGATCGAGACGCGGCTGTTCATGCGTCACCCGGACGGCGTGTGGGCGGGCTACAGCTATGAATGGAATGCGCAAGGCACGGACGCGACGCTGGTTCGCGGCGGCAAGCAAGTGACGATCGGCAGCCAGACGTGGATCTATCCGAGCGAAGCTCAGTGCATGCAGTGTCACACCGAAGCTGCCGGCCGATCGCTCGGCTTGGAGAACAAACAACTCGCAACCAATATCACCTATCCACAGACCGGCCGCGACGCGCATCAGCTGCTGACGTTGAATTCGATCAATGTGCTGTCGCCGCCGATCGCCGATCCGTCGGCTGAAGTGGCCTATCCCAATCCGACCGGAACGGCTGGCTCACTCAACGAGCGAGCTCGCGCGTATCTGCACACGAACTGCTCGCAATGCCATCGTCCGGGCGGCCCGACGACAGCGAACATGGATCTGCGTTATTCGACGCCGCTCGCGAATACGAATGCTTGCGACGCCGCGCCCACGCTCGGTGATCTCGGCATCGCCAATGCTCGGCTCATCGCGCCGGGCTCGGCCGATCGGTCCGTGATCCCGACGCGCATGAACTCGCGAGGAACTCCGAATGCGATGCCGCCGATCGGCGCCCGAGTCGACACCGACGGACTGCAGTTGATCCGCGATTGGATCAACTCGCTGTCGAGTTGCAACTAACGCTGGGTGAGCGTCGGCGCTGCGGGCCCTTTGCGCGAGCGGCCTTCGACATCGGCCGCCATGTCGTGCAGCCACAGTTCGAGGTTCGTGTAACCGCTCGCTGTGACTCCATTCGGGTCGGCGGGCAACGTGAGCGCGCGACGGTTCTCAGGCACCGAAGGCCAACCGCCGCCGTTTCGACTACAACGTGCCGTGCCGTTCGGCGCGACGCAGTTGATGATGCGGCCAGTGCGATTACGCACCTGCTCGATGATGCGACTATCAACTGTGTCGCGATCAGCCGGCCGTGCGCCTGCGTTCTTCAGCACGCGATTGAGCACCACATCGTTCGAGCTCGGCAGCGTCGTCATGCCCGCGGGCCAAGCCAGCGGCGAGTTGGATTTAAAGTTCGTGAGCTGCAGCGAGCCATAGATTGAACCCGCCAGCGACCACGGATCGGAGGTCGACTCCTGTCCATGATTGTCTAAAAGAAACACTTTGGCGCCGGGCCGCAGCGTGGTTGAGTCCGCACGCAATCCGATCGGCGCCGCCTCGCCCGCCGTGTCCGGGCCACGCAGGAACACGTTGCCCACGACCGAGTTCTGAGTCACCGCGCCGTGACTTTGCAGATCGACCGCCGTGTTGCCCCAGTTGTAGACCACGTTATTCACGATGGCGACACGCGTGGCGGCCGTCATCGGATTGCGCGACTGGATGTTCGCCAGCAGATTGCCGGCGAGCGTCGCATTGCCGTTCACCGGTCCGATCAGCACCCCGAAGCCGTGCTTGCCTTCGGGATGAATCGAGTCGTGCAGCGGCTCGGCGAAGATGTTGTTGATGAGGCTGATGTTGTTCCACTGCTGCCAGGCGCTGGCCACTTCGTCGAGCGACCACGTGAACGAGCAGTGGTCGACGACGATATTGCTGATCGGCGCCTCGTCCGGCGGACCGGAGATTTTCAAACCGTCGCGATTGATCGGCGCCTCGCCGCTGGGATCGTCGCCCGGACGCACGTGCAGATGTTGAATCAAAACATTGGACGTTTTGACCAGAATGCCGGCGCCGCGCAAAGTGATGCCCGGCGATGGCGCAGTCTGGCCCGCGATGGTGAGGAACGGATTGCGCAGCGTGAGATCATCCGGCAAACGAATCGTGCCCGACACTTCGAACACACAAACGCGGGGCCCGGTCGCGTCCACGCAAGCTTTGAGAGATCCTGCGCCGTCGGATGCGAGATTGGTGACTCGATAAACCGCGCCGCCGCGGCCCGCCGGTGTAGAAACTCCATGGCTCGACGCCTCTGGAATCACGGAAATGGCGCCAGCGCTCAAGGACGCTGCGGCGGAAGCCGCAGCAGTGACAGCGAGCAAACAACGGCGGACGGAGTCTGCTGCGGAAGATGTGGAGGCGATCATCGGCGAGTCGTGGGTCATCTAATATTTCCTCGTCGTATGCGTCTGTGCGCATTCGGGCCGAAAGCGGAACGGGGAAGTTACAAGTCCACTCGCAGCGATCCCATCGGAGAACCCCTGAACGCAGGGTCCCAAGGCTATGCGCAGGTAGTGCATTTACCTGCACGCAGATCGCGACAATCGTGGTACTCGTGGAACTAGGTGGGCAATCGATGCTGCCCTTCACCCGCGCGGCGGAGTTTGTGTTTCCTGGGGAGCCGCCGCAACTGTTTCCAGATGTAGACAGTCAGCGTTTTCTCGGCGGTACGACTTCTTTCCACGCCGCATTCGATTTCCAACCCGGTTCCAGCGGCGGCTGATCGCTGCGAGGAATGTACGGCGACGGTGTGCCTGCTGCGAGGTCCGGGATGTAACGTGGGCAATTCGGGAAGATGTCGACCGGCGTCACTCGGATGATTGCCTGGGCGCCGGGTAGCTCGCTCATCAGTGGATCGTCCAATACAACTTCCGCACGTCCATTGACGCGCAGCCGTTTCGGCGCCGCTCCCATCCGAATAAACAACAAACCGACGGCCGGATTCTGGCCAATGTTTCCAAGGCTCTTGAACATGCCGTTGCCGTCGTAGTCCGGCCAGATCAACAGATCCGGCTGCACGATGCGCACGAAACCCGGCGGCCCGCCCTTGAAAGAACAATCCGGTTGGCCATCCGGCGCTGCCGTGGCTAGAAAGAAAAACTCCACCGATTGAATGAAGTCCCGATCTTCATCGTTGAACTCGGATCGACGCAGGCGCTCGACCAGCCGATCCGCCAGCGCGGTCGAGCCGAACTGCTGCTGCAACTCGCGGTTGCCCGCATGAAACATCGTCATGGGATCTACTCAGAAGCGACCGCGTGGTCTGTGGTGCCGAGGCGATCGATCTCCGGCATGCCACCGAACAACTCCTGCGCCAGATCGATCAGTGTTTTTGTTTCCGCGGGCGCGGCTTCCTGGCGCGCTTGAATTCGTTGTGCAATCACGTTCGCCAGTCGCGAGCGCACCGAATAGTACTGAGGCCCTTCGCTCTCGCGGATCTTCCCTAACTCTTCGCGCAATGCGTCCGCCGATAGATTGGTGCCGCGTTCGAGCGAGTCGGAAAGATGCGCGATCCGCTCGATCTGCTGACTTCGCGCGGTAAAGCTGGGCTGGTTCGGAGCCATCTCGCTGGCACGGCTCATCAATGCGATGGCCGAGGAATAGTTGCCCTCCGCGACCGCGCGTTCCGCGAGCTGCGCGTAGCCTTGAGCAACGGCTGCAGTTGCTTCCTGATTGATCGGGTCGTCTTCGGCGGGAACCTTCGCTCGCAAGTCTCGCAGCGACGCAATGGCATCGGGGATCTCGCCCGAGCGCGCCAATGAGATGGTCCGCTCCTTGAGTTGAATCGCGGAGAGCTCACGGGGTGGCGGTGCTGGACGAGGCGGCTCAACGGCAGCCACTACGGGCTTTTCCTTTTCAACCGGTGCGACCGGCGCCTTTGGTGCTTGCTCAGCAGGCGCAACCTGCATGGGCACAGGCGGCTGCTCCACGACTGGCATTGCTGCAACGGGTGTCTCGACGGGCGGAGGCGCAGATTCCTTCACCGCGATCGTGCTCGTCTCTTTTTGATTGGCGACGAAGTACACCGCAGCTCCTGCCGCTACCAACAGCAACACGCTGGCAGCGGCGGCGATCACACGCGAGCCGATGCGGCCCGCAGGCTCCAGCTGGTTGAGAAACTCCGAGACGGATGCGGTGCGCTCAGTTCTGGAAAACGCGAGCGCGTGCTGCAAAGCTCGCCAGGTCTTGCGCTGGACGTTCTCGATCGCAACCAGCCTGGCCCCTTCACGCTGCGCAGTGAGCGCCGTTCCATAACCGAATGGATGACGACCGGAGAGCAGCTCGTAAGTCACACACGCGAGAGCAAACACATCGTCTCGCGGATCCGCCGGCTGACCGAGCAGCATCTCCGGACTCGCGTACGCCGGCGTCAGCGCGCGCAACGACGTCACATCGAATCGAGTTGTCCGCGATGTTCCATCCGTTCTGGGCTGAAATGCCCTGGCGATGCCGAAGTCCAGCACTTTGACCGTGCCGTCGAACGTTCGAATCACATTCGCAGGTTTGAAGTCCGCATGAATCACACCTTTCTTGTGTGCATGCTCCAGCGCAGCGCCGGCGGATCTAACAACTCGGAGGACTTCGGAACGCGGCAGCCCCTGCCCTGCGCGGCTTTCGATCAACGACTGCAGCGACGGACCTTCCAGCAGCTCCATCACCAGGAAGACCGTCGATCCATCGCGATCGAAATCGAACACGCTGGCGACATTCGGATGCGCCAGCGCCTGTGATTTCTTCGCTTCACGCTGCAGCGCCTTGAACGACTCGGGATGTTTGCGAAAATCCTCGTTCAACACTTTCACCGCGACGAACGGATCGCGATCCTGCG
Organism: uncultured Steroidobacter sp.; assembly: GCA_946478975.1. Next base: position 67,239 of record CAMLEO010000004.1, read on the forward strand.
CTTCCTCCTTGCGCAGATCTCGGGCCTTGAACACCGTTCCCATCCCGCCGCGCCCGATCTCCTCCTCCAGGATGAAGCGCTCCTTGAGCACCGTGCCGAGCCCGACATCCAGCGGCGGTACGTCGGGCCATGATGCATGCCCACCGGTGGAACGGTTGCTCGCGATCGATATGTGCTCCGGCGCTTGCCGCTGGGATGGGCGAATCAGCGTATAGCCTTCGCCTTCGTGATCATGATCGGTGTGCCGGGTGGCGCGAATCGGCGCCCACGCTTCCTGTCGTGCACCATGCGCCGTGTCGGGATGATCGATGTCGAAACCGGTGATCGTGTCCCGCAGTGCGCGATATGCCGAGTCCCCGACTTTTCCGGATCGCCAGGCCTGGTCGACCAGCGAAATGCTGTCCGGAATCGAATTGCGGTCGCGACTGAGGTCCGCGCGCAACACGTTGAGCACTTCGGACAGTGCAACGTTGCCGGAGCAGAACGCCGACAAGGTCGAGGGGAAGGTGCTCATCCTGGGATGGATCCGAGAAGACACGAAATCATCGCGGGGCGTTCGAGACTACTCGGGGGCGGTGCATAGTCAATACAGCGGAAGGAGCGCCTTCCCCGTAGGCGCCGGCACATCACGCTATATTTCGCGCACTGACCTCATCCCTTCAGCACTAGCGATTCCTCCGGATATCGATTGCAAATGAATTCGACGAACGCACGCACCTTCGGTGCGGGCAGGCGTCTCGACGTATGTAGGACCCAAAGCTCGACCTCCGGGCCTGCGATCGTGCCCCACTGGATCAACTCCCCCCGAGTGAGCGCGTCCCATGCAATGGACTGCGGAATGAGAGCGGCGCCGGCACCTGCGACAGCCGCGTCGCGAATCATTAAAAACGAGGAGAGTTTCAGCTTTGGAATGGGCTCCAGCACCAAACGTTCGTCGTCGAGCGTCCAGAGCGTCGGCTGGAAGGCCGAGTACACGATGCCAGGAACGGCCCTGGTGCCGCCCGGGCTCGGCATCGGTATCGAAGGAGCGGCCACGACGACCAAGCGGTCCTTCGCAAAACATCGGCCGACCAGGCTGCTGTCCGGCTTCGGATTGATCCGAATGGCGACGTCGAACTGCTCCTCGATCAGATCGACCATGCGGTCCTCCGCCAGCACCTCGCAGCTCACATCCGGGTAGGCGGCACAGAACTCGGCGCTGATTCGTCCCATCGCGAGCTGCGAAAACAACGCCGGCGCCGCCACCCGCAGGCGGCCCCGAGGTGCGGCCAGCCCTTCGCGAGCTGCGGTGATCGCCTCCATCACCTCGTTCATCGGCCCCTCGGTCCGGGCCATCAGGACCTCGCCCGCTTCGGTGAGCTTCAGTCCGCGGGCGCTGCGCTCGATGAGCCGCATGCCCAGCTGCTCTTCGAGCTCGGCGATGCGCCGGGACAGGGTCGCCTTCGATTTCCCGCTCGCCCGACTCGCCTTGCCGAGGCCGCCATTCGCCGCGACCAACGCGAAATCGGCCAGGCCGTTCAGGTCCAAACTGTTCCATTCTTGATACGCCATGTCTCGATCCTGGCGTCTGCGTTTTAGGTTTGCAACACCTTATCGTTCTCCCACCGCAGCCAGTCACTCACGTTTCCAGGAGATTCCCATGAGCATTCTCGTCACCGGCGCCACCGGCACTGTTGGTTCACTCGTCGTCGAACGCCTCGCCGCCGCGTCCGCCGACGTCAAAGCTCTCGTTCGCAAACCGGGCAAGGTCACCTTCCCGACCGGCGTTTCCGAGGTCGTTGGCGATCTGACGGATGTGACTTCCATGCGCGCCGCGCTGTCATCGGTGCGCACGCTGTTCCTGCTCAATGCGGTCACACCGGATGAGATGACGCAGGCCTTGATCGCGTTAAACCTGGCGCGCGAGGCCGGCATCGAGCGCATCGTGTACCTGTCCGTGATCCATGCCGACAAGTACACCAACGTTCCTCACTTCACCGGCAAGCACACCGTCGAGCACATGATCGAGAGCCTGGAAATCCCCGCAACCATCCTGCGCCCTGCTTATTTCATGCAGAACGAGCGCATGGTTGAGCAGGTCATCAAAGGCTATGGCGTCTATCCCATGCCCATCGGCTCGGCCGGCGTGGAGATGATCGATGCCCGAGATATCGCGGACATCGCGGTTGCAGAGCTTCTGCGCCGTGACCGGGCTCCCACTGCCCTCCCGCGAGTGACGTTAGATCTGGTCGGTCCCGAAACGATCACCGGCACCTCGGCGGCAAAGACCTGGAGCACAGCGTTGAATCGCCCCATCGCCTACGGCGGCGACGACCTCGCCGCCTTCGAGCAGCAAATGGCCTCGGCCAGCCCCGCCTGGCTGGCTTATGACATGCGCCTCATGATGGCCGGCATCCAAACAATCGGCATGCACGGCTCCAAAGGCGCCGTCGAACGTCTGCAAACAATCCTCGGCCGCCCCCTTCGCACCTACGCCGCGTTCGTCGCGGAGTCTTGTCAATAG